>PLXG01000223.1 GCA_003153195.1 Myxococcales bacterium
ATCCACCGCGCCGCAAATCGCCGTCGAGCACGGCACGGAATAGGTGCGCTCTAAACAGGCGACCAGCACCACTGCACAGAGAAGTCCGACCATCGCCGCCGCCTTCACTGAAAACTCCCCAGAATCGAAAACGACATTCCCTGCGCCGACGCGCGGACCTGCACCGCGCTCGGTTTGCGCCATCCATAATAAGTGAGCAGGGCAGCCGCGCCGAGCGCGACCGGCGCGCCGACAAATCCGACCACTTGATCGTTGGTGGTGTCGATCCGCTGAGTGCAGTGCGGCGCGGGATCGTTCGAGCTGGCGGTGCAGCTGCCATCGCGCCCAACTTCGATCGATCCATAGATGAGCGCGGCGATTCCGATCACTCCGGCCGCGATGCCGAGGCNNCGCGGCGGACGGAGCTGCGGTGATCACCTGATGGTGCTCGACTGGCACGCTGAGCGCCTTGCCGGCGCCGATCTGGGTCACCGCTTTGGCCGCCAGCTCCGACAGCAACTCCGCCGCCTGAAACTCCGAACAGGTCGGACAAATCCGCTCTTCCACGAATCGTTCGCCGGGCTTAGCGCGATCGAACAGCCATGCGGCGACGTGATAGCTGGGCGGCACATTGGCGTCGAGAAATACGCGCGCGCCCAAGACCAGGTCCGCTTTGGCCGATTCGGCGAGATGAAGTGCGCAACTCGGTTCGCTGCAGGCACGCTGGTCGGCGCTCAGGCTCGGCTCGCGGACTTGAACATGCGATTTCTCGAGCAGGCTGCGAAGTCGCAGATCGAACTCGCGCTGCCAGGCGTCCCGCCGCGGAATATCGCCACCGAGTTGAGTGGGCAGCACGATTCCGCTCAGGCCGGGAGCAGTGTCCGCCGGTGCTGTGCTAGAATAGAATGCAACGACAAGCCAGACGGCGAGCCGCGAAGCGCGAAGGCAAACGCCCACGGTCCGGACCTTACGTTCAAACAGAATGCGCGTCAAATTCGCGAAGTTGAAGAGTTCAAAGTGATCAAGATCGGCGATCGCTACACGCTGGTCGAACGCATCGGCCAAGGCGGCATGGGCGAAGTGTGGCTCGCGCGCGATGAAGGGCCCGATGGCTTTCGCAAGACGGTCGTCGTCAAGCGCCTTTTGCCCGAAGCCGCTCGCCACCTCGATTACTTCAAAGCCGAAGCGCGGTTGGTGGCTGGACTGCCGCATCAAAACATCGTCCAGGTCATCGGCTTTTTGAAAGACGAAGGCGGTCAATACAACATCGTCATGGAGTACGTCGAAGGCTGCGATCTCGTCGAGCTCATCTTCGGCGATCGAGGCGTGCTCGGCATCGATATGGCGATCTACATCGCCGCCGAGGCGCTCAAGGGTCTCGACTTCGCGCACACCGCGCGCATCGAAGGCTCGCAGAGCGATCTGGTGCACCGCGACGTGAGTCCCCACAACATCCTCGTCTCCTACGGCGCCGAAGTGAAGCTCACTGATTTCGGCGTCGCCAAGGCTTCGCTCGACTGGCGCCATCAGACGCTCGGTCCGCAGTTTCGCGGCAAATATTCCTACGCGCCGCCCGAAGCCATGGACGGAAAGGTCGCGCTCGATCGGCGCGCCGACATCTACAGCATGGGCGTGGTGCTCTACGAAATGTTGACGCGCCGGCACGCATTTTCCGGCTCGATGGTGGAGACCTATCTGGCGGTGCGCGAGGGCAAAGTGACGCCGCTGCGCACCCTCAACCCCGAGGTTCCGCCCGAGCTGGAAGCGGTGGTGATGCGGATGATGCATCCCGATCGCGACGCTCGTCCGCCGTCGGCGCAGGCGGCTCGCACGCAGCTGGTGTCGCTCCGGCCGGGATGGGCGGTGGCGGATGCACCGCTCAAAGATCTGATCAAAGAGGTTCGTCCCCGGCGACGACTTTCCAGCCCCTTCATGACCAACTCCGATTTGGCGGCCCTGAACCTGCCGCCCGTCCCGCCGGCGCCGCGCCCGCGTCCCCAGGAGGAGCCGGAGCCTGAGCCCGAGGATGAACTCGCCACGACCACCACGCTTTCGCCGACTTCGCCCTCGTATGTTCCGGGCGGGCCGTCGCTTGGGCCGGCGACAGCGCAAGATCCACTGTCGACGCTGGCGAATCTTCCCGAGGCGACGACGCAACGTCCCGCCGAGCAGTCGGAGGCGCACCGCGGATTCTCTGGCGTGCATCTGTTTTTGCTTCTTTCGGGAGTCGCGTCGGCGACCATGGTGAGCATCGCGATTTGGTTGCTGCTCCATCCGAAACTCGCTGAATCGGCTGCGCTCGATCGTGCCCCGTCGGTCACGGCGCCCGATGCGGCGGTCGCGCTCAACGCGGCCGCGATGATCCAAACGCAAATGTCTGCCGAAATCCTGCCGCCCAAGCACGTCGAGCCCGAGCCGAAGCCGGTCGTCAAACCGGCGCGCGTGCCCAAGACTCACCCGTCCGCCGCAGTCGAGCCGAGATCCCCGTCGGGACCCGACGCCGTTAGCACCGGTCTCTTGGTGGTCACACGCGACGCGAATTTACCGAGCGTGGACGTGTACGTCGACGACGTGCTGGTCGGGCGCGCGCCGATTCGATATTTGGTTTCGGTGGGCCTCCACAAGATCGATCTTCAATATGACGCGCGCAAAAAGATCATGCGGCGCGAGCGCGTCGAACCCGACAAGCAGACCATCATCAACGCGCTATGAAGCTCGAGCGCCACCTTCCCGGCACCGTCGAGCGATTCGGCCGATATCTCCTTCTTCGTCCGCTCAAACCGGGCCAAATGGGATCGCTCTCCCTGGCGTTCGATGCGCGGCGACGCGAGCTGGTGGTGCTCAAACGCGCGCGCGATCTTTCGCCGGACGGACTCACTCGATTCGCCGCCGAGACCGAGCTGTCGACGAAGTTCGATCACCCGGGACTGGTTCGCGCGTTCGACAGCGGTCAGGTGAACGGCACGCCCTATCTCGCGTTCCCTTGGATCGCTGGCCGCGATCTCGAGTCGATGGTCGAGCGTGCGGTAAAATTCGAAGAGCACCTCGAGCTCAAGGTCGCGCTCGAGATCGTTCGTCAGCTCGCGCTCGCGCTCGACAGTGCGCACCGCACGCCCGGGCTCGACTTCGTGCATCGAGACATCTCGCCCGAAAACGTAATGGTCGGTTTCGACGGACAGGTTCGGCTCATCGACTACGGTCTGGCGCAATCGCGAGTCGGCCGGCGCGTCACGCGGGTTGGTATGGCGGTGGGGACGCGCGGATTTATCGCGCCCGATCAGGTCGAAGGCCCGAGCTCGCGATCGGATCTCTATTCGCTCGGCGCGGTGCTCTATTTTGCGGTGACCGGCCGGCCACCGTCGGCCGATGCGCTGTCGTCGCTGGCGAGCTCCGGCGATCTGTCGGTGCCGGCGCCGGTGGCGATGGTGCTGGCGCGCGCGCTGGCCGCCGATTCATCGGCGCGATTCTCCGACGCCGGCGAGCTGGCAGCTCGACTGCAAGATTGCGCGCCCGCCTCCGGCGACGACGTGAAGGCGACGATGGCTCGACTCTTTCCCGGCGAAGCGCGCGCGGTCGAAGAGGAGCATACGCAGCTCGCCAAGGAGGCGAGTGCCTCGATCGGGAAGCCGTTTCTCGCTTGGTGGGCGATCGTCCCGCTGGTGCTGATGTCCGTCGCGATTGGACTGCGCTTCACGAAAAATTCACCGTCGCCCAAAGCGCCTTCCATCCCGCCGTTGCTCACGTCCACAATCGACGCAGCCGCACTGATCGAAAATCGGCCGATCGAAAAGCCGGCCGACATTCACAACGTTCCTCTTGCGCGCACGGTGTCGATCGCGCGAACCACCAGCCCACCGCGTCCATCGAAAGAGGTCGCGGCACGCCTGGCGGAGGCCGATCAGCTGGCCAAAATGGGCTCGCTCGCGCGGGCGCGCGAAATCTACGAACAGCTCTCCCTAGATTCCGCTGCGCGTCCGTTCGTTCTCGTCGAGCGCGCCGAAGTCGAGCTCGGGACCGGTGAATACGGTCAGGCCCTGGCGCACGCTAGCCAATCGATTTCTTCGAACGGCCCGACGCTGAGGGCCCTCAAAGTGCGCGCCCAGGCGGAGCTCAAGCTTAGGGAAAAGTCTCGTGCAGCCAGCGACTTACGGCGCATTTTGCAGCTCGCCCCCCACGACGACGAGGCGCGCAGATGGCTACAAAGACTGGCTCCTGAGACCCCTTGAAACGGTAACGAAGGGCCTTACATTGCTGGGGCCATGATTTGCGAGTTCTTCGAGTCCAATCCGTATCAGTCCTGCCGAGCAGTAGCGGGCTTTCACATCCCGACCCTGTTCGAACGCGAGCGCTACTGCGTGGCCGGCGATCAGACGCTCTGTCCGACTTTTCAGCTCTATTCGATCCGCAAGCGTCCGCTCACCGATCAAGAATATCTCTCGCTGTGGGCGCCCGAGCCACAGCGCCGCTCGGCCTGACCATAATCGACTTCGAAAATCTGCTTCGAGAGAATCTGCTCAGTTCGGCGTGGCGACGGTGGCCAGTCGGACCGGCTCGTCGGGCAGATCGGGTGCGGCCACATGACGCAGCGCTTCACTCAACTTTGGTTCGCCGGCGCGGCGAGCGAGATCGAGCAGCACCATCTGACTGCGAACATTGCCGGATGGATCGGCCGGTACGTACGAGCCGTCGGCCTGGAGCCGGCGCGACTTGACGTTGTCCTTGAGCGCGCCGCCGAGAATTTCCTCGTACAGACGCGCGCGAATCTGCGGATCCTCGACGGGGAACATAACTTCGATGCGACGTAGAAAATTGCGCGGCATCCAGTCGGCCGACGCCAGATAGACTTCCACCCGATCGGGACTGCCGAAGGCGAAGACGCGGCTGTGCTCCAAAAAACGGTCAACGATGCTGGTGACGCGAATGCGATCCGACACGCCCGGCACGCCCGGTCGCAGACAGCAGATTCCGCGCACCAGTAGATCGATCTCCACGCCGGCCTGACTGGCGGCGTAAAGCGCACGAATGACCGTCGGCTCGACGAGCGAGTTCATCTTGGCGATGATGCGCGCCGGCTCGCCCTTTTTCGCGCGCTGACTTTCGCGTTCGATCAATTCCAAGATGCGCTCTTGAAGTCCCATCGGCGCCACCGCGATGCGCTTCCACTGCGGCGTGTCCGAATATCCGGTGAGCATGTTGAAGAGATGGGTCACATCGTCGGCAATTTCGGCGCGCGTGGTGAACAGCGAAAGATCGGTGTACTGCCGCGCGGTTTGCGGATTGTAGTTGCCGGTGCCGAGATGCACATAGCGACGAATGCCGGTGCCTTCGCGACGTACCACCATTAAAACTTTGCAGTGGGTCTTGAGACCGATGAGGCCGTAGACCACGTGCACACCGTGCTGTTCGAGACGGCGCGCCCACGCAATGTTGTTGGCCTCATCCATGCGCGCTTTGATCTCGATGAGCACCGCCACCTGCTTGCCGTTTTNNTCGACGAAGCGCACCACCGGATCGAACGACTCGTAGGGGTGATGCAGCAAAATGTCTTTTTGCGCGATGATCGGGAACAGCGACTCGGTATCGCGCAGCGAGGGCGGAATGGCCGGCTGCAGCGACTCGACGCGCAGCTCGGGTCGCGGATCCGAGTCGGAGAGCGCGGTAAAATCGGTGAGCTGAAGCGGTCCTTTGATGCGGTACACGTCGGCGGGCCCGAGCCCGAGCGCGGCCGATAGCATGTTTTCCAGCCGCTGCGGCGCGTCGTCGTCGATCTCCAGTCGAACTGCCGCGCCACGATCGCGCCGGCGCAATTCTTCCTGAATGGTTGAGAGCAAATCTTCCGACTCTTCCTCGTCGACGTTCAGGTCCCAATTGCGGGTGACGCGAAAGCTGGTGGTCTGCTTGACCGTAAATCCAGGAAACAGATCGCCGACGCGCCAGGCGATGAGCTCGCCGAGACCGATGAATGCTTTGGCCGCGCCGTGCGAAGACGCGGTGGGGATCGGCACCAGCCGGCCGAGCACGCTCGGAACCTGCACGACCGCCAGCGCATCTTCGTTCGATTCGCGTTTGCGACGCCCCCTTTTTTGGCGCTGCAGCATGACTGCGACGTTCATCGACTTGTTGCGCAGATGCGGAAACGGATGCACCGGATCGACCGCCAGTGGCGTCAGCGTCGGCAGTACGTTCGAGACGAAGTAGGCCTGCGCGGCGGTCTTTTGCTCGGCGGTGAGCTCGCCATGCTTGACTAGCAAGAGGCCCTGCTTCTCGAGCGCGGGCAAAATATCATCACGCCAAACGCGGTATTGCTCGTCCACCATGGCGTGCGCGCGCTCGGAGATGACCGCCAGCTGATCGGCGGGAAGCATTCCGTCGTCACCCGATCCGGTCGAACCGGACGCCACCTGCTGTTTGAGGCCGGCCACGCGAATCATGAAAAATTCGTCGAGGTTGGAGGCGACGATGGAGAGAAATTTGATGCGCTCGAACAGTGGAATGCTGGGGTCGCGCGCCTCGCCGAGCACGCGATCGTTGAACGCCAGCCAGGACAGCTC
>PLXG01000011.1 GCA_003153195.1 Myxococcales bacterium
ATTCGCTAATGCGAAGCGTCGATCGGCTTAGACGCATTCCACCATCCGCCGCCGAGCGCGACGAAGAGCGCGACCGTGTCTTGGTAGCGTTGCGCCTGCGTTTGGATATAGGCGATCTTTGCCTGATGATATTGTTCGTCGGCGATGAGAACTTGTAGATAGTTGGCGATGCCAGTTTGATACGCGATTTGAATGAGCTTGAGCGCATCGGCCGCTGCTGCGACCGACTCCGATTGGGCGGTCAGCGCCTGGGCGTCGTGATCGAGCCCGCGCAACGTGTCGGCGATCTGCGCGAACGCTTCGAGCACGGTTTCGCGATAGTTCGCCAGCGCCATGTCGCGCGCGGCGATCGCCGCCTTGCGCTGATACCAAAGCGTTCCGCCTTGGAACAGCGGCGCCACAAGTCCTCCAACGATGGAGCCGAACAGACTCGCCGGTGTGAACAGATTGGCAATCGATGTGTTGTTCACCCCATAACTGCCGCTGAGCGTAATGCTCGGCAGCATCGCGGCAGTCGCCACTCCGATGGCGGCGTTGTTTGCGTGGAGCTGCTCTTCGGCGACCAGAATGTCGGGACGTTGACGCACCATCTGCGACGGCAAGCTGACCGGCAGATCGGCCGGCAAGGTCAGATCGGCGAGCGCAATCGGTGGCAAGTGCAACTCCGCCGGTGTGCGTCCGGTGAGGGTCGCAAGCAAATGTTCAGCCTGATCCATCTTCTGCTCGAGCGGCGGCAAGATCGAGCGCAGCGACGCAATCTGACTTTTGATGCTGAGCACGTTCACATAGGGAACCGTGCCCGAGCTCGCTTGCACGGCAGTGATGCGAAGCTGATCCTCTGTGAGCGCGATCAACTCCTTGGTCGCCGCGATTTCATCACGATACGCTGCCAAGGCGATCACCGTGTTGACGACGTTGCCTGACAACATGAGATAGGTCGCGATCACGGCGTAACGCTGCTGGTTCATCTGCGCGCGCAGCTTCTCGACGGCGCGGCGCTGTCCACCCCAGATATCGATCGCATAGCTGACACTCGCGGAAAGAGTGAAGAGATTGAACACGCTCGATGGCAATTTCTGACCGAGGCGCTGCGGGCTGTACTGTTGCCGAGACGCGGAAACGTCAGCGTCGATCTGTGGAAAAAATATTCCATATCCCGCGCGCAGACTCGCTTGGCTCTCTTGCAATCCAGCTTGTGCCGCATCCATCTTCGGGCTGCGAAAAATAGCGTCCTCCACGATCGCATCGAGCGGCGCGCAGTGGAACATGCGCCACCAGTCGGCGGCGAGCTTGTCGCTTGGAATGAAGCGTTGCGACTTACCGTCGGCGGTGAGCTCGCGATTTTCTGTATCCGCGAGATAGCGACCCTCCTTCGGAGGTTCGGGCCTGACAAATTTTGGCCCGACCGCGCAGCTTGGCAGAAGCGCGATCGCAGCGATAAAAACTACGCGCCTATTTGTCGCCGACATAGACGTCCACCAATTCACCCGGATAAATCTGCATGCCTGCAGGCGGTTCGAATTTGAAGATGATCGGGAGCACGCGCAGGTCGACCTTTTCAGTTCGCTCATTCGAGAGCTGAATCTTCGGCGAGACGTGCGGCTGGATGCGCTCGAACGTGAGCGGCACTTTCACATTCGTGCCACGAATGAACATCGTCGCGTGCATCTGTGTTTTCGACGGCAGTCGTGTGATCAGAATCTCATCGATGTATGCGCGCACGGCGAGATGCTCCCTTTCGCTGCCCATCACAACGACAGGACCCATCGAATCGGTGTACGGATCGAAGGCACCGAGCGGCGACACGTAACTGCCGATAGAAGTGTGGATCGAAAGTACGACGCCGTCCGACGGCGCACGCAAAGTGTACTTCCCGACCAGCGCGCTCGATGCTACGGACGCCTTGAGCAGCGCCTCGTGCTGCAACTTCTGATTCTCGATGTCGTAGCTCCATGCGCCCGCTTTTGTGAGCTGATACTGACGCGTCACCACGTCTAGGTTGGACTTGGCGACCTTGAACGCGTTGTCCGCGTTGTCTAGGACATCTTTGCTCACCGAGCGCGGATCGATCTTATAGGCGTGCGCCTGCTTCTCGAGTTGGTCGCTGGCATTCTTCAAGCTCGCGATCGCCATTTCAACTTGCGCGCGTGCCACGTCGAGTGTCTCTTTGCGTGGCTGCGCTTTGAGCTCATTGTAAAGCGCGAGCGCTGCGTCCGCCTGCGAGTTTTGCTGCTCGGCGAGCGCACGCTGAATGGTGTCGTCGATGACCACCAACGCGTCGCCCGTTTTGACGCTTTGCCCTTCGGCAACGGGAATCTTGGCAACCGTACCGGAGACCTCAGGATAAAAATTTACGTTCTCGCCGTTCGCTTGATAGCTCTCGACGATGCCATTTGCGTAGATCCCGTCCGAATACGGATTCGAAGCCGGGTTGAACGCCGGCGGTTGCGGCTTTGCAGGTCGCGCATAAACGTAGGCGCTGACCAGGCCCGCGAGGATGCCGACGCCGACCATCGCGAAAATAATTTTATTACGCATGCTGCGCGCTCCTCTTGGTGTCGACGATCCGCCCGTCCTCCATGTTCACAATGCGATCGGAAAACTCGAAGATGCGATCGTCGTGCGTCACGATCAGGATGCATCGCTTATCGTTCAAAATTTCTTTGCGGACGAACTCGATGATCCTTCGTCCCGTGTCACCGTCGAGCGAGGCAGTCGGTTCGTCGAAGACCAGAATGTCGGGCGCGCTGACGATCGCGCGCGCGATCGCGACCCGNNTTGCTGTTCGCCGCCGGAGAGTTTGTTCGGCGGCAGATGTGCGCGATTCTTCAATCCGACGATCTCGAGCGTGTGCTCCGCCTTCTTGAGCGATTCGTTCCAGTCTTGGCGACGAAGAATGAGCGGAATGGCGACGTTCTCCGCCGTCGTGAGGCGCGGGAAGAGGTGGTAGTCTTGGAACACGAAGCCGACGGTGTTGAGGCGAAAATCGGCAAGGCCATTTTCACCGAGGCTCCAGACGTCGACGTCGCGAACGCGCACCGTACCGGCGTTTGGCCGCAGAATGCCGGAAATCATACTGAGCAGCGTCGTCTTGCCGCTTCC
>PLXG01000421.1 GCA_003153195.1 Myxococcales bacterium
CGGGCTTGTCGAACAGCGCCAGCACCCGCAGATTCCCCGACGATAGCATTCCCTCCAGCGCCACTTCTGGTCCGTCGATGAATTCTTCGACCAGAATGCGATGCCCGGCCGGATCTTCGACTGCGCGCATCTTCGGTGACGAAAGCAGCGTACGCACGCGCGTCCAAGCCGCCACGAAAGAATCGGGATCGTCGGCGCGAATCACGCCGCGGCTGGTCGAAAGCAAAAGAGGCTTGAGCACACAGGGATAGGGAATGAAGTTGGCGATCTCCAAGATTCGCTCGGGCGACTCGTCGATGGAAAACGCTCGTACCCGCGGCGCCGGGACGCGTGCGGCATGCAGCGCCTCACGCATGCGCTCTTTATTGCGCGCGGTGTAGGTCGCGTCGGCTGAATTTCCGCGCAGCTCGAGCAGGAACGAAGCCCGCGCGGCGATCTCGGCGGTGAGATCATCGGTGGGCACGATGGCGGCGATCGAATGGCCGCTCGACGCGATGGCGGCGGCGGCACCCTCAGGATCGCGAAAATCGAGCGCGATCGATCCGCTCAGCACGCCGGGGAATGATTCGGGCGAAAACGCCCCCGCCAGGACGTGGCAGCGGTCGATTCCCAGCCGCGCCCGCACACCCAATTGCGCGGCGGCCCGCAAAAAGTCCTCCGCGCGATAGGAAGTAGTTGAAACCAATAGGAGAATCTCACCGCTCACCCATTCAACTTAGCATGTGGGCGAAAAAAGCGAGTTCTGCTAAGAGATGGGCGTGCTCACCTTTATTGTCTCCATTTTATTCGGCGTTCTGATCTCAGCGCTATTCCGGTTTTCTCATCTGGTTCACTCCACTGCGGGCGCGGTCACACCGGGCGTCATCGCGGCGATCGTGGCAGCCNNATCATGCCGGTGGTCGATGAAGCGCAAAGGCATCTGCAAGGGGGTCGTCGCGAGCTCGGTCTGAAGAGTCTCCGCGCCGGCTTGCGCTGGAAGAGCTGGCATCCGCTGCTCGAATCCCAGTTGCGTACCCAGATCGGCGCGCTGCTCTATGACTCGGGCGATCTCGATGGCGCGCTGGTGGAGCTCAAGCACGCGTCGAAGCGGCCGTGGGAGTCGCGCGCATTTTTAGCCTGCGCCCATTTCAAGAAGCACAACGAGAATGAGATGAAGCGCGCCTTCGAAGATGCGGTGAAGGTCGGCGAAAAAGATGGGCTGGCGTGGAGCATGTACGCCTGGTGTCTGGTCGCCTGCGGGAAAAAAGCGGAAGCGACCGAGGTGCTGGAGCGCGCCTCGAAGAAGTTGCCCAAAGACGAGCGCATTCAAAACAACCTCGAGCTGGTCAAAGAGGGAAAGAAGCTGAAGGTTGCGCCCTATGGAGATCGCTGGGCGCGCTTCGGACTAGAGGGCGGCGCGCCCGGACTGCCCAAGGCGGCGCGCGGATTCGCGCAGCGCCCTGGCTTCCGTCAACGCCCGCAAAAACGATAAGGCGTTATTGCGCTTTGGCGCGGTGGGCGTCATAGGCGCGCTGCAGCAATCGATCGGATCGCACCGCCGCGGCCGACTCCATCATGATGCGATAGACCTGCTGCCGCGAAATCTTCGCCGGCTGTCCGAATGGAGTTCGACGAACCAGCGCGATGGTATCGAGACCGATCCAAAGCGGCCACAGCGCCGCCAGCCGCAAGCGCGATTCAGTGCGCGGAATCGCCAGCACGTAAGGCAGCGCAGCGTCGGCGTGCTCGAGCGCGATTTTGCAAAGCGCGTCGAGCATCGGCTTCATGCGCTCGGGAGCGAGCGTCGCCAGCTCTTCCGGCGTGACGCCGTGCGCCGACAATAGATCGCGCGGCCAATAGCATCGGCCTTGCGATAGATCGGACGGCGCGTCGCGAATCACGTTGACCATCTGCAGCGCTTTGCCGAGGCGAACGCCGCGCGCCACCAAATCGGGGCGCCCCAAACGTGAAACGCTCGGCACGTGCGCCGCGGTCATCAAGGTCCAATATTCACCCACGCATCCAGCCGCGAAATAGCAGTGCTCGTCGAGCTCGGTGAGCGACGCCAGCGCATGCAGCGGTGCACCATCAGGAAAGCGGGTCAGATCGCGCTCCATACCGGTCATAAGCGTGGACAGAACGTTGCGCGCGCGGGTGCCGTCGTCGACGCCGAATTCGAAATAGATGCGCAGACAGTCGCCCAGTCGTTCGAGCAGCAGTCGCTCCTGCGCCGTGGCCCCACCTTCGCGCGAAAGAATCTCGCGGCGAATTTCGCCCACCGCCGGCACGACGCGCTCCGGCTCGGTGAGCGCGGCTTTGAGCGATCCGAGCATCGCCAGGCGCTCGCCGCCCCGAATGACGCGCGTGTCGGCGATAGTGTCGGCCGCGCGCGCGATCAAGTAGGCAACCGACAGTTGACTGCGCACCGCACGCGGCAGCACTGCCAAGCTCAAATAGAACGAGCGCGACACACCCGCCAGCAGGCGGTCTAACGGACGCTCATCGATTGCACGAAGCGGCATCATGGACGGCGGCGACTTATAGCCCAACTCGCCGTTTCGAACCACAGGGTCTTAGCACCCACTCTTATTGGCACGAAAGGTCGCGAACGCGCACCTGCCCTCCCGGTCCGGCATCGAGCTCACTCCCGTTGGTGAGCGTGAGTTTGCAACTCGCGCCAGAGCGCTCAAAACGTAGGCGATAGCGATTGTTCGGCTGCAGCCCGGCGATCACCAGCTCCTGTCCTTTGCCGAAGGAGGGCAGCACCGCCGACCCTTCGCCGCTGGCGAAGAGCACGTTGACGATTCTGCCGCTCGCTTCGAGAAGATGTGCGCCGGTCATATGTTGGCCGATGAGCGCAGTCGCTGAGGTGAGCACGGGACTTTTTGACGAGCTGGCCCTGGCGACATGAACCAGCTCGCGCTCCATCGATCCTTTGGCCGTCGCCACTTCCACGCGCCACATCGGCCCCCAAGGCTCATTCTGACGATAGGGACCGTCGGCGCTGGGACCGAGTGGGGCCGGCTCTTTGCGCACTTCCATCTTGGTGGCTTCCGGAAAAATCGTCGTGAGATCGAGCCGCGAGCTACCGATGGTAAGCGACAGGCGGTTGCCGCTTGGCTTCGGCTCTTTGGTGACGTGAAATGCGGCGGTGAGACCATAAGAAGGATCATCGAGCTTGCCGCGATCGTCGATCACCAAAGTTGCCGGCCGAACGAACACCACCGTCCGCTGCACCGTGCGCGCCGCTCGCTTGGCGCAACCTTCTTCGATACATTTGGGTGCGTAGGCTTCAGTGAGATCGCCTTTCACCGCCAGTATTTCACCGTCGTCGGAAAATGCGGTGATTTTGGCGCCGCCCCAAAGTCCCTGATTGGGCGAATAGTTGAGCACGCGGCCGCCATCGTCGATGAGCAGGCTGTTGTGGTTGACCGTCGCCGCCGAATTGTAATCTCCACCGTCGACCAGCAGCGCATCGCCACCGCGCCAAAGCTCAAAGTGACCTTGATCGTTGTGCTGGTGATCGGAGAGGGTCGGGCCCGCTTGAAACGACATCCACANNGCCAGCGTCAGCCCCGTTCCCGGCAGAAGTGTGCTGGTGGGTATCGCGCCTTTTCCCTGCGTGTGCGGATCGATCTCTTTTGTGTCCTCACGATCGGTGAGCGCCGCGAGCCAGGCCGGCTCCGACGAGAACGCCGGCAGTCCTTTGCTCGCCATCCAGCGCGCCTTGGCCGCGAGCTCGCTCGATTTCGGCGCGTCCGAATTTTCCAGCGCCACGGTCAGCGCGGTCATCGCCAACCCCGAGGGTTTGGCCGGATGATCGCTCCAATCGCCCGAGTCGTAGACCGCGCTCGAACCGGGCACCAGCGCGTGAACGTGATGGTTGATGAGCTGGCCCAGCCAGGGAATCTGCGGAATCAGATCGACGCCGGTGCCGGTGCGCCAAGCGGCCGCGATCAACGCCACCTCCGCCGCCGAGAGCTCGCCGTACTGCCAGCCTTCCGGCCAGTCACCTCCGTCGAGTTTTTGCAATCCGGGAATCAGTCGAAGGCCCAGCAGCTCGTCTCGCACGAATGGCAGCCAATCTTGTCCGCCCTCGTCGGCGGTGGCGAGCGCAGTAAAAACGGCAGCGGTCGCGTAGCCGAGAAAATAGTTGGCGATGGGGACTTCGCGTTGATAGCCCGCTTGTCGGTACCAATTGAGCCAAGACGAAAGTCGATCGACGATGTGCGCGCGAAACGTCGCCGTCATCGCCGACGTGCCGTAGAGCCAATCGTAGCCGAGCGCAGCGTAGACTCCGCGCGCGCGAATGCCGTATCCATCGTCGTGATGGACGACAGCGTCGCCACCTTTTCCGTCGCCCACTCGCTCGCGATCGTCGATGAGCGCGGCCAAATAGTGCGCGGCGCGATCGGCATAGCGCGGCGAGCCGGTGGCGCGCGAACAGAGCGCGAGATCGGCGACGGCGATGCCCCAATCGAAGCCCTCATAGCCGGCGCTGATCCACTCGCCCATGGCTTTGTCGCAGGTGGCCACCAGCCGTTCGAGCATGGGCGTCTTGCGTTTGGCCGCGTTGCGCAGACGCGCCAGCGCCGGCGTGTCGAGGAGAATGCGCGGATGCGAAGAAATGGTCTGCCCGCGCACCTGTACGGCCGCTGGAAGCGCCGCCGCGGCCGACACCAAACCACGCGCGTCGCCGCGCCGTCCATGCGTTCCGCGCTGCACCGCGAAGATCAGCATGAACGCCGAAATGATCAGCGGCGCGCGTCTCACCATGGCAGCTTGCGCCCATATCGCAGAAAGCGAAAGAGTCCCACCACCGCGGCCGCATTGAGCACCACGAAGGTCTCGGCCAACCCGGCCAGCTTGACGCCCTTGAGCTGGCCAATCCCGCGCAGCGCCGCCAGTCCGTAGCCGACCAGCTGCAGACCGGTCAAAATCGGGGCGAAGGCGAGCGGCGAAAGGAGCGCGATCAGGAGTGCATATGGAACGACTAGCCGCAAAAGCTTATGGCAGACAAAATCGAGCCACGATGGATTGTGAAAGGGACTGAGCAGCCGCGGCTCGATGGCCAGCAACTGAAAATTTCCCGAGAGCGTGCGCACCTTGCGTTGAAACTCGCGGGCCGACTGCGCCGCCACGTCGAACGCTTTGGCTTCCGGCTCGAATCCAACACGCAGCCCACCTAACCGAACGCGCATCGGCGCCAAGACGTCGTCGAGAATCGTCTCTTCCGGCAAGGGAACGAACAGCTCGCGACGAATCGCGTAGAGCGCGCCCGAAACACCCACCGTCGATCCGGCGCGCCCTTCCATTTTGCGAATCAGCGCTTCGTATTTCCAGTAGGCGCCGGCCGGTGCGTCGCCGCCCATCACCAGCTCGCCGCCCACCGCACCCACCTTGGGATCGCCCAGATCGGCAACCAACACCTCGATGGCATTTTCCGACAGTGGCTGCCGTGCGTCGGTGAGGATCAAGATCTGTCCGCTGGCCGCACGCGCCGCCTCGTTGAGCGCGTTCGGTTTGCCGCGACGCGACGGGATTTTCACCACGCAAACACCGGCGGTGCGCGCCGCCACCTCGTCCGTGCCGTCGTCACTTCCATCGCAGGCGACGATGATCTCGATCAGCGTTTGCGGATAGGTCTGACGCGAAAGGCTCTCCAGCTTGCGGGCAATCGTTCCGGCCTCGCGATACGCGGCGATCAGCACCGAAACTTTGGGCTGATCTTTTCCGCGCAAGATCGGCTGCGCGAATAGGCGGGCGCGCACGAAACAGAAAATCGGATATCCGACGTAAGCGATGAAAATGAGGAGGAGCGATCCGATGAACCAGATCAGCACGGCAGATTTACTCGGACTTGAAAACGCGATCCAGACGGAGAAGTTTGAAGATGGCGAGCGGCTGATCTCGAAGTCCGCTGACCGCCACGTTGCCTCCCAGCGCTTTGATTCGCTTGTAGAGCGCGACGATGGCACCGACTCCAGAGCTGTCGACAAGTCGCAGGGACGAACAGTCGACGTCGACCACCAGCCGCTTCTCGCTCACCAGCGAATCGATGATCGGACGAATGTCAGGCGTCGAGACGGCGTCGAGAGAACCCTCGATCTTGAGGATGGTGCGATCACCTTGATCTGTGCGCTTGAAATTCATGGCCGGCCCTGCCTGTCCTCACCTGTCAATTTATCCGCGGTTGGAATGCGTTTGGTCATCGAAAGTATGTTGGGAGCGCCAGCCTGATAACTGACGTCGTCCATGAACGATTTGATGATGAAGATGCCCAGGCCGGACTCGGGGAGCGAATCGAGGTCGGGGGTCGGAACCTGCGCCAGGTCGAAGCTATTGCCGAAATCGCGCATGCGAATGATCATCGCTTGCGTCCCCTGCCATTGCCCGTCATCGATTTCGATCTCAATGTTTCCCGGCGCCCGCCCGCGATAGCTGTGGAGCGCTGCGTTGTTATAGGCTTCGGCGAAGGCCGAAACAACGTGGTCTGCAAATTCCCGGTGGAGCATGGAGCTCAACGGCGCCACCAATTTGCACGCCGAAGAGACCGCGCGGACTGCCAAATCGCGGTACTTCAGGGTTCCTGGTAGTTTGATGTAAATCACCCTCCGCATCGTATCAGAGTCTGATAAAATTGCACCGTGCGACGGAGTGCGTCATGAACCCTGCGGTACGGATTGCCAAGCGTGCGCTTGATGTGGCTGGCTCGCTGTTCGGACTAGCCGTCACGGTGCCGCTCTATCCGATCATCGGTCTGGCCATCTATCTCGATTCGCCCGGTCCGCTCATCTTCAGACAGCGCCGGGCGGGGCGGTTACGCGGTCACGATCAGTCGAGCGGACAATTCACGTTCGACGAATTTTTAATGTTCAAGTTTCGCACCATGAGCCCCGATGCGGAAAAGCACACCGGCGTAGTGCTGGCCGCCGAGCGCGATCCGCGCGTGACGCGGGTCGGACGTTTTTTGCGTCGCACGCGGCTCGACGAAATTCCGCAATTTTGGAACGTCCTGTTCGGCGACATGAGCATCGTCGGACCGCGGCCGGAGCGACCGGAGTTGATCTCGAATTTGGCGCTAGCGATCCCGTTCTTCGAAGAACGCATGCGCAATGTGCGGCCGGGCATCACTGGGCTGGCGCAAATTTCGCTCGGCTACAGCGGATCGGCACCGCCCGATAGCGAGGTTGGCCGCTATCTCGAGACGCTGGTCAATCCATTCCAGCTCGAAGAGGCGAACGACGCCGACGCCGACGACATGCGCCTCAAGATGCTGTTCGATCTGGCCTACACCGCGTCGCTGGAAGATTTTCAATCGTTTCTGCGCACCGAGTTCGGCGTGATCGTGAAGACCCCTTGGGTGATGCTTCGCGGCCTCGGTAGATGAAGGTCGCGCAGATCCTCTCGTCCTTCGGGATGGGAGGCCAAGAACGAGTCGCCCTCGACCTGTCGCGCGGCCTAATGGCCCACGATTGTGAGGTGATGGCGGTGGCGTTCGCTGACGGCCCTCTGCGAAAAGAATTCGAGCTGGCCGGAATTCCAACCGCGGTGGAGCTCAAAGGCGCCGGTTTCGATGCCAGTCTGATCTTTCGATTAGCGCGTCTCTTTCGCCGCGAAAAAGTGAAGCTGGTCCATACCCATAATCCACAGCCGCTCATCTACGGCGCGCCGGCCGCCAGGTTGATAGGTGCGCGGGTCATTCACACCAAGCACGGCGCAAACCCGGACACCGCACGCAGGGTCTTGGTGCGTCGGGCCGCGGCGCTTCTCTGCGATGCGTACGTAGCGGTTTCGCCGCTCACCGCCGCCGTCGCGCGCAAGAACAACGAAGTGCCGACGCGTAAATTATTTATCATTCAGAATGGAATCGACCTCTCGCGCTTTCGTCCCGATCCGATCGTCCGCGCGGCAGTACGAAAAGAGCTCGGAATTCCCGACGGCGCATGGGTGGTCGGTACCGTCGGCAGACTGGCGCCAGAAAAAGATCAGGCGCTACTCATCTCGGTGATGGCGAAAAAAGTGGGGCCGGATTCACGACTGGTGCTGGTCGGCGACGGACCGCTGGCGAACGATCTGCGCCAGCAGGCGAGCTCGGCGTTCATTCATTTCACCGGAGCGAGAAGCGACACGCCTCGCCTCTATTCGGCCTTCGATGTCTTTGCCCTCTCGTCGGTGACGGAGGGATTGCCACTGGTTCTGCCGGAGGCGATGGCCAGCGAGCTGCCAATGGTGTCGACTAAAGTGGGTGGAATTCCCGACGTGATCGAAGAGGGCGTGACCGGCTTTTTGGTTCCGGCCGGAGACGTGGCTGCCTTCGCGGCGCGACTGGAACTTCTCTCGGCGAATCGACCACGCGCGCGTGAAATGGGGAAAGCGGCAAGGAATACTGCTCTCGAGCGGTATTCCGGCGAACGAGTGGTTCGGGGCTATCTCGATCTGTACCGAAAATCACTGTAAGCTAGAGGCGTGCCGTCCAAGCGGATGAGAGTTGCCCGCGCACTTCATGACTCCGGCGCAACCGGAGCCATCTTCCGCTTTCGCACGCTCAAACCCGCACCGTATCTGCCCATCCTGACCTATCACCGGGTAGGGGAATCGTCTCCCAGCTGGGAGCTCGACCAAGAGGTCATCGACGCGACGCCTGAGGCGTTCACCCAGCAGATGGAATTCGTCCGACGCCACTACCATGTCATCGGCGTCGACGAGCTGTGCGAATTCGTCGCTGGCGCCACGCTCCCCGCCAACTCCATCGCCATCACCTTCGACGACGGCTACCGCGACAACCTGCAAACCGCGCTGCCCATCTTAAAGAAGGTCGGCGTGCCGGCGATCTTTTTCGTGTGCAGCGACTACATCGAGAGACGCAAAGTGTTCTGGTGGGATCGCATTCACTATCAGCTCAAACGCTCGCGCAAGGCTGAGATCGAGCTCGACTATCCGCGTCCGATGAAGCTCGCACTCGGCGACGAGATCGACGCCACCATCAGCAGTCTTCTGCGGGTGGTGAAGGATCAGTTCGGCCTCGACCTGCCGCGCTTTTTGGACGCGCTCGGCCGAGCCAGTGAGGTTGAATGGAGCGCCGAAATCGAGCGCGCGCTCGCCGATGAACACATTTTAACTTGGGACGACGTACGAACGCTGCGCAAAGCAGGAATGGACGTGCAGTCGCACACCCGAACTCATCGGGTGCTTCAGACTCTGTCGCCGGAAGATCTGGAAGAGGAGCTTCAGGGATCGAAGCGCGAGCTCGAAGAGCAGCTGGGAAATCCGGTGCGCGCGATTTCGTATCCGGTCGGACTCGACATCAAAGACAGCCCCAAAATTCTCGAGGCGATCGTGCGCGCGGGGTACCAAGTGGGCCTCACCAACGTCAACGGAGTAAATCGCTTCGGCGCCATCGATCCCTATGGGCTTCGGCGCCTGGTCGTCGACTACTCATTTACCGATTCCTACTTTCAGAGCGTGTTGGCCATTCCCTCGCTGATCCCACCGGTTTGATATGCCAAATAATCTTGGTCAGCTCACCTTGACGCGCGTGTAGACGAACAGCGCCGCCAGCAGCGCCGCATTGCCGGCGAACACCAGCGCGCATTCGGTCCAGCTCACGTGCACGTCGAACGTCGGATCGTGGCGACGAATCGCGCCGTAGAGCGCGCCGGTCAGCCCGATGTAGATCCAGAGCACTTGGTGATAGGCGAACGACAAGAAGAAGACGCCCACCAACATCCCGATCAGGCTGGCGGTAAGCGCCATCGACCAGGCGCGCGCCACCTCGCTCGGCTCGGGTCCGTGAGTGACGGTGTCGATGCGCGAGTAGCGGCGCAGCGCGCTGACCGGAATTTTACTCGACACGTAGAGCACCATCGACCAGATGAAG
>PLXG01000493.1 GCA_003153195.1 Myxococcales bacterium
GGAATTCCCACGCTCGACATGGTGCGCGTCGGACGCGTCCTGCGCGCGCAGAAAAAGACGACGCTCATCGGACCGAATTGCCCCGGCGTCATCTCGCCCGGCAAGTGCAAAATCGGAATCATGCCCGGCTACATTCACAAAGAGGGCACGGTCGGATTGGTTTCGCGCTCGGGCACGCTCACCTACGAAGGTGTGCATCAGCTCACGCAGCTTGGCATCGGTCAGTCGACCTGCATCGGCATCGGCGGCGATCCGGTGAAGGGAATGGATTTCATCGATGCGCTGGCGCTGTTCGAAGCCGATCCGGGAACGACCGCCGTATTAATGATGGGGGAGATCGGCGGCTCGTCGGAAGAAGAGGCGGCGGAGTTTGCGCGCACCAAGATGAAAAAACCGGTGGCCGCGTTCATCGCCGGACAAACCGCACCGCCGGGCAAACGCATGGGTCACGCCGGCGCCATCATCTCAGGTGGCAAAGGCACCGCGGCGGAAAAAATCGCCGCGCTCGAAGCGGCCGGCATCAAAGTCGCGCGCACGCCCGCCGAAATGGGCGCGACGCTCAAGAGCGTCCTTCGCTAATCGCTTCCGAGTGGACAGCCAAACCCCATTGATGTAAGGAAGATGCGCTTTTCACTAGGGGCAAACAGATGGCCAAAGAACGGACTTTTTCGATCATCAAGCCGGACGCGGTGGCGTCGGGTAAATCGGGCGCGATCATTCAACATCTCATCGACGGTGGATTGCGACCGGTGGCGATGAAGATGATGCACATGACCGATCGCGAGGCGAAGGGCTTCTATCACGTGCATCGCGAACGGCCGTTCTTCGGCGAGCTGGTGAAGTTCATGACGTCGGGCCCGTGCATTGTCCAGGTTCTCGAGGGTGAGAACGCGATCGCGCGCAACCGCGAGCTCATGGGTGCGACCGATTCGAAGAAGGCGGAGGCGGGGACCATTCGCCAGAAGTTCGGCGTCGACATCGAGAAGAATGCCGTTCACGGCTCGGATGCGCCGGAGACGGCAGCCTTCGAAATGGGCTTCTTCTTCGCCGGCAAAGAGCTCTAAAGATCCACGGGTCACTCTCCGGGGTCCTATCTAGTTAATTCTTCAAGCTTATTTAGACTAACCGCGCGATTCGGATTCGCCGCGTTCAGGCGCCGATCGGTTTTCGCGGTTGCTTCTAATTCAACTTATATTTCAACTGATTAGCTATGGGGAGAGTGACCCTTTTTCCGTTTCGTGCTATCCCGTCGCCGGATGTCGGCGAAGGCGAATTTACGCGATTTGGGGAGCGATGAGCTCGAGGCGCTGGTGCGCGAGCTCGGGTTCGATCGCTATCGCGCCAATCAGATTTTCCGATGGGTCCATCGTCAGCGCGCGCTTTCATTCGAGGAGATGACCGACCTCTCCAAGGATTTGCGCGCCAAGCTGGCTGAACGCGCCGAGGTTCGCACGCTCGAGATCGATCTCGAGCAGATCTCCAAAGACGGTACGCGAAAATATCGGCTGCGCACGCACGACGGCCGCATGATCGAAACCGTTCTCATTCCCGCCAAAGACGCGCGCAACGAGACCGAAGACGATTCGCTCAACGACGATGAAGAGTCGGATGCGGAAGTCAAAGCGGTTCCCGAGCACCTGGAGAACGCGCTGTTCCCTCGCCGCGCCAAGCTCACCCAGTGCGTGTCGTCGCAAGTCGGCTGCGCGCTCGACTGTAACTTTTGCGCCACCGCGCAGCTCGGCTTTGGACGCCAACTTTCGCCCGGCGAAATTCTCGATCAAGTTTACTTGGCGCAGAAGATCGTAGCTGCCCTACCGCCCGACGACCCGACCCGCCGCGCCGGTGGCGACACCATCTCCAACCTGGTGTTCATGGGAATGGGCGAGCCGCTACACAATTACAAGAACGTGATGTCGGCCATCGCCACGCTGGTATCAGCGCACGGCAGCCATTTTTCGCGGCGACGGATCACGGTGTCGACGGCGGGTCTGGTGCCCGGCATTCAAAAATTTGCGCAAGAAGCGACGCGCGTGAACTTGGCCGTTTCGTTGAACGCGACCACCGACGAAGTCCGCGACGAAGTGATGCCCATCAACCGCAAATGGAATATCGCCGCGCTGCTCGATGCTGTCAGACAAATTCCGCTCGAGCGTCGCCGGCGTGTGACCTTCGAATATGTGCTGCTGGCGGGCGTGAACGATTCGGCGGCGGACGCGGTCAGGCTGGGAAAGCTGTTGCGCGGCATTCCGTCGAAAGTGAATTTGATCGCGTTCAATCCGCATCCCGGCGCGCCCTATGGCCGACCGGCCGCCGCTCATGTGCGCGAGTTTCAATCGCTGGTGCAGGCACAAGGGCTGGCGGTCTACGTGCGCGCCAGTCGCGGCGATGACATTGCGGCGGCGTGCGGCCAGTTGGCCAATCAAGCGACCGAGCTCGTCACCCTGCGTACCTGATAATCTCCAGAAATCTTGCGGACGTAGGCGAATCGGGCGTAAGATATCCGCATGCTCCGGTTTTCTGCGCTCTGTCTCGCTCTCACCCTGCCCGCCCTCGCTCACGCACAGGATGAATCAACGCCTGCGCCCGAACACGAACGCCGCGTCGGCCACGTGCTCATCATCAGTGAAGACGGATTGCGCGGCGATGCGGTCGAAAAAATGCACCTCAAATGGCATGAGGTACTGCGACATCACGGCTCCTACAGCTATCACGCCAAGACTATTCGCGATGCCTCAACCTTGCCCGCGCACGCTTCGATGCTGTCAGGCGTCGATTCCAATGTGCACGGCCTGACCTGGAACAACTGGCGTCCGTCGAAGGGCTATATCAAAACGCCGACCATCTTTACCGAAGCGCAAGATGCCGGCATGACCACCGCGTTTTTCACCGGCAAATCGAAGTTGCGACACATCGTTCCGCCGGGTACCGTCGGCGTGTACGATCGTCCCGGCTACTATTGCAAAAAGGTCGCGGAAGAAGCGGCCCTCTACCTCACCACCGAAAAGCCGGCGCTGGCCTTCGTACACTTTTCCGATCCTGACGAACGCGGCCACTCCGACGGTTGGATGTCGGAGAAACAGCTGAGCGCTATCCACTCGAGCGATCGCTGTTTGGGCATCTTGTACGAAGCGCTAGAGCGTTCGGGAATGCTCGAAGACACCCTGATCATCGTCAGCGCCGATCATGGCGGACATAATCGAGTGCACTCCGGCGCCACCAAAATCGATCGCGAGATTCCATGGATCGCGTGTGGTCCCGGCGTTCTCGAGAATCATCTACTCGGCGACAACATCTCGACCATGGACACCGCTGCCACTGCGCTCTATGCGCTCGGACTTCCCATCAGCGTCTCGCTGACCGGCAAACCGCGAACCGAGATTTTCTCCGAGACCATGGCGTCGGAAGCATCGACCACGCTGCCCATCGCCTCCGATCCTACGCCCTAGATTCATATCGGCACCGTCTGGATGATCTTGAGCAACGCCTCACGCATGGCGCCATCTTCGATCTCGACGTAGCGCGCGATGATGGGACGAATATCGGGGTTGTCGAACCGACCGAGCAGACCCAACGCGAGCGCACGAAGTGACTCGGGCTCGTAACGCGCCACCTCAATGAGAAACTCGCCCGCTTCCAGGCTGGCGATACGCCCGAGTCCGTTGAGCGCAGCCTCTTTCACCGACGGGCTGTCGTGTTCACGAAAAATTCGCACCAGCGGATCGAACGCGTGCGGAAAGTTCAGCTTCTCCATCGACTCGAGCGCCGCGCGACGCACCGCCGGTTGCGGATCTTTGAGCCCGTGCTGAATGAGCACGAAGGTGCGCTTGAAATAGAGGTGCTTGAGCGCATCCATGACCGCAACCCGCACCTCTTCGCGCGCGTGAGTCGAAAGTTTCTCGAGCGGACGCAACGCCACATAGGACTGGAGCTCGCCCATGCCGAGTGCGATCTGCTTCAGCACCGCAGGGGAAGCTCCCTCGCGCAAAGATTCGACGCCGGGGAGCGCTTTCCGGACTCCCAAGATGAGGGTCAGCGCGCGGCGACGAAGAATGTCCGCATACCGAGTGTCGCCCACCATGCTTGCGCAGACCAGCAGCGGATCTCCGTCGCGCTCCCATTCTAGGAGATCGTCGAACCAGATTTCCGGATAGGCGTGCTGCTGCCGCAGGTAGGCAGGAAACGGCGCCGACTCGACGGTGTCTTGCCAAACCTCCGAATAGCGCGTGGTCAGCTCGGCGTAGCGGCGTCGCTTCTTGTCGCTCAGCGGCAAGAGCGAGAGAGTGTGATACCGCTCGCGAATGTGGAAGAAGTCGCCGATCGAGTTGTAGGAGTCGACCGCCGCCAGATAGGCATTCTCAGTGATTTCGATCGGCCCTCCGTCACGATCGTTTTTTTCGGCGGCCTGGCACCAGGTCTCCGCTGCGCGCTTGAGATAACTCCGTTCGTAGATCATGCCCACCTTGCGCGCGTACTCCGCAGCTNNGGCATGAAACTCTTCGCGCTCGAGGCTGATGCGCAGAAAATCTTCGTAATACTGCAGCACGTAAAACGTGAGGCTGTCCTCTTTGAGCACACGAATGCAGTTGATGTATCCTTCCGCCAGCGTCTCGAAGCTGCCCGAATCTTTTCCAAGCTTGAGCAGGATGGCGTAGCAGTCGAAGGCGCGTTCACGCTCGCCGCGCGTCTCAAAATCGTCGGCGACCTCTTCGAGGATGCGCTGCGATTCAATGAGATGACGCGTCGCTTCGGCCCGTGTGCCCTCTTTTCGATGCGCCATCCCCAAATCGAAATGGGCGAGCGCCTGTTCGTAGCGGTGATCGCAAAGATGCGGATCGGCCAGCACGCGTTGCCAGTCCGCTCTCTCGGCCGGCCAATCTCCCGCCTGTGCGCTGGCGATGGCGGCATGGACCCGCCGGCCCGCCTTTCGATACAGCTCGGCCGCTTCTTGAAAGCGCAGTGCGGCAGACGCGCCTTCCAACCGCTTGGCTTCGAGTTCCTTGATGCGACCGCGAAAGAAAAAGTCATCCACCGGCAGAATCGACTCCACCTCCTTCAACTCGCCGAGATAGACCCGCACCTGGGCTGCCGCATGCACGTCGCCGAGCGCCAGATAAGAAGCCGCCAGCCCTTTCAGCCACGCGTCATATTCGACGTCGAGCACGTGGGTGTGCGCGACCAGCTGAAGAAAAAGCTCATTCGCCGTTTTGGCATTTCCCTGCGAAAGCTCGCGTTGGGCGCGATCGGCGAGCTCCGATTCGGTCGACATCAGGCGCGACCTCGCGGCTTCTTGGTGGCGGCGGCGCCAACGTCTTTGACGATCTCGAGTGCGCGATCGCGTCGTTCGGTGCGATTTCGCAGGCTCCTTCCATCGACAATCTGATGACGATCGAGCAGATGGAGATAGTCGAGCTCGATCTCCGATGACGGCAAAATGAAAATTCCGTACAAACTGGCCCAGCGGCGCATCTCACTCACCACCTCGGGTGGTAAGTGACACTGCCCGTGCGTCAGAATGTAGACGATGATCTGCCGACCGTCCCGCTGTTTGAGCGGTTCCAGCTCGGCGGCGAGCTGGCGAAAAACCTTACCGTAGTTGCGACCGCGCTCCGATTTGAACGACAGGAGATACGGAACGGCCAGTCCACCTTCGTTCACCTTGCGAATGTCGTAAAGTCTCGAGTCGAAGAAGCGCATCCAGACTTCGTCGCCTTCGAGTGACAGTTTTTTCGCCAAGGTGAGCGCCAGCCCACGGGCGAACACCTGTCTGACTCCGCGCATCGAAGGAGACGAATCGACCAGCAAGTAGTGCAGTCGCTTCTTCTGCTCGCGCTCTTTTTCGTGCCCGTAGTAGTAGAGCTCGTTGTCGAACACCTTGCGCTCGAACAACTCGTCGTCTACGGCGAACTCCGACAAGATGAGCGCATCCAAGTTGCCTCGCCGCTCGATCGAAGCGTAGCCGTCGACCGCAAACGTCTGCACGCCCGAAGCGCGCTTGGTCTCGAGCACCGACGGCAATAGCTCCAATGAAAAGCTCACCACGTCGTTCGACTCCGACGATCGAAACACACCGGCCAAATCCACCAAGTCGAGCATCGAGGTGGGGGCGCCGAGCCCGCCGCCGACACCGAGCAGACGTACTGTGTCGACGTCGATCTGTTCGAGCGAGGTGTAGACGTGAAGCTGCTCGCGCGAAATGAAACGAAGAAAGCCGACCAGCCAAGCAGAATCAAAATCGGAGAAATGTTCGACCAGATCGGCATCGGCGTAGATCTGCGGATCGAGCGGCAGCGGCGCCGCATCCACCTTTTTCGATGGATTGCCCCAGCGATGGTAGAGATCGCCCAAAATCCTGATGAGCAGCACCGCGATCAGATCGTCGCGCAATCGCCAGTTGGTGCTCTTTTCTACCAGCTCGCTGCCGAAGAGCATCGATAGCGTCGCACTGTACTGCTTGAGGAGCGCAGCTGTTTCAGCGCCGAGCTGCAGCCGACCGAGAATGTCTTCTTTGGGACCGATTCGCACGCTACGTCCCGCGGCGAGGAGCAGGCCAAGATCATGGACGACGAAGAGCGGAAGATGGACGCCGAGCTGGCCCATGGTGTTGGCCCACGCTGCCACCCGCAACATCAGCGCTGAGTTGCCCATTTGCGACGGTGGCGTTACGTGACTCAAGGCGAGCGAGCCCACTTGCCGAGCCAGCGACGAGCGTCTGAGCGACGCGGGGATCATGCGAACTTGGACGAGCTGAACACACTTTCCAGCAGCTGATCGATCTCCTGCACCATGCGCTGGGCGGTGTCGCCTTCGCCTTCGCGAGATTCCATCGACTCGAGCGCGGCGCGAATTTCGTTCAGGTTCTTGAGCTGCGAAAAGAGCTGAATGTCAGACAATACTTCGCCCGAGGTGAGCAGCTGTCGAATCATCTTCAGCTCGCCCAACAGATCGTCGAGCGTCGCCTGTCCACTGGAGAAGCGGCGCAGCTGTGGATGCTCGCGATAGAAGCGATCGACCACCGGTGAGACGATCTCGCCGAGGAGCTCAGTCTGATCGGTATGATTCCAGATGTGCTTGAGCACGAAGAAGTCGCCGTCGTTCGGCTCCGAGCGTCCATCCACCAGCGCGCTCGCCGAGAGAAGCTTGAGCAGCTTTACCACGCGCCGATCGGAGACCGAGATTCCTTCCGATCGAATCTGAAAGATGAGCCCTTTGTATTTGGCGATGAACTCGTCGGAGAATTGAAGATGCTGACCAAAGCTACGCTGCAGGTCGACGAACTCCGACGCGGTGAAGATCGGCTTCGGCACTCCGAAGCCACCGCCCATCCGCTCGATCTCACTGGCGATGCCTTTTTCCACCAAGTTTTGAAACTGATGACTCTCGAGGTTGTTCGAGATGGCCCGCAGTAGGAAGCGATCGAAGATCGCCTCTAGGTTGTCGTCGTTGGGCACTTCGTTGGCCGCACCGAACATGGAAAGCAGCGGCACCTTCATCACGCGCGCGCCGTTGAAATAGCGCCGCTCGTTGAGCACGGTCAGAAGCGAGTTGAGAATTGCCGAGTTCGAGCGGAAAATCTCGTCGAGAAACACGATCTCCGCCTCGGGAAGCATGGCGTCGGTCTTGCGGACGTAGGTGCCTTCGCGAAACGCGCGAATGTCGACCGGACCGAAAAGCTCATTGGGCTCGGAGAAACGAGTGAGCAGATACTCGAAGTAGCGCGCATCGATGAGCTGCGCGAAGGTGCGCACGATGGCGCTCTTGGCGGTGCCTGGCGGTCCGACCAAGAGCATGTGCTCACCGGCCACCACGCTGATCGACAAAAGCCGCGTCAGCTCTTGCTTGCTCAGGAAATGGCTCTCCATGATCCGGGCCACCTCTTGAAAGCGTGCGCCCAGGCGTGCGGCGTAGGTGGCTGCGGGCGGAGGCGGAGGCGAACTCATGGCTTTCTATTTTCCCTCTTCCTTGGCCGAGATGCCAGCCCGGACCAAATCGGCGATCTGGTCCACACGCCCCTGCGCCGAAGCCCGCTCGCAGGCGACTGCGTAGTCGTCGATGACTTTCGAAAGCGGCGGCGTAACATCGGATGGACGGTGACGACCGAGACGGGCGGCAGCGGCAAACAGCGCGAAGAAATCGCGCAATGAATCCTGCTCGGCCAACAGAGCGCGCGGCAACTTGGGCTGACTGGCCAAGACCTCGATCAGATGAAGATGGCAGACAAACGCGAGCGCGGTGTCAGCGCCGGGACGAGCGCCGTTGAGCAGGGCCAGCGCCGCCTCCGACAGCGGTGCGCCGATTTTTTCGATGCCGGCGGAAGAGAAATGCTCGACTACCGCTCGGGCGACATCTGGATCGCGCAGCCATTTTGCCGATGAAAGATCGAAGAATGGCTCGAGCGACTCCGACCACAAGAGTCCGGTGAGTGGCGACGCCTTGACGATCGCTGCCAACAGCGTCCGCGCATCGGGATCCTGCGCCACCTCTGCCGACACCTTTACTCGGTTGCGCTCCTCGCGCACCCGCCTCAGCTTGGCAAACAGGTACGGCTTCTTGGGTGTCGACTCGCCCTTGAGCTGCAAGCTTCCCGCCCAAAATCGCACCGTCACGTCTTCACGCTCGAGATCGAAGAGATGCAAGAGGAGCGAATGGCGCGCGGCCAACTCATCCTTGCTCGTGGGATCGGGCAGCGCGGCCAACTGACAGGAAAACTCGATGAGCTTGTGCAACGTCGAATCGCGAACGAACGTGGAGTCGGCGCTGGGATGTCCCAAGAAGAGCAGGTTTTGCACCGCGGCCAAGAGGCGTAGCGAATCCTCGTCGAGGATCGGCTCAGGCGCACTGGACCAAAGCCCGCGCACGGTTTGATGGCGCGCGTCGGCGAGTCTCCGCCCTGCTTCCGACTCCTGAAGATCCACGGCGACGAGCGACTTGAGCGCGCGCGCATTCACCGGCCCGCGAACTCTCACCGGTCCGCCACGCGCGAGCGGCAGCGCAAACTCTTCCAACCAAGAAGCGCCGTTCATGTCAGCTTCGACCCGCGCATGCCCCACAGCGGAAAGATGCCAGCCGAATCGTTGATCACTGTCGACGGCTCCGAACGGTCGGGCACGATCAGACGCGAATCGGGCGAGCGCGCGGCCACCTCCAGATTCGCGAGCACGCGCCGGCCGAGCGGCTCGAACTCGGTCTCGTCGAGCGCGACGGGTGGCGCCATGGCTGACAGAAAAATGATCAGCTTCGAATCGCGGGCGCCCAGATAGTCGCTCAGCACCTGCGGCGGCGCGTGCGGTGAAAGTCCAAAGCCGAGCGGCGCGAGGACCCGCGGAGCCACCTCGGCGAAGAGCTTGCCGAGCGGCAGCCCTTCGATCCCCTCTCTCCGCCAAACGAACAGGCCTTCGTCGAGCGCCATCACCATTGCGCCGCCCAAAAGTGGCGCCGGTAGGAGGTAGACCAGGCGTTTCAGCCAGTCCACCTGAGACCACGGCACCAGCGTGGCCACCTGCGCCAGCGGGAGTCCCTGCGACGGCTCGAGCTTGACCGCCACCGAGTACGGTTGCGCCGGGCGGAACGACGACGAAACCAGCGCCGCGTTCGACGCCGCCAGCGCACCGACGGGCGTGCGGGTAAGCGACTGCTCGCCGCGCAGCAGATCACCCGAGGGCACGAGCGCCGGAACACCCTCGATTACATCGACCGATTTACGCGTGGCCGAAAAAATATAAGTTCGATCGCGCTCGGGCGGCTCGCCGAATGCCGCACCGCAGGCCGCCAGCCGAAGGGGATGTCGATGGCCGCGCTGAACCAGAAAGCGCGGCGCCTGCTGCGTGAAGATCTCCACGCCCGGCATGGCCGAGAAAAGCGCGCGCACTCGCTCGGGCAGCTCGGGTACATGGAGCAGCAACCACTTGGGCGAGGTCGCGCCCGAGAAAGAGCCTTTTTCTTGCGGCTCAACGAGCGCAGCCTCCGCCGGGACCGCGCTTCGCCACAGATAGCCGAGCACACTTTCGGCCAATCCCTCGCGTACCAGCAGCCAAAGATCGCGTTCGACTCCGCGCGGCGGCAGGCCCGGCACGGCCAAAAGCTCCAGCGAGAGAACCAGCTGAGTGAACGGAATCTCTTTCACGCGCGAGCAGCTGAGCGCGCCGGTCTTGCCGTACAGGAGATAGTCGCCGGACGCGGTTTCCAGGCCGGCCAGATCGTACCCGAGCGGCGCGTAACGATCGCGATAGAGAATGAAATGCTTGCCGCTGCCGGTGAACGCAGCTCCACCGACGGTGGCGGCGATGCGTGACACTCGATCCATGAGATAGCTCGAGCCCACCTGAAAGGAGATGACGAATTGACGTGCATCGAGCGCGCCGCGCACCTGCTCGATCTTCAATCGTGAATGAATGTCCTCCAGCGAGGTTTCATCGCAGAACAGGCGAAAGAAGCCGACCACCCGATCGATCGAGGCGAGCAACACCACGCCCTGCCGTCCGAGCAGGATGCCGCGCGAGTCCGGCTGCACGCCGGGGGCGTTGAACCGCGTCTGATGCAGGGATACCGGTTCGAGCACTGCCTCAGTTTAGCCTAGGAAGAACTGAGTGCACAATCGCGGTATAATCGGCGCTCATGAGCTTTTGGCGCCGCATGTTCTCCGCCGATTTCCGTCGCGCCATCGCGGCCGAAGCGGCGGGCGATTACGCCGAAGCTGCACGTGGATATGCGCTTTCGGGCAGCCGCATCAAAGTGGCCGAGATGCACTTTTTGCGCGCGCAGGCGGCCCCCAGTGCCGAAGGGAAATTGACCGAGCTGCGCGCTTCGACGAGGTGGGTCGATGCCGAAGGACGGAGGCATGGCGCCGCGGGTGAGGAGGCGCGGGCGCTTCGTCGCAAGATCGCCGGCGCGCTGTTCGACTGGGCGCGCGAATCGGCGGTTCGTGGCGAAGTCGAACGCGCAGCGGTCAAAGAAGCGGCGCAGCTCTTTGACGGCGCACAAGACTCGGCGAACGCGGGCGAGTGCTACGAATATCTCGGCGACACCGCCGCAGCCGCCGACGCCTACGAACGAGCCGGCGCGATCGATCGAATGGAGCAGATTCTCGAACGAACAGAATCGCTCCGTCGAAGTCGTGCTGACCTGAGCGAATGCTATCGCACCTTTCAATTACACTGGTCATCGGGCGAGCGAGATCGCGCGCTGGAAGTGATTTCCGCATTTCTCGACGAAGCAGCCAATTCGGCTGACATCGCCGCCGAGGTTCAAGGAATTCGCGCTGAGGTTGCGCTCCTAACACCCAAGATTCTCTCCTACGGAAAAGTGCTGTTGCGCGCGAGCGGCCGCGAGATCTTGTACGTGGGAAACGGTACCGTCACGCTCGGTCGAGAGCCGATTTGTGCGCTCACCTTGCGCGACGTCGGCATCTCGCGCACGCATCTCGAGCTGTCACTTTCGGCGTCGCCACCGCAGGTTCGCGAGCTCGGATCGAAAAACGGATCGCAATTGAACGGGCTGCCGCTCGTCGGTGAAGCGCCATTGCCCGAGCGAGGAACGGTCTCCCTCGGCGAGCACTGCGAAATCGCATTCGAGCGGCAGGGATCCTGTTGGATGTTGACCGTGACCCGTGGCCTCGATCGCGGCCTCACCGCGCGCATCTCGAGCTCCTCGCTCGACCTCATCGGCGGGCTCAAGCTCCACTTCGAGCGCGGTCGTCCAATTCTCTCCGCAGCCGACGGCAAGCAGATTCTTTTGAACGGTGTTCGCGCCGCCGGTTCGGTGCAGCTGATTTCGGGCGACGTGATCGAGCGGGCGGGCGAACGGGTCGAAGTCGGTTAATGGCGCTCTTCGCCAAATGGAGAAGCGCGCTCGCGCAGCTGTTCACGGCAAAACCGCCGCTGGTCGTCGACGGTGCCAGCGCCGAGAGTTTCGACCAAGCACTGACCGCGGCCGAGCTCCAGCCAGCTTCGCCCGAAGTGCAGGATCGGCTTCTCACGCGAGCGAATGACCGTTTCGCTATCGAGCAGCTCGGGCGCAAGCTGGCGCGGACACCGGACGATCTGCAGATCGTCGCCGAGCTGGCCGAGCTGCTCTGCGAGCGAATGGAGCTGGAGGAGGCGCGGCCCTTTCTGCTTCGGCTGGTCAGTAGTAATGCATCTTCGCTGCGCGCACATCTGCTCCTCGCCGACGCCGACGAACGTCGCGGCGACCTCACCTCCGCGCGTAGACATCTCGAGCTCATTTTGGCCGAAGACTTCGACTACCCAATGGCGCGCGTAAAGCTCGAGCGGCTGAGCACCCGCGGAGCGCCTCGTTCGATGATGACAGCCAACGCCTCTGGGCCAACTCCGACGACACTGATCGGCCTTCCCAACGAAGGTGCGGCGGTGAGCGGACGCTTTCGTCTTCTGCACGAAATCGGACGCGGCGGTGCCGGCGCGGTCTATGAGGCCGAAGAGCTGCCGCTCGATAGACAGGTGGCGATCAAGATTCTCCATCCGCATCTGCGCGGCGGAAACCGCAACAGCGACGGCGACCGCGACGGCGACGGCACGCGCGATCTCGAGCGTACGCGCGCTTGGGCGGAGGCTCGCTTGCAGGCTGCGATTCGCCATCCAGGCGTGCTGGCCATCTATGATCTAGACGAGCAGAGACAGCTGATCGCGATGGAGCTGTGCCGGGGCGGGTCGCTGCGCGATCTACTCAGGCACGGACCGGTTTCCGTCGAAAGAGCGACGGCGACCGCGCGCAATCTGGCGCGCACGCTCGATGCCGTGCACCGGCACGGAATCTTGCACGGCGATGTGAAGCCAGCCAACCTGCTCTATCGCACCGCCTTAGACGAGCTTCCGGTGTTGGGAGATTTCGGGCTGGCCCGCCTCCTTCCCAAGGTCGGCGCGGAGCTCTCGGCGCTCAAACTGGTGGGCACGCGTCTACAAGGAACGCTCGCCTACATGGCGCCCGAGCTGCTCCGTCCGCGCGACGAAGCGCCGCCTTCTACAGCCAGCGACTTCTACTCACTCGGCGCAATTTTGCTGGAGATGTTGGTCGGCGAAGGCGTGTTCTCGTCGGCGTTCGGCGACAATTCAGCGCGACTGCGCGGCGAAGCACGCTGGGACCATTCGCTCCCCGACCCGCTGGCAGGCGGCGCGCTAGAGTCGCTTTTGGCGGCGCTTCTCAGTCCCACGTCTGCCGACCGTCCCACCGCCGAACAGATTTTCGCTGCGCTGCCACCCGTCGGGCGCGATGCATCCTGAGTGGTGGGCCGAGCGAGCGCGCGCCGCTGCGCCGGGAATTCCATCGCCGACGATGGTGCATATTTTGCGAAGGCTTCGATGGCTCGTCCGTCTGGCATTTCGTCCTGAGCTTACCGGCGTGGAGAATCTTCCCAGCACCGGCGCCTACCTGCTGGTGGCAAATCACTCGGGCGCGATCGCCGCTGCGGAGCTTTCGTCGTTTGCCATTTGCTACCTCGACCAGGTCGGTGCCAACCGTCGGCTGGCTGCAATGGCGCATCCTTTCGCATTCCACTTCTGGCCCATTTCGTATGTGGTCCGCGGGCTCGGCGCCATCCCTTCGACCGCCCGCGCCGTCGAAACCACGCTCACGCAAGGCGTCCCGGTGCTGCTCTTTCCCGGGGGAGATCACGAGGTGCTACGCCCCGTTTGGCAGGCCAGTCGCGTCGACTTCGCGCAGCGCCGCGGATTTTTGCGATTGGCCGCCAAGTCAAATGTGCCGATCGTCCCGATGGGAATTTCCGGCAGCCACTTTACCGCGCCGATCTTGTGGCGCTCGCGCTGGATTCTTCCCTACTTGCTCATCACGCCGCGCCTGGTCGGAGTCAAACGTGCGCCGCTCACGGTGCTGGGGCTTCTCGGTGCGATCGCGATCGCCAGCCTGCCGCTCTCGCCTGCTTTGAAGCTACTGTGCGCCTGGGCGTGGTTGGCCTCACCATTCATGCTCTTGCCGTGGATTCCGTGGAAAGTTCGAATTCGCATTGGGAAATCGATCCCCGCCGAGGAGCTTTTCGGCAAAGGACCGAGCGAGGCCGGTTTGTCCGCCGCCTATAAACGTGTCGAGTCGGAGGTCGAGCGGTTGGTCCGATCCTGATACAATCCAAGCCTCGAGCATCTTGGAAGCCTTCGGAAAATATCAGCTCATTCGCCGCTTGGGCGCAGGCGGCATGGCCGAAGTGTTTTTGGCGCGCGAGCCGCTGAGCGGTGGGCTCAACAAGATCTTGGTCATCAAAAAGATCCACTCGGCGCTGGGTGACCAGCCGCAGTTTCGCCAGATGTTCGAGGACGAGGCCAAGGTGGCGGTGATCTTAAACCACCCCAACATCGTCCAGACCTTCGGCTACGGACAGATCGGCCCCACCTACTTTCTGGCCATGGAGCACGTCGAAGGCGTCGATCTATTGCGCCTGCTGAACGCCGCGGTGCAGAGCAAAACGCGCCTGCCCATCGGGCTCGCCGCTTACCTCGGACAGCAAGTGGCCAAAGCGCTCGACTACGCGCATCGCAAGGCCGATGAATACGGTGAGCCGCTCGGCATCGTGCACCGCGACATCTCGCCGCAGAACATTCTGGTCTCGTGGGACGGAATGGTGAAGCTGGTCGACTTCGGCATCGCGCGCGCACGCCATCTCAAGAACGACGACGGAGTGGTCAAAGGAAAGTTCTCGTACATGTCGCCGGAACAGGCGTCAGGCGTGCCGGTCGACGCGAGGTCAGACATTTTCTCGATGGGGATCGTGCTGTGGGAGATGACCACGCTGCGCTCGCTCTTCGGCGGATTGAAAGGTCGCGCGGCCATCGAAGCCATCAAGCGCGCGCCCATCACGCTGCCGCAGACCGTCGAACCCAGCATTCCCGCCGATCTCTCCGAGATCATCATGAAAGCGCTCGAGCGCGACCGCGATCGCCGCTTTCAGACCGCGCGCGATCTGCACCGGGCGTTGGGAAAGTTTTTCTTCGAGCTCTCCGCGCAAGAGGGTCAGATCTTCGAGTCGGGCGCGATGGCGGCGTTCGTCTCGCAGGTAGTGCCGAAGAGCGAGCGGCTGCTGTCGTCGCAGACCTCGCCGCCCGAGCAGCGATCGCGCGAGCGAGCCGCGACGCCGGCAAGCTCCTCGGCGCTCTCGAAAGCGAGAGGACCACTTCCCGGATCGGCGACGGTAAAGGCCAAAAAGAGTGCGACGGCCGACACCATGCCGCTTCAGGAGAACAAACCGGTGGTGGTGGTGGAGTGCGTGCTCCACGGAGCCACCGCAGTGCGTTCCGGCAATCGCGCGCGCGCGGAAGAGGCGCTCGGCGAATTTCGCCGGACTATCGAAAATGTGGCCTATAAGTTCGGCGCGCACGCCGATCGAATGCCGGAGCGCTCGGCCGACTGGATCACCGACGAGTCGTTCACCTGCCTGCTCGGGCTCACGGTGGCCGGCGAAGACGATCCGGCGCGCGGAATTCGTCTCGGGCTCGCGCTCATCGAAACGCTCGATGGCATTTCACGCGATCTCTCGCCGCCACTGCGCTTGGCGGTGGGCGTGCAACGCGGGCTGGCGCTGGTCACGCGATCACCGGGAGCGGTCGAGGGTGCTCGCGGTCCCGCCGTCGCCAATGTCGCCTACGAGCTGACCGGACCGACTGCGCTCATCGCCAAACGACTGGCCGCGGGGGCCAAGCCTGGCGAAGTCCTAGTCGGCGGAGGGGTATACCGCACCGCGCGCAGCGACTGGCGCTTCGAAGAGCTCGACTCGATTCTGCTTCCGCCCGAAGATTCGTCGTCACCCTCCGACAAAGAGCAGCGCGCCAAGGTCTATCGGCTGATCGGCGGGCGAAAGCGTCTGGAGGCCCCGAGCGGAGCGATCGCGATTCCGCAGATGGTCGGTCGCCAGGCGGAGCTGGCCGTGCTGCAATCGATTCACGCGACCGTGCTCGAAAAGCGGCAAGCTCGTCACGTGCTGGTCCTCGGCGAGGCGGGGGTCGGCAAACGAACGCTGGTGGATGCATTTCGCCGCAACCTCGATCGCGAGAAGCATCTGGTCCTTCGCGCCATCGGACGCCCTAGTCTGCGCGACACGCCCTATGCGCTCATCGCCGATCTGATGCGTGGGCTCTTGGGTGTCGACGAGGCCGGCGAGACGTTGGCGGAGCTCCTCGGAATGGCCGGCACCGGCGATGCCGCCAACCGACCGAACGAGGGCACCTCGACGGAAAAACTAGAAAAACCAGATGCGATTCAGCGTCGCCACGAAATCCTCACCACCGTCAGGCGTTTGGCGGAGCGGTTGGCCGAAGGGAGAATGCTGGTCATCCTGGTCGAGGATCTGCACTGGGCCGATTCGCAGTCGTTCGATATTCTACAAGCGCTCATTCACGAGTCGCTCGATCGCGCGGTCCTGGGCGTCGCCACCGCTCGTCCCACCGATCGGGTGAGCGAGCTTTCCAAAGAGTCGAACGCGCTCACCATCTCGGTGGGCGAGCTGTCGCAAGCGGAGCGAGAGGAGTTGGTCTACCGACGCTTCGAAAAGCGCGCCGAGGTCGAACCTCTCGGCCAGCGCATTCTCGAGCGCGCCGGTGGAAATCCGTTTTACGTAAACGAGCTCATCGAATCGCTGCTCGAGCGAGGTGTGCTCAAGAGCGACGAAGGCTCAGGCTGGCTGCGCTGGATCAAACGAGACGACCCGCTGAATGTTCCGACCACCGTCGAAGCGGTGGTGGCGTCGCGACTCGACCGCCTGCCTGAAGACGAGCGCAATGTGATCCGCCGGGCGGCGTTGCTCGGACGCCTTTTTCAAGTCGATGATCTGCAGGCGCTCTACGGGAAAGATCCGCGGGCCGCGCTCGATCGTCTTGCCAAGCGCGGACTGATCGAGGCGATGCTGGAAACCGCCGATCCTTCGGCAAAGATCGCTTCTTCGCAATACGGCTTTCGCAATCTGATCACCCGCGAAGTCGCCTACGCCGGCCTTTCGCCCGATACGCGCGCGCTTTTGCACTCGGTGGCGGCCGATCGCCTCCGACGATCGTCTTTTTACCGCTCCGGTCTCGACGACGCGCAGCTAGCGGCACATCTCTCCTCGGCGGGCGATCGTTTGGGCGCAGGACGGGCGCTGCTCTCGGCGGGACTGTATGCGCGCGAAGGTGCGGGATCGGCCGATGCGTTCAAGCTGCTCTCGTCGGCCCTGGAAATTCTGCCTGCCGATGCGCTCGCCGAGCGCTATCAGATTCACGCAGAGCGTGAACAGATCCTGCGCGGCTGGGGAAAGCGTCGACTCCAGCTGCGAGAAGCCTACGCCATGCGACGCGTCTCCCGCGCGCTGCAAGATCCGCTGCGCCAAGGCGAATCGCACGCTCGGCTGGCGCTACTCTATCTCGAGGTCGGTAAACACAGTCACGCCCGACGCGAGATCGCCCAATCCCTCGAGCTGGCACGCGCAGCGCGCGATCCTCGCGGCGAGTCGGAGGCGCTGCGCATCGAGGCCACGCTGCTCATGAACCTCGGCCAAAACCTCGAGGCGCTGGAGTTGGCCAGACGGGCGCTGTCGGTCCTCGGCGCGCACGTCAAGACCGGCGCCACCGACGAGCGTGGACGCGCGCTCTTGATCTCTCGGGCGCACGCGCTCAACGTGATCGGAAATTTGCAGGTCTATGCCGGACGGCTGGGCGACGCGGTCACCGCCTACGCCGAGAGCCTGGTGATTTACCGCCATCTCGGCGTTCGCCGGCTGGAGGCGGCCACACTCAACAACATGGGATGGGCGCTGGTCGGCCTGGGCGAATACGAAGAGGGGCTCATTCACTATCAGCGATCCCTGAAGCTGGCTCAGGAGCTCGGGGATCGCGCGGGAATCGGCGTAAAGCTCTCGAACATCGGTCAGACCTACGCTGATCTCGGCGACTTCGATCGCGCGCACCGCTACCTCGACAAAGCGATCGAGGTCCATTCCGCGCTAGCGGATCAGATCGGCCTCGCCGACGCCTATATCTCCGATGGGCAGACCTGGCTTCGCGAGCGAGAGCCGTCACGCGCGCGACCCCGACTCGAGCAGGGTCTCAAGCTGGCTCGTGAAACGCAGAATCGCTATCAAGAGGTCCGCGCGCTCGTCTATCTTTCGCTGAACCTCCTCGAGCTGGGGGAGCCGCCGTCGGAGGTCCTGCAAATGGCGCAGTCGGCGCTGGTGCTGGCCAAAGAAGCCCAGATCGCCAGTGGCGAGGTGCACGCGCTCATGGTGTGTGCACTCGGACATCTGCGCGCGGGCGATTCCGCTGCCGGATTCGCGTCTTCCCGACAGGCCGTCGACCTCCTCGATCGAGGACTTACCATCGAGGGACCGGAGGAGATTCTGCATGTGCATGGTCAGCTCGCGCGTGCGATCGGTGATCTGGATACGGCCAAGAAAATGTGGGAACGAGCGCTCGGCGAAGTAGAGCGCAAGGCCAGCCGCTTGGGCGACTCGGCTTGGCGAGCTCGCTATCTAGAGGCGCCTCCGGTTCGGGACATCGTCTCAGCTGCTAGCTCCGTGGGCATCACCGGTGCGTGAATAATTCCGGCTCGTCATTCGTTCAGCTCGACCCGGGGCAAAGACTCGCATCTTCAAGTGATTGTGGTATCTTGGCCCGGTCATGGGGTTCGATCTCGACGCCGCGATCCAAGCAGTGAAGAAGCAGTCGGCGAAGAAGAGCGGTCCCGCTCGCGCGCTCATCTTGACGCACGACAATCCCGATCCAGACTCGCTCGCCGCCGCGCTGGGAATGAAGCACCTCCTCGAGCATGAAGGATTCGAAGGTACCATTGGGCTCGGAGGAATCATTGGGCGCGCTGAGAATCGCGCCATGGTGCGCGAGCTCAAGATCGCCCTGTCGCCCATCGAACGGCTCGATCTGAACGACTTCGCGGTCGTCGCGCTGGTCGATACTCAGCCCGGCACCGGCAACAATTCGCTGCCGGCCGATCGAATGGCAGACATCGTCATCGACCATCACCCGGTCAGGTTCGAAGCCAACGTGCCGTGGAAGGACGTCCGCCCCGAGCTCGGCGCCACCGCCACCATCGTCTATGGATATTTGAAAGAACGCGGCCTGCCGATCGGCGTCGATCTGGCCACCGCGTTCACCTACGCGCTCAAGTCGGAGACGCGCGATCTCGGGCGTGAGGCGAGCCCGCAAGAACGATCCGCTTACATCGAGGTCATGGCACAAGCCGACTATCAGCGGCTCTATGCGATCACCAGCCCCAAGGTCGGGCGTGAACACTTCGTTGCCGTCGATCGCGCGCTTCGTGCCGCGGTTTCGTGGGGCGATCTTCTGACGGTAAACCTCGGTACGCTCGACTTTCCCGATCTGGTGGCCGAAGTGGCAGACATGATGCTGCCCTACGACAAGTGCCGGTGGGTTCTGTGCGTCGGCGAGCACGAGCAGGTGGTCTATCTTTCGTTGCGAACCGACATCACCGACGCAACAGCCGGTGCGCTGATCAGGCGCGTGGTGGGCACCAAAGGCGCCGCCGGTGGGCACGGAATGATCGCCGGCGGCCGATTGTTCGCCGAAGTACAATCGTACGGCGAGCTAAACCGCATCTACGACGATCTAGTAACCCGGATCCGCGAAGAGCTAAAAAACAGTGCCCAACCGAAACCACTTCTCTAAGCTCTCCGCTCAACCTCTCAACCTCTCCGCTCACGCTCCTGGGTTCTAACAAACTGAAACTACTATCCTTTTAGAGACAACCGCGCGGATTGCATTTGTCGCAAGGGGTGTCCGCAAAACGCGCGCTCATGTCGAATAATGTTGTGAACTTAGCTACTTGAGAGATAGGAGAGTGAGCTAATAGCCGGCGGTTACCAGGCGGCTTAGGACTTTTTCCCAGCGGAAATTGAGCGCCAGCGAGAGAACGTGGCCCACGCCTTGGAAGTCGGCGCGCAGATCCGGATTGGTCGAGGTGCGATCGAGCACGATAGCCGCCAGATAGGCGGCTTCGATACCGAACCACTTGTGGCTGTATCCGAGGCCCACCGACACGATAATGCGATCCGAGTCGGGCGTGAGCGGACCGAGCGTCGACGCAGGAACCGGCGTGCGATCGTAACCAACGCCGGCGCGAATCTTGAGGTTCTTTTCGCGGAGCAGGCGGGCTTCGGCGCCGAGGCGTAACGCGTAGCTGTCGCGCCAGTTGAGCGGCAGGCTCGACTTTGTCGATGCCGTCCCCGACGGCGCAGCCGGATCAGTGAAGGTAAAGTCGAGCGACTTGAGCGAGCTCCACAAGGTCCAGCGAACGTCGAAGTTCACACCTAAACGCTCACACAGATCCGATCCGAGACCGAGCGCGAAGTTGTGTGGCAGCTCCACCGAGGTGGTCGCGGTCTGGCGGCCGGTCACACCGAGCTCCGCCGGTCCATTGAAGGCCGCATGTCCATCGGCGTCCACGTTGATCGAGCTGCGATAGGTGAAGCCGATGTTCAAGTACTTCGGAATCGCCACCACCATCAGGCCGACGTTGCCACCTACGCCGGTGCCGGAGAATCCCATGTTGACGTTACCTTCACCCGCGCCGAACGCCAGGCCACGTTGAAGCTGAATACCTGCCTGCAGAATGTCGATGCCGAACCCAATCGAGAAACGCGGATTGGGACGAATCGCCACCGAGGGATTTACCGTGACGGTTTGAATGTCGATGATCGATCCACCGAATCGCAAAGCCGAAGTGGTCGGGTAGCGAAGGTCCTCGCCAAAGTTGGTGTACACACCCACGCCGGCCGCGAAATGGGAGCCGAGTCGCTGGGTCAAAAAGAGCGTCGGGGTGGCGACGATTTCGTTGCTCGAAGCTTTGGCCGCGCCACCGAGGTTGGTCGCCTGAGCAGCCGGCGCCGCGCCGTCGATGTTGACGATGTAGAGATCAGCACCGGCGAGCACACCCAATCCGCGCTGAAACGCCATTCCCGCCGGGTTGTAGTAGACCGCCGCCGGATCGTCGGCTCGCGCGGTTTGCGCGGCCGCCATTCCAGTAGCAGCGGGCGACTGATGAATCAGCTCGAATCCGCCGGCGTAAGCGAGCTGGGGAACTGCCACAGCCAAAGCAAGGGTCGCGAATCTGCGCATCAGTGGCATCTCCGAACAGGATAAAAAGCGCAAGGTAGAATGATTACGGCGCAAGGATCTGCGCTCCCTGAGTTTTGATGAATCGTGCCGCTTGCGAGCGAATCGACTGTGAATCTGTCGCTTCGAGGGGCACCGGCAACGCAACATCGCTGTGGGTCGCGCCGGCAAAGTAGGTCGAGACGATCACTCCGCTCGTGCTTGCGCCCTGCGCGTGTCCGCTCGAGTCGAGGCCGGCCGAGCCGAACAGCTGCGTGGCCAACGCCTCTTGATATTGATCCGGCACCACCATGTCGGCGCCCATCTCCTGCAGAATGACATGCTTGGCAACATTGGCAGTTTGCGTGGTGTAGGGAACCACTCGTCCGGCATCTTGAACCACGAAGCGACCGACCGCGAACGGATCGACCGGGTCGAGCGCCCAGCGCGCGGTCGCGAGAAGTTGAGCGTACTGCGCAGTTCCAGTCTGAATTCCCAACGCCGCCAGAAGGGGCGCGATGACCGGATGGAATTCTCCGTCGGCGAGCTCTTCGAAGTCGTGTCCACCGGCAGCGGTGAGCACGCCGGTCGGCGGCTCGGGAGTGATCGCGAGGTACACGCCGCCCATGATTCCGCCGAGCGAATGGCCGAGGAATCCGCCGTTCAGGCTGAAGCGATGATCGATCTCGGGCACCTGGTTGCCGAGGTTGGTCGCCACCGAAATGTCGGCCTCGACGATTCGTCCGACCTGAACGAGATCCATAATGAACTGACGGCCATTGTCGCGGCTGTTGAAGAGATTCTCGGGGTTCACGAACGCCAGGCCTGAGGCGACCGTATTGCAATCGTCGGGATTGCCGGTCACTTGCGCCAGCGCGCAGTCGGTGGCGCTGTGCTTGAGCTTGGTCGAGCAGATGCCGTTCGTGCAGGTTCCACTGGAGTCGCAATCGCTGTCGGCGGTGCAGGCCGAACGCTCGCCATGCAGATAGCCATCGATGGAGATGGTGGCCAAACCTTGGGCGGCGAACGCATCGGCGAGCGGCAACATTCCGCCGCGCCACTGCGTAAAGCCGTGCTGCAGAATGACCACCGGCGCCGGACTTCCCGCGCTCGCGCCGTTCGGCACCGTGAGCACGAACTTGATCGGCACCGCTGGCGCGGTCGAGGCGGGCTTCAACGCAAAGGTGTCGTCCGACGGATTTCCGGTCATCGCCGAGGTGCGAGTGAACGACATCGCGCCGGCCGTATGATCGATGGTGTCTTGGCTATGCAGCGTACCCACCACCAGCTTTTGAATGTTGCCGTGGCGGAACAGCAGTCCGCCGGTGGTCGGGATCGCCGCCGTGTTGGCCGCCGACAGGAAGGCGGCGTTGTAGCTGGCATCGATGGTGACCGAGGTCGAAAGATTGGCGGTGGTCGGATAGGCCTGCACCGCCTTGAGCGGACGCATGATCGACTCGGTGGTGAAGCTCCACATCGAGGCGATTTTGTCCGGAGAGATTCCGGCCAACTGCTGAACTGCGCCGAACACCGGCTGATAGCCAACTCGCAGCCCTTCGAGCTGCTGCGCTGAAGCATTGTCGAGCACCGACACCGTGGACGCCGTTCCGTCGAACAGCGGCGAGGTGGACTTGAGCAGTTGGAACGCCGGCGAAGGGGTGAGCGGACGACCGCTCTTGTCCTTCACGTCGGTGGTGAGCACCACCAGGTAGCGATGTTGATCGGGAATGAGCGCCAGCGTCGGCTGAATTGCGATCTGTCCGGCGAACACGCCGCTGTACGCAACCGGCACTGCCACGAACTGCGTCGGATCACCACCGGGTGGCGGATCGATCAAGAACGCCGATTGATTGGGGACCAACGTGGCACCGTCGATGTCGTCGAGGAAGTCGATGGTCACGGTCTCCGGTGCGGTGGTCGAAAATCCGTCGAGCGTGTTGAGCCCCGCCTTGATCGAGGCCTCCGGATCATTCGGGTCGAACGGCACGTTCACCAGGCCGGTCTGCTGATTGATCAAGACGTCGTTCGGGAACGGAACGTCGGAGCGGGTCGGATCGAAGATCGCTTCCGGCTGCGTGGTGATACCGAAGGTCCACACCGCGACCAGATCGCTTCGCGAGCGAGTGCCGAGCCCGGTCGCGAGCAGCGGCGCCAGTCCTTCGCGCACCTGTTCGAGCTGCAGCCCTTGTGCGTCGGTGATTCCGGGAAAGAGCGCGTGGCAGTCGGCCGGATCGTTCACGATGTCGCACTGGCAGGCGGTAGTGCCGTCGGCGCACTCGCCGACTACCGGGCTCGCCGAGCGAGTGAAGTAGGTGAATTGCGACGCGAGGACGGTTTCGCCATTTGCGCCCTTGATGCCGTTTGCGTCAGCGCCGCCAAACACCAGCACCGCGTAGCTGTCGCCGGTCTGCCAACGTTTGGTCGGCGTGATGATCACAACCTGCTTGGTGGAGTCGAGCGCGGCCGTGTAGTCGGCAGCCGCGAGCGGCATGCCCGTTCCGAGATCGAGGACCATCACCGATTTCGCGTTGACCGTCGCCATGTCGATCGCGCCGGAGAAGGACACCGATGCCGTCGAGGCGGTGGGGAATCCATCGAGCGTGTTCAAGTAGGCATTGAACGCGATCTGCGCATCCGAATCGCTGGCGCCATTTGGCACATTGAGGTGCACCCCGTCGCCGCCCTGCTTGACCAGATCGTTCGGCAGTGGAAGAACCGGAGGCATCGCGGTTGGATCGTACTGAGCGACGAGGGTGCCTTCGGTATTTGACTTTGGCGTGCCGACGTCGGGCTCGCAGGAGATCGTGCCGAGCGCGCACAATCCAAAGGCAACGAAGCGTTTGAGCAGATGTAGGGTCTCGCGTTTCATACGACCTCTATAAATGAAGGATCAAAGTAGTCCGGGTAGAGTTAATGCGGATTGCGCCTCGGCGTCAAGAAAGTTAGCTTGAGTCATGCATCGCGACGGAACCGTCGAAATCGTTAGGCACGCGAGCGTTCTGCTCAAGGACAATCCGCTCGGCGATTCGGCGGAACGGGACCTTGCGATCTACCTGCCGCCCTCCTACGAAAGTTCGTCCGACAGAAGGAGATTTCCGGTTATATATCTGCTGGCCGGCTTCACCGGATCGGGCCTACAGCTCATCAATCGCGGCGCCTGGACCTTGCCGCTCCATCAGCGGATGAATCAACTGATCGCAGACGGACGCGCGGCCGAAGCGATCTTGGTGCTGCCAGATTGCTTCACGCGTTACGGGGGATCGCAGTACGTCGACTCGCCGGCGATCGGGCGATATCAAAGCTATCTCACCGAGGAGCTGGTTCCGTTCGTGGACGAGCGCTACCGGACCCTGGCCGATCGCGAACATCGCGCGGTCGCGGGAAAATCCTCGGGCGGTTACGGCGCGCTCAACCTCGCGTTCACGCGGCCCGATCTTTTTTCGCGCGTGGCTTCGCACGCGGGTGACTCGGCGTTCGACCTCTCTTATCTAAAGGAGTTCGGCCGCACGCTGCTGACCTTGGAGAAGCGCGGTGGAGTAAAAGGATTTCTCTCTTGGTTCGATGCGCTGCCGGGAAAATCGGGCTCCGGCATCGAGGTGATGTCGAACCTGTGCTGCGCCGCCGCGTGGTCGCCGAGCGCGAGCGGACCTTACGGCTACGGCGAAGGATTCGAGCTGCCCTTCGATTTATATCATGGTGCGCTGAAACTCGACGTCTGGGCGCGCTGGCTCGAGCGCGATCCGGTGCGCATGCTCGACAATCCAAAGTTCCTCGAGGCCGCGCGATCGCTACAGACGATCTACTTGGATGCCGGTGTGGCCGACGAATACAACCTGCAGCTCGGCACCCGACAGGTCGCGCATAAACTAAAACAGGCCAACATCGCGGTCACGCATGAGGAGTTCGACGGGGGCCACATGAACACGCCCTACCGGTATGACCGATCGATCGCGGTGCTCACTGAAAGCTGGAAATAGGATCGCATCGGTCGCTCCGGGCGTGGCCTCGCTACGCTTCGGCACTCGCTCGGCCTTGTTCGCTTCGCTCACGGGGCCTCGGTCGCGCGAAAATCTGCTCCGGCTAATACTGAATGCGGAAAATGTCTGGGAAAGGAACCTGCGGGACGTTTGTTCACGACTGTTGTCGTCCGATATCTACTTCCAGCCCTCGGCGCGGCCTCGCATGGCTCGTACGTACACCAATCCGAAAGCTACGTTGAGGCCGTATTCGAGCGACGGATCGAACTGGAATAATTTTCGTAGCACGAACGAGCTCTGCGACAGGCTCTGGCTCACGCGATAGACCAAGAGCGCGTCGTTCGGCGTCTTCGGCACCACGTCCCACGCGAACCTGGCCCCTTGTAAATCTCCGTCGGTGCCCACGCCGGCAAAGCCGGTCGGAGACGGCGACATGAGGTAGGTGGTGTTCCAACTTACCAGCGGCACCGACAGATCCATGGTGTAGATGACGTTGTGCCCTTCGAAGCGCGCGTTCGAATTCTTCACGCCCGGAATGAAGCTCGAGTAGAGCGCCGGATGTCCCACCGCCTCCAGGATCTTCTCTTTACTGGCGAATACGCGATCCGAAATCGAAATGTCGCCGAAGGTGTTCGACTTGGGACCGGAGTGCATCACCGCCACCTGTCCGCGCTGCAGCAAAAACGAAAAGCTGGGCGCGGCGGCGGCCGGCAGCGACTCGAGCGATCCAGCCGGCGTGCGCTTCTCCGACTCGGTCTTCATCGGCGCCACCATGATGAGCTGCGCCGCGAGCGCCAGCCCGTGCTCCATGGTGGCTTGCCGTTTGACGAACGAGCGCACCAACTTGTTGGAGTGCACCACGTCGGTGTAGCCGTACTGCACCAGCACCGTTCCTCCTTGCACCGGGATCATCTCCCAGCGGTAGGTGGCGTCGTCGTTGGGATCGATCGCGTGCAGCTCGATCGGCCCCGGTTTGCCGCCCTCTCCGGGTAAAAAATTGTAGACATTGATGCCGTCGAACGCGCTCACCGGCAGCTCGAGCTGCCAGGTCGACACGTTAGTGCCGTCGGGGCGCACTTCCCAATCCGACTTCGACATGTTGCGAATGAACTTCTTGTAGTCGACCGGATGGCCGATCACGTCGTGCACCGTCTCCGGTTTGGCGCGCACGAACATGAAGATCGAAACCTGCTTCATCGTTCCGTCGGAGTTCGACTCGACCAGTGCGATCGGTCCCGACTGCAGCGCCGGCGCAAGCTGTGCCAACTTTTCGTTGGGCAGCCGCTCGAGGTTCACCACACGAGTGGTCGCCGAGCTCGACGCCGAGGTCAGCGACAGGGCGGCGAACGCCAACGTCGACCGCAAAAGCAAACGTCGTCGAGCCAATGAAACGAGTGGCGAAGTCACGATCACTTCTTGTGCGCTTCCTTGGAAAGCCGCGCAACCTCGTCGAAGATTCCTTCCGGTACCACGCGACCGCGAATGACCTTGTGGCTGGCTTCCGCGGCACGCGCGAACTGCGCCGGATCGCCTGGCGGCACCAGCGTGAGCCCTTGCTGCTTCATCGTCGACAGCGCTTCTGAATCCATGCGCCGCACTTCGGTGGCCACGCGCTTGCCGTAATCATCGGCGATGGCCAAAAGTTTCTTCTGCACGTCGGGCGCAATCTTGTCCCACGCGTCCTTCTTCACCACCGTGGCACCGGTCAGAATCGACCAGGGCAGGTCGAGCATGTATTTCGCTTTTTCGAAGATGCGCGACTGAAATGCGTAGAGCGGCGCCATCGCCACGGTGTCGATGAGCCCGGTGTTGAGCGACGGAACGATGTCGGTCGACGAGAGCACCACCGGATGAAAGCCCGCCGCGCGCCACGCATCGGCCGATCCCGGATCGCCCTCCCAGGTGAACACCTTGGCGCTTTGAAACTCGGCCATCGTCGAATAGCGCTTGGTCGAAAACAGCCGCACGAAGCCGACCTCGGCCCAGTTCAGAACTACATACCCTTTGTCGTAGAGCGCCTTCTCCAAACGCGGGCGCAGCTTGCCGATGATGTAGTCATAGGTCGCGAACGAATCGACCATGAGCGGAACGTCGATCGCCTGCGGATCGGGCGAGATCTCGTGCAGACCGATGGTGGTGAGCGCGGCCGACTGCAGCTGGCCGATACGCATCTTCTTGACCATGTCACCTTCGTTGCCGAGCGTACCGCCGGGATACACCTTCAACTTCACCAGACCGCCCGACGCCTCGCTCCACTTCTGCCCCATCTCCTGCAGAATCGTGTGCCAGGTCGAGCCGCGCGGCGCGACCGTGCCGAGCTTGATCACCACCTCTTCGGCGTGCGCCAAAGAGCCAAACAAAAACGAAAGTGCAAACAGTGAGGCAAATGCCAGTCTCTTCATCTCGAGTCCCCTTTTACTCTGCAAACAGATCGCTCGCGCGCTCCGACAGCCAGTGCGCACGTCTTTGGGCCAGCGTGTTGACCAGCCGATGGTCGAGGTCGCTATCGACGTCGAAGTCGGTGACCTCTTTTAAAAGTTTGTCGAACGTCTTTCGATCTTGGGTCTGCACGCAGAGGGTCTCGGCATACGAGACCAGCAGCCCCAGCTTTTTATTCCCAGAAAGCACTCGCGCGCGCGCAAAATGTTTCTTGGCCGACTCCAGATCTTTGCCCGCCTCGTCGAGAACGAAGAACTCATGGATCGATCCCTCTTCGAAAGATTCGTCGAGCTCGAGTGCCCGCTTCATCAGCTCTTCCACCTGCGGCAATTGCCCGACCAGCTTCATGTCGTTCTTCGAAACCGAGATCGCCGAGCCCCAGGCCGCGCCGGTCCAATACAAAAGTCCGACATCTTCCTTCTTTACTTTGGCAAGCAGCTGCTTGCGCGCGTCGGGCGTGCCCTTTTCCAGCGCCGCGCGAAGCCCGGGCGCCGCCTCATCGAGCCCGTCGAGCCCGTAGCCGCGCGCGCGCAAAAACATTCGCCGCGCCCGCAGGTACATCGGCCGCGCTTTGGCCACATCCCGCTCTTGCATGCGGTCGGCGTCCTCGGTCAGAAACACCGCACCGTAGGCGGTGGCCGTTCGCGTGAGTCCCGCCGCCAACGCGCGATGTTTAGGCAGGGCATCATGAAGCTGCTCCATGGTCTTCAAGATGACCGGCACCGCGTCGCGCACCAGCTCGGGATCGTCGTCGCGCGCGTAGACATTGCCGCTTCCGGTCATCGCGTCCGCCACCTTGGTGAGCGCGATGGTTTTGAGCGAACAGCCGCTGGCCAAAGCGAGGGCGCCAAAAGACAAGACCGTGATTCCGAAGAGTGGGTGTCGCATGGTAAGATAATAGACCTTATGGAAGCTTTGCCGCGGGATCAACACCCCCTTGCAACAATTCGCTTAGGTCGGGTCGAACGCCGAGGAGCCGCCCAATGATCGAGCTCGCTCCGCACGCATCCGGCGAGTCCGAGCTCACCCCCGCCAAAGCGACGCGGTTCGAGATGGCTGTCATTCTGCTGCTCTCGGCGGCGATGATCGTGCTGCCCTGTCTGGAGATGATTCTGCGACGCGTGCGCGGAAGCGGAATCCCCGGCGGCTTCGTCTACGTGCAGCACGCCACCTTGTGGCTCGGATTTTTGGGCGCGCTCATCGCCACCGCATCGAACAAACATCTCGGCCTCGCCACCACGTCATTTTTGCCCGAAGGCGCCGCGCGCAACTTCGCGGTCATCTACGGACACGTGCTCTCGGCGGCAGTCACCCTCATCTTCGCCTATGCCAGTGCGCAGACGGTGTGGGCCAATCACGAAGGCGACTCGATGCTCGCCGGCGGAATTCCCGAGTGGTGGAGTCAGTGCATCGTTCCGGTTTCGCTGCTGCTGGTTTCGCTGCGCTTCATGTGGGGCACGCCGCCCATGTTCGGAAAAGTTTGGCTGGGCCGCTTGCTCGCGCTGCTGGCCACCCTCGCCACCGCCGCCGCCTGCTACGCATTTCGTGAGAGCGGACATTCGCTGCTGTGGCCGGGCGTGATTTTGGTTGGGGTCGGATTTTTGCTGGGCGCGCCGGTGTTCGTGGCGATGAGCGGCATCGCCATGCTGCTGTTTGCCGGCGAGGGCTCGCCCATCGCGTCGGTGCCGACCGAAACCTTGCGCTTGGTACAAAATCCCACCCTACCGGCGATTCCACTTTTGACCCTGGCCGGATTCGTGATGGCGTCGGGTGGCGCGTCGGCGCGACTGGTGCGCGCGTACAAAGGACTTTTCGGTTGGTTGCCAGGCGGCGTGAGCCTGATGGTGATCAGCGTGTGCGCGCTCTTCACCACTTTTACCGGCGGATCAGGCGTGACCATCCTGGCGCTCGGCGGCCTGGTCTACCCAGCGCTGGTCAAAGATAAATATCCGGAGGGATTTTCACTCGGACTGGTGACCGCCTCGGGCTCGCTCGGACTCTTGTTCCCACCCAGCTTGCCGGTCATTCTCTACGGTGCGGTGGCATCGGTGGGCGCGGAGAAGCTCTACCTCGGCGGCCTGGTGCCCGGAATTCTACTCATCGTCATGGTGGCGGCTTGGTCGATTCGCACCGGCGTGAAAGCCAAAGCGCCGCGGCAAAAATTCGAACGCGGCGAAATGCTGCGCGCGATGTGGGCCGCCAAGTGGGACATCGGTCTGCCGCTGGTGGTGGTGGCAGTATTTTCGAGCGGCTTCGCCACCATCGCCGAAGCAGCGGCGCTCGGCGCGGCCTACGCGGTCGTCATCGAGCTGTTCGTCTTTCGCGATGTCGGGCGCGAGATGCCCAAGGTGATGGTGCAATCAGCCACGCTGGTGGGCGCGGTGGTGATCCTGCTCGGCGTCGCGCTCGGGCTCTTCAGCTATCTCGTCGACGCGCAGATTCCCGATGCGCTGGTCGACTGGGTGAAGTCGCACTTCCATTCGCAGTGGACCTTTCTGCTCGCGCTCAACGGCCTCTTGCTCGTGATCGGCAGCATCTTCGAGATCTACGCATCGATCATCGTGCTGGCGCCGCTCGTCGCGCCGCTCGGTGCGCTGTTCAACATCGATCCGGTACATCTCGGCGTGGTCTTTCTCGCTAACTTGGAGCTCGGATTTTTGTTCCCGCCGATGGGCCTCAACCTGCTCTTGTCGTCGGCCCGCTTCAACAAACCGCTCCCGTATTTGTATCGGCAATCGTTGCCGTTTTTGCTGATTATGGCCATCGGTGTGTTGCTCATTACCTACGTCCCAGCCATGACCACCGGCGTCGTGCACCTCCTACAAAAGTGATAGAATGCGAACGATGGCTCCACTTCGCTGGCTGTGTCTGACCGCGCTCGGTCTCGGCGCGTGCAAAGACTCTCCCAAGAACAACAATCCCCACCCCGACCTAGCGGTGGCAGACCTGGCCGGAGACGCCGGCTCGAGCGCGATACCGATCAAGCATGTGGTCATCATCGTCAAAGAGAACCACACCTTCGACAACTACTTCGGCACCTTTCCCGGCGCGGAAGGCACCACTCAATGCAAGCTCAAGAACGGCACCACCTTCAGCTGTCCGCACGCGACCGACTTCACGCGCGACTTCTGCCATGAGCGCGCGTGCGCGCTCAGCGATTGGAACGGCGGCGCCATGAACGGCTGGGAAGACGTGGCCGGCAATGACATGAACGGCGACAAGCTGGCGTGGGCGCAATATCTCGAGAGTGACATCCCCAACTATTGGGCGTACGCGCGCCGGTTCACGCTCGGCGATCATTTCTTTGCCAACATGTTGGGACCGAGCTTTCCCGGACATCTATTCACGCTCGCCGCGCAGGGCGCATGGGCCACGGGAAATCCGCCGCTGCACGTGCTCACGCATCCCTATTGGGGTTGCGACGAGCCGATGGGCGACACCGTCGACACGCTCGACAATGGCAGCTGCACGGTCAAGTCGGCGACGCCCTGCTTTTCGATTCCGACCTTGCCGGATATTTTGCCGCCCGGTGTCACCTGGAAATTTTACGGATCGAACTATGCCGACATCGCGCCACCGACGCCTCACGATGATTTCAACGAGATCTGGTCGATGTTCGACGCGGTCGATTCGATCCGCAACGGCGCTGGATGGAGCCACGTGGTCGACTCGTCAGTGTTCGCGCAAGACATCGCTGATGAGCAACTGCCGAACGTGTCTTGGATCGTCGATCAGCGACTCGACACCGACGAGCATCCGGGTCTGAGCGGCATCTGCGACGGCGAGAATTGGACCGTCGGCATGATCAACTCGATCATGCAGAGCGAGTATTGGAAGGACACTGCCATTATCTTCACCATGGACGACTTTGGCGGCTGGTACGATCACGTGGCGCCGCCGCGACAATATGGCTGCGATGCGCAGCACCCGTACGGACTTGGATTTCGATTGCCGCTCATCGTCATCTCGCCGTACGCCAGGCAGGGATTTGTCTTCAAAGAGCAGTCGGAGCAGGCATCGATCGCCAAGTTCGTCGAGCGCGTGTTTGGAATTACCACCACGCTCACCGACCGAGATCCGGCGGCGCAGGACAAACAGGCCAACGATCTGTTCGGCGCCTTCGACTTCACACAAACTCCGCTCGATCCGTACATGCTCGAGACGCGCACCTGCAATTAGGAGCTTCCGACCGCACCGGAATTCGAAACTCGCGCCGCGTGAATCATTGACGCGACCGGCGGCGACATAATATGGTCGACGCATGCAAAATCTGATCGCCTGTGTCTTTACACTTTCGCTGGTCGCCTGCGGTGGAGACGACTCGACTTCCACTGACATGAAAAGCGCGTCTGACATGTCCAAGGTTTCGAACGTGGACATGGCGGGATGGAACGTCGCCTGCGGCGTGCCCGGCGACACTGGAAATTCCAAAGGCGTCGGCAAATACTGCAACACGTTCCAAGAGTGCACCAACTCGTTCGCGCCCATCTGCTCCACCGTCGGCGACGTGACAGTGCACTTCTGTACCGACGGCAATTGCAAAAATCAAGCGGCGGGATATTGCGGCGAGAATGCCGGATGTCAGTGCGATCCGAACGGATTGGGATGCGGCTGTGCGACGCTTGCCTGCATCGGTCCTACCGACGGCGNNCTTCGAGGAGCCCTACGCCGAGCCGAGTGTAGTCGGGATTGACCATGTTGTCGTAGTGGCTGCCGCCGGGACCTTCGCCGAACATCATCGCTTGAATGTCGTTGATCTGCGACAGCTCGTTTTTAACTGGGTCGCTATTATCGACCATCCAGCCGTAGGGATTCCCTTGATTCTCAGCTGCCATGAAGCCGAATCCGTTCTTGCCGAGCGTCACGTTCTTGAAGAAGTGCTGGTGGAATATGTGATCTTGGGAAAGCTCCACCGATCCGGCCAGCGCAAATTGACTGAGCAATGGGTCTAGCTCGAGCGGCGGCGCGCCGACTTGAGCGCGATACATGTTGACCACCGCGAGCGTGTGCGTCTGAAACTGATCGAAGCCATCCGAAGGAACGACGGCGAAATCGTTTGGCGTCGAGTTGGAGATGGCGAGGTCCATCTCCAGATTTCCAGCCGCACTCCCCAGATCGACTGAAAGTGGGCTGCCACCCTCTTCGCGATCGGACATATCGCTAGCAGTCGACGGGAGCACAATAGGAGTCACACTGGTGCCGCCGCACCCGGCCGCAAAAAAACCGCCTAAAGCGAAGATCGCGGCATGGCTCGTCATGAAATAAAGACGCTTCAATTCACGGGCCAAGCTAACGCCCCTGTTCATTGGGTCCGCGCGCCCCAGCGAGGTCTGTTGACCTGGGGGGAATGTACGCACCGGGGTCAAAGAGGTCTTGTTCCCGCGCCGCAGGTGAAGCCGGGCATGTGAACCGCCCTCGCTTGACAGGATTTTTTCGCGGGCCTAGGCTTTCGGGTCCTGATGGCTGTGTCGAAAGTCGAGTCGTTCTCGTTGGATACGGACGCGTGGCCGATGCGCGCGGAGCCCGCTGAGGATCTGCTTACGCGCGGATTCACGGCGGTTGCTCAGGTGTTGGCGGCTTACCATCGCCATCGCATCTTGCACATCGAACGGCTGGGCGACCTGCTCGAAAAAGGGCGGCCAGTAATTTTGGTTTCGAATCACGCGCTGAGTGTGATCGATCCGCTGCTGCTCCTCTCGGAAGTCTATCGGCGCTACGGCGTGATGCCGCGAACGCTAGCGCATGAGGCGGGCTGGTTTCGCACGCCCATTCTGCGCGATGTGTCGGCGCGTTACGGCGTAGTTCCTTCGCGCGCGCCCGAGAGTGCGGCCGCCGCGCTTTCAGAATCACGCTTTCTGTTCATTTTTCCCGGCGGTGCCAGCGAAGCCGCGCTGCGCGACTATCGCGCCGAACCCTACAAGCTCAAATGGTCGGGGCGCACCGGATTTCTTCGACTGGCCCTCGAGCATGACGCCGAGCTGGTGTTCGTGGCCGCCGTCGGCAACGACGATTCGTATTATCAGTCGCGGCTGCAGATTCCCAAGCGACTTCTGCGCTACTTCGATTCCAGCGGCGGCGATCGTTACTTTGGGACCCGCGTTCCGCTCGGACCGGCGGGATTGCCGCTGCCAGTACAGATCACCCATTCGATCGCACCGCCACTCGATCTCGGCGATCGCAAAAAGGCGCTATCGAATCCAACCGAGCTGGCCGCGCTACACAAACGGGTCTGGACCGAATGTCAGACATTTCTCGATGACGCGGTCGATGTGGCGCATCAAAGCGCCGACCTGACCGATCGCGCCATGCGCGAGATCACCGGTTTTCTCGGACGACTCGGACTATGAGCACCGCGCCCGGCCCCAAGGGTCAGCCGCTCCTCGGCAACTTGCTCGAGTTCGGCAAAGATCCGCTCAGCTTTTTTCTGCGCCTGAACCGCGATTATGGCGGCGTAGCCCGGTTCAAGCTCACCAGCAAGATTGCGCATTTGATCACCGATCCAGAGCTCTGCAAGTACGTGATGCTCGACAACTACAAAAATTACCGCAAGGGCAAGCCCTACGCCCGCGCGCGATTCGCGTTCGGCGAAGGATTGATCACCAGCGACGGTGAATACTGGCGACGCCATCGCAAGCTGGCGCAACCGGCGTTCTCCAAAGATCACTACATCGACTTCGCCAAAATCATGTCCGACGCGGTGCACGCCATGATTCCCAAGTGGGATCGGTCGATCGGCAAGCCGGTCAACATCGCCACCGAATTGCGCAACCTGGCGCTGCAGATCGCCACGCGCAGTCTGTTCACCACCGACATCGAGAACGACGCCGAGCGGCTGCAGCATGCGTTCAACGAGATCAACGCCTGGTTTTCGAGCGGATCGAAGACCGGATTTCTGATTCCACCCACCGCGCCCACTCCTTCCAACCTGCGCATGCGCAAGGTGATGAAGGAGATCGACGCACTCATCTATCGTATTATCGCTACGCGTCGACGCGCCAAAGAGCCGCCCAAAGATCTATTGGGACTCTTGATGGCCGCGCGCGACGAAGACGATGGATCCTCACTCTCCGACGGAGAGTTGCGCGACGAGTCGATGACCATCCTATTCGCGGCGCACGAGACCACCGGCACCACCATCACCTGGGTGCTCTCTATGCTCTCGAAATATCCCGAGGTCGAGAGGCGCATGCACTCCGAAGTGACGCGCGTGCTCGGCAAACGCGATCCCAGCTTTACAGACACCTTTCAGCTCGCCTATTCCAAGCAGATCATGGAAGAGACGATGCGGCTCTGTCCGGCCGGTCCGATCATTCCGCGCGAAGTGGTGAACGACGATCGCATCGGCGGCCACGAGATTCCCGCCGGCTCGGTGGTGTTTCTTTCGCCCTACGTGATGCATCGCGACGTGCGCTTTTGGGAAAATCCAGAAGCATTCGACCCCGATCGCTTCACCCCCGAGAACGTGGCCAAGCGACATAAATATTCCTACATGCCGTTCGTGCTCGGTCCAAGGCAGTGCATCGGAAATCACTTTGCCATGACCGAAATGCTGGTGGCGGTGCCGATGATCCTCCAGCGCTATCAGTTTCAGCTGGTACCCGGCATGCAGATCGGCGCCAAGCATCTGCGATTCAATGAGGGAATGTGGATGACCCTTTCGCGACGAGCCGAGCCGAGTCCTCTCACCGTCAGAGCCGATGCAGGCGTCGCACTCGAATCCTGATTACGCGGCGCGAGAGATCGAGTGGCTCGAGTCGCTCTCCGCACACGACGTCGAACGCGTCGGCGGGAAAGCCGCCAACCTCGGACGGCTGATTCAGCTCGGGCACGCGGTGCCGCCAGGATTTGCCATCACGGTCGACGCATTTCGCGCGTTCGTGCGCGCCAACGATCTCGAAGCGGAGCTCGGCCGCGCACTGACCGGCAGCGGCAAACCCGGCACACTGGCCGTTCGCATCAAGCGAGGCAGCTGGCCGCGTACGCTTAGGCGAGCCATCGTCGTCCATTTAAATGAGCTGACCGAGCGCATGCCTGATGCGGAATTCGCCGTGCGCTCCTCCGCCACCGACGAAGACGGACAAGACGCATCCTTCGCCGGGCAACACGCCACCGTGCTGGAAGTGAAAAGCGAAGATGCGATCCTCGACGCCATTCGCATTTGCTGGGCCTCGCTGCTCGCACCCGAAGCGCTGCGCTATCGCAGCCATCAGGGAAAGCTCGACGGCGCGGGCATGGGCGTGGTGGTGCAAGCCATGGTCGATGCCGAGATGAGCGGCGTGCTCTTCACGCTCGATCCGGTGAGCGGCGATCACGAGCACATCGTCATCAACAGCATTCGCGGGCTGGGTGAAGCGCTGGTCTCGGGCAAGGTGACGCCCGATCACGATGTCGTTCGCAAATCAGATCTGGCCGTCCTGCGGCGGACTGCCGGCGACGGTGTCGGTGTCGGTGTCGGTGCGGTCTTGAACGACGACAATCTGCGCACGCTGGCCGAGGTCGGACGGCGCGTCGAGCTCGAGTTTGGCGAGCCACAAGACATCGAGTGGGCCGCGCGAGACGGCAGACTGTGGCTGCTGCAATCGCGCCCGATCACTGGCGCTGGCCAACGTCGCTCCGAGTTCGATACCCTCACCGACGACGACACCCAATGGACCTCGACCAATATTCAAGAGGTGATGCCGGGCCTCTTGTCGCCGCTCACGCAGTCGCTGCTCCTGGCCGACTTCGCCGATTACACCGCGCAGGCCATGGCGCAGATGGGCATCGAGCTTCGTCCCGACGACACGCTGGTGGGATCTTTTTACGGTCGCGCGTTCATGAATCTAACCTTGGCGCAGGAGATCGGCGGACAGGCCGGCGCCGCTGACGAGCACTACTTCACCAAGGAAGATTCGGCCACGCGCGCGATGACGCCGGCGAAAAAGAAGAGTCGGCTCGGACCGCTTCAGATCGCGGTGGTAATTCCCAAGGCGATCACCTGTTTCGCCACGCTCTCGGCGGCAATTCCACCGGTCGAGCAGCAGCTGGTGCGCGCCGATCGAAGGCCACTCGGAATCCTGTCGATGGACGAGCTCCTGCAACTGCACCATGCGCGCACGTCCGACATTCACGCGGTGGGCAGCGTGCACGTGCTGGTCTCGATTTTGTCGGGCGCATTTTTCACCGGACTCCAAAAGATCTGTGAAAAATGGCTCGGCGATCGCGGTGAGATCTGCGGAAGGCTATGCAAGGCGCTGCCGGGTATGGAGAGCGCGGAGCCGGCCTACGCACTTTGGCGGCTGGCCGAGATCGTGCGCGCATCACCGGCGCTGACCAACGAATTTTCGAGCGAGCTCACCGCGAGAAAATCGGAGCCACCAGCCGATCCGATTTTCCGCGCCTCGTTCGCCGCGTTCATGTCGCGCTACGGTCACCATTCGACATCGCCGATGGAGCTGGCGGCCGCGAGCTGGGACGAAGATGCCCCCACCATCTTGGGAATGATTCGCAACTACCTGCGTTCGGATGCGAGCTCTTCGCCGGAAGCGATCTCGGCGCGGTCGCGAGAAGATCGAGAGCGTTGCGAGCGCGAAGGTCTCGATCGGCTCGGATTCTTCAAGCGGATGATTTTTCGCTTCGTGCTCGGTCGCGCGCGCGCCTGGATGGTCACTCGTGAGCACACCAAGTCGATGCTCATTCTCGCCATTCACCGTCGGCGGAAGCTGATGCGCGAGCTCGAGCGGAGACTCGTCGGGCTGGCGCCGCGAGATCTCTACTACCTAACTTGGGACGAAGTGCGCGGACTTTGCCGAAACGCCCTCGGAATCGATCGCGCCTCGGCGTTGGCGCTCCGACGACGGACGCAGGAAAACCGCAACCGCAGCTTGTCGCTTCCCGAAACTTTTCGCGGAAGGCCGAAGCCGACCTCGCCTGCGCCGGCCGTGCCGCCGTCAGGTGGCAAGCTGGAGGGTATCGCGGTCTCTTCCGGCGTGGTCACCGGGCGGGCGCGTGTGATTCTCGACCCGCAGATCGATTCGGTCATCGAGCCTGGCGAGATTCTGGTCGCCCCCGTCACCGACGCCGGCTGGGCGCCGCTTTTCACCGTTGCCGCCGGCCTAGTGGTCGACATCGGCGGCACGCTCTCGCACGGATCGACCGTGGCGCGCGAGTACGGAATTCCGGCGGTCGTGAACGTGCGCGTCGGCACCGAGCTCATCAAAACCGGCGACCTCATCACCGTCGACGGCAGCCAAGGCATCGTCTACCTCAAAGACGCTTAGGGTCACTCTCCAAGCTTAGGGGTCACTCTCCTAGGTTGTATCCAATTGAAAATCGTGGACTTTTGAGAGCAACCGCGCATTTTTGTCATTTTGCCGACACCGCTGATCGGGCCTAAATGCAAAACGCGCGGTTAGGTTAATTTCGCATGTAATTTTAATCTGATAGGCCCCCGGAGAGGGATCTCGAGGCTTTTTGGCGGAGGTGGTCGATGCGCAACTTGTCGGTGCCGGTGAACTCGACCTCATCGAGACCGAAGGCGAGCACGTGACGCGGAACTTTATAGCTGGCCAACCGCTCGCGCAAAAACGCGCGGACTTTTTCGGCGTCGACCTGCGCACCGGCATTCAGCACCACGCACAGAACCACCATTTCGCCGAGCGCGGCGTCGGGTACGCCCACGGCAGCTGCGATGCGCACGCCGGGAAATCCGATCATCAACTTTTCGATCTCGAGCGGCGAGACATTGGCGCCACCGGTCTTGATCAGGTTCGACATCCGGCCGGTCCAGTGCAAGTAGCCATTGTCGTCGAGAAAGCCGCTATCTTGGGTGTGAAAAAATCCGTCGCGATCGAAGCACTGTTCGCACGGAACTTTATAGTAGCCGCGCATCAGGGTGACCCCCTTGACGATAATCTCGCCGACCTTGCCGCTCTCGACGCTCACGCCAGTTTGCGGATCGACGATACGCACGTCCATTCCTGGGAGCGGCTTGCCGCTGGTGGTCCGCCGCAATTCCGCCGGCGCGCTGGCGGGCAGATCGCTCACCACCGTAAACGTCTCCGAAAGACCGTATCCGCCCTGCGTGCCCCACTCGTCGCGTGAAAGTCCGACCATGGGCGCGAGCGGCGAGCTGAAGTTGAGCTTCTTCACGCTGGAAAGATCTCGCCCCTTCGCACTCGGGTGCTCCGCCATCGCCTTGTCTTGATGCGGCCAGGAGCGAATCACCGTCGCTCGTTCCGCTTCAATGAGATCGAGCGAGCGCTCAGCATCGAAAATCTCCTGCAGCAGCATGGTGCCGCCGCTAGCCAGCGTACCGCCAAGCGAAACCGCGATTCCCGCCGCCCAGAAAAATGGCTGCACGGTCCACATTCGATCTTCCGTCGTGAGCCCAAGATAATTTGCGAAGTGCAGGCACTGATGCACGGGCGTGTGGTGCCGGTGCACGATGCCCTTCGGCTCCGCGGTCGTTCCGGAAGTGTAGAGGATGAGCGCATCGTCATCGGGCGAGACCGGGACCTCGGGGCACTCGCCACCACTTGCGATGAGTGCGTCCCACGAGGAGCCGAGACAGTACGAAGGCAGCGCGCAATCTCTCAACTCGGCGACCAGATCTCGATTGGCGATCTTCGGCTGATAGAGAATCATGGTCGCATCGGAGTGCGCGAGCATATGGTCGCGTTCCGACGCAGTGGCGAACGTGCTCATCGGCACCAACACACCACCGACGAGCGAAATAGCGAACGCCGAGATCACCCACTCCGGCCGATTGCCCATGAGCAGCGCCACGTGCGCGCCCTTTTTTACGCCGGCGGCGGCCAGCCCTCCGGCCAAACGATGCGCGAGCGCGGAAACTTCGCGATAGCTGAAAGAGCGTCCTTCAAAACGAAACGCAGTACGATCTGAGTAGGCATCGCAGCAAGCGTTGAAAAAATGTCCGAGCGTAAAGACACTCGGCACAATCATACGAAGCGAATTTCCGCGGTTCCGCTGGCGACTGCCGCGCCCTTCTGATTGCTCATCGCCACTTTGACGACCACCAGCTCGCCGGTCTCGATCACTTCACCGTCGACAAACGTCGCATCGCCGGTGAACGCGGGCGCAACATAGCTCAGCTTGGCGTGCACGATTTCGCCCGACTCACCCGCCCAGTTGCTCACATAATCTAAAATCCAAGCGCCCATCGACGCGCCATATCCATAGCCGCGGCCGAGTCCGATCAGCTGCGCATATTTCGGCTGCGCATGGCCGCGCGACGATCCTTTGTAGAGCCCGTCAGCCTCAGCGGGATCGACTTTGGCCGCCTCCATGTTCTTGTCCATCTCTTTGAGCCAACCGGCTTGGCGTAAAGAAGTGGGCAGACCATCCGGTCGAAACGCGCCCCACACGTTCATCAGATAGGCACGCCACTCGGTGGTGAAGGTGAGCGCCGAGTGCGGACCGATGGGACGCGTGGCCAGCTTCAATCCCTTCTCGATTTTCGGCCGACCGTGGCCGAGCGTGCGAAACGATTGATAGTAGGCCAGCTTTTTTTCCTCGAGCGCCGCCTTCTCCGCGTCCGACCACTCCGGCTCCACCTCATCCGCCTTGGAGTTCTTGCGCTTGCGCGCCTCTTCCGGCTGATAGCGAATCGCGGTCGATCGCTGCTTGGCCACCGTCTCGCCGCGCTGATTCAAATAGGTGGTGTCGCCGCGCGCGAACACCGTGGGTCCAGCAAACTTGGTATCCTTGACCGAGTAGTCGTGAAAACGTCGCTCCTGCCGAATCGAATCGCCGGGAAAAATTCGCGGCGCCGACGACTTTCCATCGCCGAACCACCATTCATCTCCGCCGAAGAGCATCTGCGTGCCTTCGAGTCGCCCTTGCACTGCTGGCGCCGCACCGTGCGAATCGGAACAGACGACGGTGAACGATTGCGGCGCGACGATTTGGCTGAAGCGACTGCCCTGCGCATATTCCTCGTCGAAGTAGAGGGGATGCGGATTGTGCATCGCCTGCGCCCAGCGGCGAATGTCGTTCACATGAATCGGATCTCTGAGATTGCCGCCGCCGATGGCCTTGCCTACCCAGTTTTCGAGATCGGACACATCCAAAGAGGCCATCACCTGGCATTTGAACGCAAATCAGGGAAGGCGGTCAAGCTGCGATGACAGTGGCGACCATCCGCGCCCAGGTTCCGCACAATATCTGAGCGCGTATGACACCAAAGTCATGTTTTGCGCAGCGCACGCCAGCGAAGTTACGGTTTTCTCTGAGCGGCATACGCTTTGCTAGGTCGTCAGTTATGACAAAATCGAAGTGCGGTGCGGTTCTGCTCGCCTTGGGAACCGTGGCCTTCGGGTGCGATGACACTGCGACGGTGTTGCCATCGGACTTGTCCGCCTTAGTCGCGACCGATGCAGGCTGCTCCTTCGGCGAACCGATTTACGACGCAGATGCAGGAATGAGTAGAATCGTAAGCTCTAATCCGAAGTACTTCCCAGTCGACGCGACGAAGCTCGACGCCGGATGTGCAGCGCTATGCACGCCGAACCACTGTGCCTATCCGGAGGAGTGCAGCATCGAAACGACCGACGGTGGCTACGCAGTCGCCTGTTTCGCTAAACAGCTCTAATTTTCGGCTAGAACGGCTCTTTGAGCCCTTGCGGTAAGTTATACAGGCGCACCATGTTGCCCGCGCAGATCTGATAGCGCTCGTCGGCTGGGACATTTTCCAGCATCTCGCCGGCGATCTTGCGGCTGTACGGCCAGTCGCACCCATGGTGCGGATAGTCGGTCGACCAGGCGAGGTTGCGAATGCCGATCGCGTAGCGGTTGTTGATGCCGTGGCGATCGGAGATGAACGAACAGCAGAAGTGCTTGTGGAAATATTCCGACGGAAGATTCTTCATCTTCACGCCGGTGTGGGTGCGATTGCGCCAGTAGAAGTTATCGAGCTGCTCGAGCGCGTGCGGAATCCAACCCACTTCGACTTCGATTCCGTTCACGGTCAGCTTGGGAAAACGATCGAACAGTCCCGACATGATGAGCTCGGCCATGATGGTCGAGAACGACAGCATTCCCGAAAGCGCCATGGTTCCGATCGCGGCCGGACCTTCGAGCACCGGCGGCGGATTGCGCTTGCGCTGAATGCGGGTGTGCACGTTGACCGGCATGCCCATGTCCTGCGCCGCGGCGAAGAACTTGTCGTCATCCGGACCGAGATCGTCGCCCCCGCCCGGCCAGCTGGTGATGATCGCGCCACGCGCGCCCATCTCTCGACAGCGTTTCATCTCGGTGATCGCTTCATCGACGCCGATGTTGGGAATCTGCGCGAGAAAGAACAGCCGCTCTTTGTCGGCGGCGCAGAACTCTTGCGCCATGAAATTGTTGTAGGCCTGTACGCCAGCACGGTGATAGTCCTTATCGGGCTGGCCCATGAACGAGTACATCGTTCGCTGACTGGGAAAGATGAACTCCGCATCGACGCCGTCGAAATCCATGTCAGCGAGTCGCGCTTTTCCATCCCAACATCCTTTGCGGATGGTGTCGTAGGTGTAGCCCTTCCACTTCATCTGCTCGAAGCGCATACCGGCCGTGGCGACCAGTCCGATGTACATCGGCTTGCCACCGGGAACGAGCTCCCACGCGTCGCCGCCCTCATCGTCCTTCACTAGCTTCGGTGCGCGATCGTGAAATTGCTTTGGCAGCCACGTCTTCCACAGATGGGGTGGTTCAACAATGTGGCAGTCAGCGTCGATCAGTCGGTATTCGCGCATGGAGCCTCCGTCTCGCCGGATTTGATGAAAGATCCCGAGGGCAGTCAAGCACAAAAGGGCTTGTACCGAACGCGCGCGCAGTCGATGATGGCGCTGTGGAAATTTACCTTTTGCGCGAAGCACCGACGGAGGGCGCGCTGTTCGTCGCCACCGAAGCCGAATCGCCGCTGCCGGTCGATGCCGGTTTCAAAGCGGTGGCGAACGAAGCGTTGGCAGAAATTTATGGCGGCTATCGCGTCAGCGAGCGGCGACTCAAAGAGGGCCGGGCGACGATCTATCTGGTCTGCCCGGTGATCCGCGCGACGTCTTTGAGCGCCAAGGAGTTCGACGATCACTGGCGTACTGTTCACGGGCCGCTCGCGCTCAAACACCACGTCGGCATGACCGAATATCGTCAGTTAACGGTAGTCGAGTGTAATCGCGGCGCGCCCAAATTCGACGGCATCTCCCTTCTCGGATTTCCCGATGCGAAGGCGCTCAAGCACAAGATGGTCGACTCGCTCGACGGCGCGCGCGCGCTGGCAGCGGACGTTCGCAAGTTCGTCAGCGCCAGCGAGTTGGCGGTGATGCGCCAGGTCGTTACCACCTCGAACTGAATCTCAGCGCTGGGGTCGACCAGCCGTAGCGCGGGACGATTCTGTCCCAAGGGCGCGCTCACAAGCCCACGAAATCCGTGAAGATCGCTGGGTGTCTCGCTTGCACTGTCGTCGATGACCGAGGAGGCCAAGACATGGTCATCAGGTCGATTGCCGCACTGTCTCTGCTCACGATCGCCGTACTGCCGACTGGATGTTTGAACAGCGAGCCGAGCCCATCTGCTTCCAGTGTCGCTGCCGATCCATCCGTTGCATCGGCTGCCGCGCCGGCCGCCGGTTCGACGACCGCGAGCTCGACCGGAGCAGTCGGCGCAACGTCGGGTGCGAACTCAGGCTCGACGACGAGTGCCGACTCGACGTCAAGCGCTACACCGCCCGCCTCACTGGTGGTCGAAATGAGCGACGCCCCAGATTTTGTCAGCCTAATGAAGCAGGCGCAGACAGACTGTCAGACAAAAGACAATCGATTCGTAGAGGTCGAGAACGTCCAAGCTAGGGAGACGCTTTGGGCCAACCTCCAAACCACTTTTTCTCTCGAGAGCGACGAGATCGCCAATCATCTCTACGACTCGACCTGCGGAACTTCGCCGATCTTCTGCGGATGCGTGCGAACCGCCGGTTACGATCAGTTCATCGCGGCGCTGAATAAATACAGCACCTGCGCCGAGAACCATACCGAAGAGGCCAACCTGGCAGCGCTCCAGCAATCCTATTTCAAGCCGGATGCGACCGCCGCCATCATCGGATCTGAATTCGCGCAGACCGGCGGCAGTCAGAACTTGTGCTTCGCCGCCGACTACTCGAGCGATCAGGTCAAGACCTGGATCGGCCAGATCGAACAGACCTACCAGGCCAATCTGACGACCTGTAAACAGCCGGCCAAAGGTGATGCCGCGCTGTGCAACAAGCTCACCGCGTCCTACAAAGCATCGCGCGGATTTTCGAAATGGATGAACGACGCCACGTCGACCTTCAAGAATCCGGGCATGGTCTCCGGCTTGCTCGACAGCTTGAAGCAGAATCTGGTCGTCGAGCGGACCCGAGTGACTCAGCTGCCCTACCCAATCTCATGCGACGGGGAGCCCGACCTGTCGATGTCGTTCTAGGCACTAAAAGAGAAGCAGGAGCCATATTCTTGCCATGTACGTCATACGGTTCACTCCGCTCGATTCTTCCCGCTTGGTCAGCTGCCGAAACGAGTCCGCAGCGCACGTTTGTCGATCTTGCCGGTGGCGTTGCGCGGCAGCACCTCCACCGTCTCTAGCTGCTCGGGAAGTTTCTGCGTCATGAGACCGCGCTCGCGCAAAAAAGCGACAATGGCTGACAATTCAAGCGACGACTTGGCCACCACCACCGCGCAGACACGCTCGCCCATCTTGTCGTCGGGCAGACCTACCACCGCAACATCGGCGACGCTTGGATGTTGATAGAGCAGATCTTCGATCTCTTTGGCGCTGATGTTCTCACCC
>PLXG01000257.1 GCA_003153195.1 Myxococcales bacterium
CCTCGGCATAGGTGAAGTTGGACGCGCCGAGCACCGCGACAAATAACTCGGCCTCGATGCGCTCGCCGGTTTTTCCATCGAAGAAGTGCGCCTTCTTACCCGAGTAATCGATGAAGCTCTTGTCGCCGGCGCGATGCTCTTGCCGCATCGTTACGCGGTGCTTCGTGCACCACGCGCGGTAGTACTCGCAAAATTGCGTGTAGCCGTAGCCGCTCGGATTTACCTCCAAGTATTCGAGGTGGAGCAGTTGCAGCGTCACGCCGGTCTTCTTTCGCTCGGCGTGCAGGTACGGAAAATTTGGCAGCGGTCGCGTTTGCACCGCGACGCTCGGATACACCCGCCCCTCCAGCGCTTCGTCCGTCAGCGTCTGCGCGTTCGCCCAATCGATGCCCGCCGCTTTCGCGCGCGCCATCGCACCGTGCACCGCGCCTGCGCTGATGCCAACGCTCGCCGCCACCTGCCGGTTCGAGCGCCCCAGCACCCACTTCTGCCGCAAAATCTCTCGTGTCTGTCGCATGGATAGTCGCTCCGTTGCCATCGCCCCTCCTTGGGGCGACAGCTCAAGAAACCATCCAGCGTCGCTTGCTCTTGGCGTGCTCCCGTTTCCGAGAGCTTTACCCGGTGATCACGCCACCGATTTCGCTGATCACCATGCCGATCTTGGCGATCACGTCGCCGATCTAGGTGATCACGATGCCGATCTTCGTGATCACGATGCGCCGATTTCGCTGATCACGATGGACCGATCTTCGCGATCACGATGCGCCGAAACACGCACCATCGCGCGCTTTGAACTCAAGAAGCGCTTCGGCCTGCTTTCGAGCTACGTCTATTTTGTCTCGCTCTTCGCCTGCGCTTTTCTGACCATGATTTCCGCCGGAGGAGCCTTCTCGAATGTGTCGGTGAGCACCGGCTCGGACAAGATCCTCGCCAACGCTCCATTTCAGCTCAGCGCACTGCTCACCATCCTCAGCCATTTTGGTGTTCTCATCTCCGCCGCAGTATTTGGTCAGGCGGTCTATCAAGATTTCGAAAGTCGCTCGGAAGCGATTTTCTTCACGACTGCGGTCCGTAAACGCGACTACTTGGGTGGCCGTTTTTTAGGAGCGCTGCTCTTCGCGCTGTTCGTCTTTTCGAGTTTGGCGCTGGGTTTGTGGGTCGGTACTTTGATGCCGTTCGTCGAGCGAACGCTATTTGGCCCTAACCGAGCGGCTTTCTACCTCTGGCCCTACCTCACCATCGTCCTTCCCAATCTACTTTTCACCGGCGCACTTTTTTTTATGCTCGCCACGCTCCTGCGTCGAATGATGCCGGTGTACGTCGGTACGGTGGTCCTCGTCATCGGATATCTGATGGCGGGCGGGTTGCTCAAAAAGCTGGAGAACAAACCGCTGGCCGCGCTCATCGATCCGTTCGGGCTCTCCGCCAGCAGCGTGATGACGGAGTACTGGACGGTGGCCGAGAAGAACTCTCTTCTGATTCCGCTCCGCGGTCTGCTTTTGACCAATCGACTCATCTGGGGAGGGGTCGGGCTGATCCTGCTCGCCTTCACCTTCTACAAGTTCCGCTTCTCATATCAAGGCACGACCGATCGCGGAAAAGCCAAGAGCGCGCCCGAAGAGGTGAAGTCGCTCGGCGGTGGAGCGATCCCGATCGTCACCACCGCCTATCGCAATTGGCTTTCTCTGCTCGCGGGATTCACCTGGCTTTCGTTCAAAGAGACGGTGAAGAACGTCTACTTCGGAGTGATCGTGCTCGCCGGCGTTCTCTTCATGATCATCGCGTCTCGGCAAACAGGCAGCCTGTACGGCACCCTCACTTATCCGGTGACGCACGCCATTTTGGAGCTGAGCGGCGGCACCTTCTCGCTCTTCCTGCTCATCATCATCACGTTTTACTCGGGCGAATTGGTCTGGCGAGAGCGCGACGCCGGCGTCGATCAGATCCTCGATGCGCTCCCCACTCCCAACTGGTTGCCATTCGTATCGAAGCTGCTCGCCCTCATTCTGGTGCAGGTCCTCCTGCTCGGCGTGGTCATGGTGACCAGCATTGGAATTCAAACAGCGCATGGATACTTTCACTACGAACCACTGCTCTATTTGAAAGATCTCTTCGGTCTTCGCCTTTTTGACTACTCGCTCTTGTGCGTCCTGGCCATCACCGTGCAGACGTTGGTGCAGAACAAGTACACCGGGCACTTCATCATGGTGCTCTTTTACTTGTGGACGCTCTTCATGGACAAGCTCGGCCTCGAGCACAATCTCTACAAGTTCGGCGGCTCGCCCCACTACGAATATTCGGACATGAACAAGTTCGGCCATTTTGTTCGACCGGTATTTTGGTTCGATCTCTATTGGGCGGCATTCGCGCTGCTGCTGGCGATCTTGTCGAACCTGCTATGGGTGCGCGGACTCGAGACTCGTTTTTCTCGACGGTGGAGCTTGGCCCGACAGCGCTTCACGGGCGCGGTTCGATTCGTCGCTGTCGCAACGCTGATCGCATTCGTCGGTCTAGGTGGCTTCATCTTCTACAACACCAACATTCTCAATCACTATCAGACTCAGCACGACCACGAGCGCGAACGAGCCGACTACGAAAAACTCTACAAGACCATCGCCAAGTCGCCGCAGCCGCGCGTCACCGACGTGAAAGTGGCATTGGACATCTTTCCCGAGCGACAGGTCCTGATCGCGCGAGGGACCTATCGAATTTCGAACAAAACCTCGCAGACGATTCAGACCGTGTATTTGAACTTGCCTCGCGACATTGAGGTCAGACAAATTTCAGTCGGCGCTGTTTCACGACCCACCGCGAAAGACAGTCGGCTGGGCTTTTATACGTTCGATCTCGGATCTACGCCGATGCTCCCGGGGAAAGCCTCAACCATCGATTTTGAACTGGCTTTCATCCAGCACGGTTTCACCAACGAGACACTAGAAACAGAAGTGGTAGAGAACGGCACCTTCTTCTCCAGCGGCAACTTGCCCGTGATCGGATACCGCCAAGATCGCGAGCTGATCGAGGACGGTGCGCGAAAGAAATACGGGCTGGTGCCGAAAGAGCGCATGGCCGATCTGAACGACTCCGAAGCGCGCAAGAACAACTACATCTCTTCCGACGCAGACTGGGTGACCTTCGACGCCACGGTGAGCACCAGCCCAGACCAAATCGCGATCGCGCCCGGATATCTACAAAAAGAGTGGACCGAGAATGGACGCCGTTATTTTCACTATCAGATGGACAGCAAGATCCTTCACTTCTTCTCGGTACTGTCGGCGCGCTATCAGGTCAAACGCGACCGGTGGAACGACATTCCACTAGAAATCTACTATCACCCCGGCCACGAGTTCGATCTCGATCAGATGATGAAGGGGATGAAGGCCGCCCTCGATTACTGCACCACTCAGTTTGGTCCCTATCAACATCGCCAAGTTCGCATCATCGAGTTTCCGAGATACCAGAGCTTCGCCCAATCTTTTCCCAACACCATTCCCTATTCCGAATCGGTGGGATTCATCGCCAAGGTGGACCCGCAAGACCCCGAAGACATCGACTATCCTTTTTACATCACCGCGCACGAGGTGGCACATCAGTGGTGGGCTCATCAGGTGATCGGCGGCAACGTTCAAGGCGCGACCATGCTGTCCGAAACCATGGCGCAATATTCTGCACTGATGGTGATGAAGAAAGAACTCGGCCCAGAGAAAATGAAGCGATTTCTCAAGTACGAGTTGGAAAAATATCTACGTGGACGTGGCGGCGAGCGAAAAAAAGAGCGGCCTCTTTTGCGGGTGGAAAACCAGCCCTACATCCACTATGCAAAGGGCAGCCTGGTGATGTACGCGCTTCAGGATTACATCGGCGAGGCGCAACTCAACAATGCGCTCTCCAATTATCTGAACGCAGTGAAGTTCCAAGAACCGCCGTACACCAACGCACTCGAAATGCTCGGCTACATTCGAAAAGCCACGCCGGCCGACCTGCAATATCTGATCGATGATCTATTCGAGAACATCACGCTCTATGACAATCGAGTCATTTCGGCAACCAGCCAACCCTTGGCGGACGGAAAATACGAAGTGACGCTCCATCTGTCGGCCAAGAAATTGCGCGCGGACTCGTTGGGCGTTGAACAAGAGGTCCCGATGAACGACCTCGTCGATGTCGGCGCGCTGAATAAAAAAGGCGAAGCCATCTTCCTGGAAAAACGGCGGCTTCACCAAGGTGAAAGCGAGATCAAGTTCACGGTGGCAGAGCTTCCGGTCAAGGCCGGGGTCGATCCACTGAACAAACTGATCGATCGAAAGCCCGACAACAATATCGTGAACGTGAGACAGAACTGAGCGCGAACGAATGATGTTTTACTGAGAATTGAACCCGATCGTCACGAAGACTTGAGCGCGTCTTTCCCGATCTTTTTGACGCCGGCGCCCGCGTCCAAGTAGTCCTTCCACGCGCGCTGAAGTCCGGCCGAGTCGTCTTGCCGTTTGCCCTTACGGTTCTTACGCAGACAATCGCCGAGCGCGTCTTTCTCGCGACCATCCGCATTCTTGAAACCGGCCTTGAGGCCCGGCGAAGGCACGATCGGTGGCGTGGTGAGATTTTTCCCGCACTCATTTTCGAGTCGCGTGGTGAACGCGCCGCTCTTGCACTGCTCGAACAGATATTCGACCAGCGCCTGACCATCCTTCATGCGATCGAGCGCCGGCGCCGCGCAGTGCAAAAATGCGTCGTAGGCCATGACCTCGGGAGAAGGTTTGGAGCCGTCCCAGGCGTGATAGGCGTCGGCGTCCTGGTCCATCTTTTTGCCGACTTCGCGCTCAGCGACGTGCGCCGGCGCGATCTTGGACCACGCTTCGAGCTCGGTGGCCAACGCCGAAAGCGACTCTTCGTACTTCTTGATCGCTTCCGAATATTCCGGCGGCGCGTTGATGGTGCCGACGCGGTGTTTGGCTTCGAGTGCTTTGGGCGCACACTCTTGGCTGACCTTTTGCGGATAGGTCTTGGTGTCCATCGCGAACGCGCTCTCTAGTCGCGCGGCAAACTCGAGATTGCTGGGAAAGGATGCCGGGTCGACATTGGGGCCGAGCACGCACTCCCAGAAGGGACCGACTTCGTTGTGCTCGATCTGCTGGAAGCTCTCCATGACCTGGGCGTGTATCTTGCGATTGGACTGCTCCTTCATCGAGCTATAGGCGAAATATCCAATGGCGCCGGCGACCAGCAGGCCGACGACGATCATGGGGGTCTTCGAGGAGCTGCTCTTCAGGGACAGGGACGGGTCGAGATCGCTCATAGCCATTTCGTATATCACAAGATCCTTTCATTTTTCAGTCTGCTGTTGACTGGGCGGGCGACCGCGTCGATAATTTTAGAACATTGGTTCCACTTTTGAACGACGGTTCGATTGTCGGCGAATCCAGTCGCGCCGAACGCAAGGCGCTGGAGAAGCGTCGGGCCATTTTGCGGGCGGCGGCAGTGGCTTTTCGCAAGCACGGGTTTCTCGCCACCGGCATGCGCGAGATCGCCAGCGCGGCCGATCTGTCACCCGCCAACCTCTACTACTACTTCGACTCCAAACAGGAGCTGCTCTACTTCTGTCAGGACCATTCGCTCGATCGTTTGCTCGAAGAGGTGACCGCGGCCAAAGAGCGAGAGCGTCGTCCCGCCGACGTGCTGCGCCAAATCATCTCTGCGCACGCGCGCTTCATGCTCGACGAGCTGGACGGCGCTTCGGCTCACCTGGAGGTCGACGCGCTGGCCGCTCCGCTACGCGCGCGGATCGTGGAAAAGCGCGATCGATACGAGCAGGCGGTGCGCAAGATCATCTCCAACGGAATGAAAGCGGGCGCCTTCGTCAAGTCGGACGCGGCGCTGATTACCCGCGCCATTTTCGGCGCGCTCAACTGGACCGCACGCTGGTATCGCCCCGACGGGCCCGCTCAGCCAAGCGTGATCGCCGAGGCCTACGCCGAGTATCTGGTCCGAGGACTTCTGAAATGAAAAAAGTGGTCCTGACTTTGCGCATAAACGACGAACTCGCCGAGGTCGCGTTTGCCCCGCACAAGACGCTGCTCGAAGTGCTGCGAGAAGATCTCGCGCTCACCGGAACCAAACACGGCTGCGAGCTCGGCGAATGCGGCGCCTGCGCGGTCCTGGTCGACGGCAAACCGGTACTCTCCTGTCTGCTTTTGGCGCAAGAGTGCGAAGGCGCGAACGTTCTCACCGTCGAAGGAATGGCCAGCGACGACCGGCTCCATCCACTGCAGGAGGCCTTCGCCGATCTAGGCGCGGCGCAGTGCGGCTACTGCACGCCGGGATTTTTGGTGACGGCCAAAGCGCTGCTCGATCGAAATCCGAGCGCCAGCCGCAACGAGATTCGCGAAGCGTTATCGGGAAATCTGTGCCGCTGCACCGGATACATTCAAATTTACGAAGCCGTCGAAGAAGCGGCCAAGAAAATGGGGCGGCCGTGAACATCATCGGCAAGCCGCGGCGGCGCGTCGACGCGCGCGCCAAGGTGCTCGGGCAGACCCGCTTCGCCGACGATCTGTCGCTGCCGCGTATGCTTCACTGCCGGCTTCTTCGCTCGCATTTGCCGCACGCGCGCATCCTCGCCATCGACACCGCCCGTGCCGCCGCTGCGCCGGGCGTGAAGTGCGTTCTCACCGGCAAAGACTTTCCTATTTCGTACGGAATCTTGCCGGTCAGCCAAGATGAGCACGCGCTCTGCACCGATGTGGTGCGCTTCGTCGGCGACCCGGTAGCGGCGGTGATCGCGTCGAGCGAAGAAGAGGCGCAGGCGGCGGCAGAGTTGATCGAGGTGACGTACGAATCGCTCACCACCATCGCCGATCCACATCAAGCAATGGCCACACCGGCTCCGCGCATTCATGACTACGGCGACGACGGCAACGTGCACAAGCGCGTCGCATTCGAGTTTGGCGACGTCGAAGAGGCGATCGCCAAAGCCGATCACGTTTTCGAAGACACCTTCTTTTTCCAAGGCAACACCCACCTGCCCATCGAGCAACACGCGTCTTTGGCGATCGTCGATCCCGACGGTAAGCTGTGCATCTGGTCGTCCACGCAGACGCCGCACTATCTGCATCGCGCGCTCTCGAAGTCGCTGGCGATTCCAGCGGCGCACATCCGCGTCATCGCCACGC
>PLXG01000277.1 GCA_003153195.1 Myxococcales bacterium
TGGCCATGGCCTGGCGCGCCGGCGCGGCCGTGGCCAATTTGGAGTTCTGCCAGTTCCACCCCACCTGCCTTTACCATCCGGACGCCCGGCGCTTCCTCATCAGCGAGGCCGTGCGCGGCGAGGGCGGCATTTTGCGGGACAAGAAGGGCCGGGCCTTCATGGGCCGATTCCACCCGCTGAAGGAGCTGGCCCCGCGCGACGTGGTGGCCCGCGCCATCGATTTCGAGCTCAAGCGATCGGGCGCCGACTACGTCACACTCGACATGACGCACCTCGATCCGAAATTTCTGGTCGAGCGGTTTCCCGCCATTCACGCGCGCTGCTTGAGCTACGGCATCGACATGCGCACGCAGCCGATCCCGGTGGTGCCGGCGGCGCACTATTCTTGCGGCGGCGTCGTCACCGACGAAAATGGACGCACCAACATCCCCGGCCTGTACGCCATCGGTGAAGCGGCGATGACCGGTCTGCACGGCGCCTGCCGGCTGGCGTCGAATTCGCTCCTCGAGGGATTGGTGTTCGGACGCAAGGCCGCCGCATCCGTGGTCGAAGAGCCGCAACGCTGGCCAGCTCAAGTCGCGCCGTGGTACGTCGGCGGTGCGACACCCTCAGACGAGGCGGTCGTCATCACGCAAAATTGGGACGAGGTGCGCAGTCTGATGTGGAACTACGTCGGCATCGTGCGCACCGACAAGCGACTGGAGCGCGCACGCCGTCGCATCGAGCTCATCCGCGCCGAGATTCGCGAGTACTACTGGAACTTCCGCGTCACCGCCGATCTACTCGAGCTGCGAAATCTCGCGCTCACCGCGCATTTGGTGATCGAAAGTGCCCGCCGCCGAAAAGAGAGCCGCGGACTGCACTACAACGCCGACTTCCCCTCCAAAGACGACCGCTTCGCGCAAGATACGATCCTCCGTCGAGGCGACGGCCCCGAACCAACCTAAAAGCTCAAGGTCACTCTCCGTGGTCTTAAGTACTTAATTAGAAATGAGAATTTGAGCTAACCGCGCGATCTGTGTGGTAAGCGACTTCGCCTTACGCAAAGTGCGCGGTTACCTTAAAAAGAGATGTAATTTCAGTCGGTTCTGACCTAGGAGCGCGATCACTGTCGTTGTAGGGAGGCGGTGCCTTTGAAGGTGCAGTTGGTGCCGTCGCTGGCGGAGTTTTGGGTCTCGATGGCCAGGTCTCCGGCGGCGCCATCGTGAGTGATGAAGCTGTAGCTGGTGTACTTGAAAGTCTGGGTGAGCTCCTGCGTCTCGGAGCCGGTGCACGATTGGCCAGGAAGCGCTGTCGCGGTATCGCCATCGACGGCCAGGCGTATCGGACATCCGCTCTCACGGACCAGCGCCGCGTTCGGATCATTGACCGCGGCGGCGAAGGTTGCGTCGAGAACGATGGCGACCTTCTGCGCCGGCTGATCGCCACAGATCAAGGTTCCGTCGGTGCCAACCGCCTTCCACGCGCCCACGAACTTGACGATCTCCGCCGAGTCGCCGGCGCCGATTCCCTGCACATCTCCGCCGCCCGAGCCGCAACCCACCGCAGAAAGCAAAACGACGAGGTTGGTGATCGACGCAATTCGCATGTTTGGTCTCCCAGAACTGGATCGGTTGTTACCACTCTAACAAGCCCGCTTTCAATCCAAAATTATTTACGCACGGCGCTTGAGATTCGACGGAGAAGGTAAACCGGATCAGTTTGGTTGTGGTCCTTAGATGCGTTCGTTGGCGCGGCAGACGCCGTGGTCGCAGACATTCGTTCCGGTGCACTGGCCGTCGCTCGCGCAGAGCGGATGGCAGTAGGCGTTGATGCAGCGAAAGCCGGCGCCGCAGTCGAAGTTGAACACGCATTGCGCCGCCTGCGGATGCGGATCCTCAGCGCACGCGCCCGCCGAGCAGACCTGACCCAACCCACAGTCGCTGCTCTGACCGCAGGATCCCCGGCAAGTTCCCGTCGAGCACGCCCGTCCCTCACCGCAAATGTCACTCGAGCTACAAAGCGCCAGAGCCGAAATTCCGCAGGTGGAACCATTTCCTAAATAGCAGCGCCCGGCGAAGCAGGTCTGCGCGCTCCCGCAGTCGCTCTCGCCAGCGCAAGGGGTCGCGCATCGTCCGACGTTGCAGATCTTCCCGCCCGAGCAGTCAGCGTCGGTTTGGCAAGGCGCCGCCACGGCGAGCCTCATCGCATCCGTTGGACCGCTCGCGGTCGTGTCGCCGTCGCCGCCACCATCCCCATAACCCTTGAATCCACCGTCACAGGACGATGCGTACGATGCGCACCAACTCTGATCATTTTCGCGAGTGCATCCGCCGATGAGGATCGCGCAAGCGAGAAAAACTGAAATCCGCATATTGGCCTCCGGGCGCCTGCCCAGTACAAGCCGCATGCCTCGGCTAAATGGCCAGAAACGCTCAGTGCGATCTGGCAACGTTGACGCTCGTTTACTTCGGGGTCCGTGAACATCTGGCTTCGGCCCCAGGCTAGCGGGGCAGCCATAGCGTTTCGCCGCACACACATACAAATCCCTTCAGTGTAGGTGTAAGAGTGCGAAGACAATGGAGGTTTAGGCGCAATGCGTCATAATATCGTTTTAAAGGTGTGCGATTTTGTCACAGTTCACCTTGTCGCTTAAAGCGTCATTTATTATATAAACACTTGAATTTCGTTGGATCACGGCTAAGTTTCATCGCAGGCATGAATTCTGCATAGCGTGGTTGCGCCCCGAATGATGTTCGGAGGCACGGAGGAACAAGATGCTCCAGTTTCAGGTTGGTGATAAGGCAGTTTACCCAGCTCAAGGCGTCGCAGAAGTTGTCGGGATCGATCAGAAAGAGATCTCCGGCAAGCTTCATAAATTCTACGTTCTCCGCGTTCTCGACAGCGACATGCGGATCCTCGTTCCGGTCGATAAGGCGGAACAGGTCGGTCTGCGTGACGTCGTCCAAGAGGAACAGATCAAAGAAGTTTACGACATCCTCAAGGAAAAAGAGCTGCACATCGACAAGCAGACTTGGAATCGCCGTTACCGCGGTTTCATGGAGAAGATCAAGACCGGCAGCCTGTTCGAAGTGGCCGAGGTCTTCCGCGATCTCTATCGTCTGAAGGCGACCAAGACCCTCTCGTTCGGCGAACGCCGCATGCTCGACACGGCGAAGAACCTGATCGTCAAGGAGCTGTCGGTGGCGAAGAAGACCACCGAAGTGAAGGTCGAAAAAGAGCTCGAAAAACTTTTCGCGGCTTAACTCGGGAGTTTCTCGCCCGAGCTTTCTTTCGCTACCGAAAGCTGCACGTTGACGAGCGCACGTTCAGTTTGCGCGTGACTGTCGATCCATCCCAGAATCACCGGAAAAATTTCGTTGGGCGCCTCTTTGCCGATCACGAGATCGAAGTGGCCATAGTTCACTCGATAGCCTTGGGCGCGGGAGCAGATCACGAATCGCTTGTCGGACGCGCCGATCGATTCGAACGCATCTTTCACCGCGTCGGGCGGTGCGAGCACATCGCGCGGGCCGGCCATGAACAGCGTCGGCGTGGTGATGCGCGGTAGCTCGGCGCGAAAATCCCGTCGGTGGTCGATCGATCGGAAGACGTCGTGCTTGATCCAGTCGGAATATTGCAAAAGCTCGTTGCGCGCAAAATTGGCGATGTTATTGACCATCGCGCGACGCTGAATCGCGCCATCCATATTTTCCGGATTGTGAATCAGCTGCAGCGGCGACGGATGCCAGTAGCCCGAGATGGGCGCCACCACGCGCATGAGCCAGCGATGGCGCAAAAAACGAAAGCTGCGAATGAGTCGCGCCGAAAGTGAGCGGCTGAGGCGCTTGAAGGTGCTCGGCCCGCCGATCGAAACGAACGACTTCACATCGACCGTGCGATGGGGCGCGGAGAGCCACGCGTAGCAGGCGAGCGCGCCGATCGAAAAGCCGACCAGATGAAGGCTCGGGCGGCCGGTCGCCTGAATGACGGTGGCGGCCGCGGCGGGAAGATCGCGCTCGGCGTATTCGTCGAAGCACCAGTCATAATGAAGACCGGAGAACAATCGCGGTCGAGCCGACAATCCGCGGCCACGCAACTCCGCCAGCCAAACGTCGTATCCGCGGGCGGCAAATGCGCGCGCCATCGAAAGGTCGTCGGTCAGATCGAGGTTGCGGCCATTCGATGCGATTCCGTGTACGAGCAGCAGCGGATCGGCGTCGACCGGCGTGCCCACCGGCCGATAGCGAGTGACCGCGATGCGCCAACCATCACTGGTGGTGGTGAAATGAATCTCGTCCGGATAGCGCGGCACGAAGAAATAGCGTGCGGCGAGAAATCCTATGTAGATTAAGAGGGCTAACCCGCCGAAAAGAGCGAGGGTCAAGCCTAAAACCAGCGGCATCGCGCGTGAATACTAGCAAAAGACGAGCGAAACAAGCGACCAAACGCGGGAAATCTTGACCCCGAACGCCTACATTTGCGAAGATACTTGTATGGTCATTCACGTCGCCTATGGCGACCTTCCTCTTTTGACCGTCGACGCGATCGTCAATCCCGGAAATTCGCTCGGTATCATGGCGGAAGCTGGGGGGATTACAGGTCGAATTGCGGCGGCGGCGGGACCGACGGTTGAAGCTGAAGTGCGCGAGGCCGCACCGCTGGCGACCGGCGCCGCGATTGTGACCGAGCCCGGCGAGCTGTTCTGCAAGGCCGTGATTCACGTACCGATTATCGAAGCCCCCGGCGACAAGGTCGGCGTCGAAAACGTGCGTCGCGCGGCGCGTGCTGCTCTCCTCGCTTCCGCGCAGAAAGAATACGCCACCATTGCGATTCCGGCGATCGGCTCCGGTACCACCGGCGTGCCGATGGATGAATCGGCGCGGGCGATCGTCGATGAGCTGCGCGCCCATCGCCACCCGAATCCGTCGACCGTGTGGCTCATCGCCAGTCACGCCGAGCAGCTGTGGGCGTTCGAAGATTCACCNNCACTTGCCTTGACCTTCGCCACGCCAGCTGCGGGCCTCGTCCGCTTCGTTGCTCCTCCCTTAAATATCTACGGATATTCTCGGTCGTCGCGCCTCGCGGCCGAGGCTCCTCGCTCGGCGTGGCTTGATCAATTCAAGTGAAGTGCGCTTTAAAGCGCTCGCTCGCTCAGTCGCGTTGTGAAAAGCCGGACGATCATCTATAAAAGCGCGCGATGCCCAAGCCTAACGACGACGGCGGCAAAGGTGCGCTGACCTATCGCGATTCCGGGGTCGACATCGACGCCGGCGATGAGC
>PLXG01000048.1 GCA_003153195.1 Myxococcales bacterium
CGTCCATCACCACCGCCAACCGGCGCGCGTGACACTCGTCGACGAACCGGCGCAATCCATCGGGGCCGCCGTAACTGGCCTGCGGTGCGAACCAAGACACGCCGTCGTAGCCCCAATTTCGTTTACCGGGAAAACTGGCCACCGGCATCACTTCGATCGCGGTCACTCCGAGCTCGCACGCTCGATCGAGCTGCGCAATCGCGGCGTCGAATGTTCCTTGCGGGGTGAACGTACCGATGTGCAGCTCATAAATAATATATTGGCTGATCGGGCGATCAGGTTGCGAATGCAGCCAGTGGAATGCCGCCGGGTCGAAGACTTCCGACGGTCCGTGCACACCTTCCGGCTGCGAGCGGGAGGCGGGATCGGGACGCGGCGATCCGCCGTCGAGAATGTAGCGGTAGCGCTGTCCCGCGCCCACATCGCGAACATAGATTTCGTGATAGCCGTTTCCCACCGGCTCGAGCAAAACCGGCGGGCGATGGGCAGGGCCGCACAGATCGAGTTCGATTCGTTTCGGCTTCGGGGCCCACACGCGAAACCGAGTGCCGCCCGCATCGACGATGGCGCCTAACCTCATTTTCTTTTTTTAAGCACCAACGAGGAGCGGTCGAGCGCTCGGCGAACAATTTCTGGGACACGTTTTAACGCGTTTGTACGACGCAGATGGAGATGCCATTGCCGTCCGAGTGCGTAGTGGCATCGACCACCACCTCTCGCCCTTCGGCGCGGGCGAAATGGAGGGCGTTTCGCCCCTCGCGCTCAGACAGTCGAGTGAAATCCTCGTCTTCGACCCAGCCTTTTTCGGCCATGTGCATGCGATAGAACTGCTTGGCGATCGCCGGCGATCCGACCGCATCATAGACCACCACTCGCTGCGGCATACCGCGCTCTTCCGCCACGAGCGAACGCACGCTGCCGGGAAAGCGTGGAACGTCTTGCGGATCGGTGCCCGGCACATCGCCGCCGTTTCCGCCCAAGCGGCTCAGGTTCATCTCGTCGCTCCAAAGCGTGAGATAGCGAGTGCCGTTGTCGCCGGTTTTTTCGAAGTAGACGTAGCGCAGATGAAACAGATCGCCGACGTCGCCCGAGGAGATGAACTTTTGCATGCGCTTTTTGAGCGTTCCATAGGTGAGCTTTTCGCCTAAGTCAGCGGCCAACATCCCGCCTTGGCGGTCATCGCCGAACGAGAGCTCGTTCAGATGTTCGGGCACGCGCGCGCCTTTTTTCGCGATGACGCGATCGATCCCATCCACTACTTCGCCGGTGGCGTGGTAGCGCTCCTGGTAAAACTTACGAACGTTCGACACCGGATGCGCGGTGTGGCCGACCGCGCCGAAGATCTTCACGCCATTCAAGTGAAACTCGCGCGGCGCTTCGATGCCGCGTGCGTCGTCGAGATAGGGCGCGATGCGCTGACCAAGTCCGAGTAGACGGTCGCTCACCGATGCACGCGCGATTCGGTAGTCCACGTAGATCAAGGCGAACGCACACGCCATCACGAACGCGGTCAATCGCAGAATCGCTCAACCATACCTCCGTATGTATTTTGTCGCGCGCATTAGAGAAAGGACTTCATCCATTTGGACATGGCGCTGAAAATGTCGCCGTCGTTCTTAGAATCGGGAACGATCTCATTGCACATAATGAACGCGCCTCCATGCACGGAACCGCGCGGTGCGTTCGGACCTTCGGGACTGATTCGACCGGTAACCGCATCCTTAGTGACGTCGACGTGACCGGCGTTCAAAAGGAGCGAACCGGTATTGCCCTGATATTCACGAACCGCCGATGCGCTCACACCGGTACCACTCGAGTTTTGCGTCTGGCTAGCGTTGCTGCTTGCAGCGGAGGTGTCGTTGGTGGTGCCGATGCTTCCCGAGGCACCACCGATCTTGGTCCCGCCGACGTTCACGCTCACGTCGACGTTGGTATCGACCAATTTACCGACGATGCTGAGGCAAGATCCATCGTTCGAGTAGGCCATCTTCCACGCATCGGTGGCCGCGGCTTGCACCGTGTTCAATCGGCGCGCGTAGCCGTTTCTAAAATAGTCGATGCCCACCCAGGTCAGGATCATGATCGGGCAGAGCAGCGCGACTTCCACCATCGCTGCGCCACGTTCGAATCGTCTGAGTCGTCTCATCATCAGTGCACCATGAATTGGTCAGCCAGCGCGCCGGCTCCGCTCGACGAGAGCGCAGAAAGCCAACCGCCGATGTCCGATCCCATTCCGCCGAGCGACGAGCTGTCGACGTTGAAGCGTACCAAGCGCGCTCGCCAATCCATGTGCCACAAGTCGTCGTGCCCCGAGCCGTAGAACGGAAAGAACTCGGCTTGCGCGGTGGAGACTAGCTGATTCAGCATCGGCGAGCTCCCTGGATTTTTGGTGGCGATGGCCACCGACTTACGGCGTTTGGAAAGATTGCTGTCGGTCAGAACCGAGAACGCACGCACCTGGCTCGAGTCCACCCAGTTGTCTTTGAGTTCGAGTGGTTTTGGATTTTCGCCGCCGCCGCTGGCGCCCATCGAATCACTGCAAAGCGCGGTTCCCCAGATGCCTTGGTAGAACCCTTGGTAATATGCTTCGGCTTCGCCGGTGAGCGTGACCACGACGCTAAAGGCTCGCGCTTCGTCGAGCAGTCCTTTTTTGCAAAGGTCGTCCCAGGTACCGTCTTTGACTGGAAGCGAAAAATCGTCGCCAATCGGAAGTGGCGTGGTCACAGTGACCAAGCCTGAGCCGAAGTTCTTCTGATAGTGATCATTCATTCCCACGCGCGCGCCTTCCAGAAGCGACAGCGTCGGAAATGTCTTACTGATCACGGTTTCGACTGTCGACAGGATCTTCATCGCATCTTTGAGCTTGGGCTCGACCTGATCGTCGAGTTGCGTAAATGTCTCTTTGAGAGAGCTCACCTGGCTCTCGCTCTGGCAAAGTGAGTCGTCCTCGTCAATGCACGCAACCGCGCACAAGATGAGCAGTACGGTGAGCGAGAACTTGATCGCGCGCAGCGCCAAGATCACCGCCATCAGGATCGCCATCACCAAATTACAGAAGGCAATCAGGTTCATTCCCTTGGCTTTGACCACCGCCGCGGAGAACGCCGCCGCGTCCGCCGAAGTCTGAATGGTCTCCTTCTGAACCAGTCGCGCGCCAGTGCCGATGATGGCCCACAGCATGGCGACCAGCAGCAGCGCCGCGGCGATGTAGATGACGATGACGTTTCCGCCTTCGTCGCGATCCATGCGACCGAGCGCGCCTTTGAGACGAGCCGACGCGCGGCCGGCCAATTTCACGACACCGATCATTGGCCGCCACTTCCGGCCGATGCACCGCCCACCGACGTGTNNAGTGGTTCCGGTGGAGATTCCGCCGAGCGGACCGAGGCCAGTACTCCCGAGCGAAGTCGAGCCCGACTCGGTGTTGCTACTGCCGCCGAGGGTACTCTTGAGCGTTCCCGAGAGCGTGCCGCCGAGGCCGTCCTGGCCGAACGATCCACCGAGTGTCGAGCTCCCGCTGGTGCTGGCCGGTCCGAGCGACGCGCTGCCGTTGAAGTTGAGCCCACCAATGCCACTACTCTGCTTCTCGGTATAGTTGCCGCCGGGCGAACCTTGATTGGTGAGCGTATGCTGGGCGGTCATCACCGTGTAGTAACCGGGCATGCCGATGTGGCTCATGGCCGACAGATCGCCGGAGAACAGCGACTCACGTACATTCTCGGCGAGATCGTAAAACGGCTTTCCGAAGACACGGTTGGCCAGCGGAATCTGACAGTAATAGAGATAGGTGACCTTGGCCTGGAGTGGATCGTTCCACTCGAACTTGGTCTTGGTGCCTCCGCCGATGGTCACCGCGGTCATGAGCTTTGCGTAGATGACCTTGCGTAGGCTGCGCAAGATCGCGCCGCCGACACCGTCGCCGAGTGCCGCGTTTCCGTCGAGCGCCTTCTGCACCGAGTAGCTCGGCCCCGAATCTTCCGACGGCGCGTTCTGGTTGATCTCTTGCATCACCAGGCCCTTGGCTTGGGTGAGCCCACCCTTCAAGATCGAATTGGCGGCGTTGTCCACCGCAGTGCCGACTTGGCCGTAGCTGTTGAGCGCGGTGATCTTGGGAACGGCGTTGATGCCGTCGGTCATCGCCATGTTGGCAAGACCGCTCGAGCGAATGTACGACTCGTAGCCTTGCGCCATGTCAGACAAATAGTTATCGATGCTGGGCGAAGCGGCGATCAGCGGATAGGCAGCGGCGTTGCGAATGAGCGACATCTTCTGCGAGCCCGAAATGTCGTCCTTCTTGTTCGAGCCGGTGCCGATCATGTTGGCTTTTTCGTCACCGATCTCGCTCGGGATCACCACCATCGCCGCGCGCGCCGCACAAAAGGCCGAGTAGTTCACGAGGAGCCGCGCCATGGACGCCAGCGCGACTTGCATCAGACCAAATGTCATGAGAAAAAAAGGAATGACGACGATGATGAACTCGGTCGAAGCAGCGCCGGCTTGGCCGAGGCCTTGTCGACGCGAGGCCCAAAGTCCGCGCGCGACGCGAATCGTTCCGCGCACGGCGACCAAGGCCAAGAGCCCCACCCAAAAAAGGGCCGAGGCGAGAACCGCGGAATGCTGCGACATAAACTCACGCACGCATCGTCTCCGTTACCTGGTCGGTCACGGACGAACCGCGGTCGGAATCATAGAAGGCGGGCCAGTGCGCCGGCCTCGAGATCCCACAAAGTCGCCAATGCCGCGATGCAGATTACCGCACCGAATCGCAGCTCGAGTCGCTCCATTCCCTTGGGCGGAGTCGGCATGCGAAATCGCACCAGCGACCACAGACTAGAAAACATCGTTCGAAACAGCGTCCCGCGCCACGCTAGCTTTCCGAGCGCAGCCACACAACCGAACAGACACGCGATGACCAGCGTCTCCGTCGCGGGAATCGCACCGACGATGGTGCCGATCGCTCCCATGAGCTTGACGTCGCCACCACCGAGACCGCCGGCCGCGAACAGCAGAAGTGCGGGGAAGAAGCCGACGGCGAACCCGGTCGTTGCCGCCGAAAGTCCGGAAGACCCGTGCAAATAAAGCTGAACGGCAAAGCCGGCCACGATCGCTGGATAGGTGACGGCGTTGTAGATACGCCCCTTCCAGAGATCGGTTCCTGCCGAGAGAATCGTCACCAGCAGCAGCAGCGCCGCTTGCAACGTGCTCACCGGACTAGACGCCATCACGCCGCTCATCTTCTCGTCCTACTGAGAATTGACGTCGTTCTGCATCTTGGTGTTGGCATCGGTCATCTTGGTCTTGATCTGCTGTCCGAACAGCTTGAAGACCGCGATACCCGTCAGCGCCACGAGCACGAGCACAATGATGTACTCGACTGAGCTGACGCCTCGCTCTTTGCGAGTGGGACGCAGGTATTTCGACATCGAACGGGACATATCAACTCCTCCTTGGCTACGGGAACGGCAAACCGGTCAAAAACTCGACATTGTCGAAGTAACGCATCAGATGAAGTCCTAAAGGAGCCATGGCCATGGCCGCGCCGAGCACGCACAGCACCAGGACTTCGAGGTACTCGGTCATCACCACGCCCCGATCATCTCGGTGCAGTGCGAGCGCGAGTTTTTCGAGTCGAACCAGCATCTGACTCTCCCTTGTAGCCAACAGCACCACGAGCATTTACTGTACAAGTGCGGTGCCAGCGGAGAGGCGGATCAAATCACCGTAATATCAAATAGTTACCTAGCGACCCTGGAGACAGTCGTCCCCTCCTGCCTTTAGATAGGAAGCGGTCATCTGACCCCACCTCTATGGATGCGGACGCACTTAAGTCCGCGAAAGAGATCGCATTTCGATACAGCAAACACGAAGTGGCTACTGAAATTTTGCGGCGCCCGCGTAGGGAGGATTTGCCGCGCCGCCGCTCGCGTCGACCGAATAGATCACTGCGGTGAAGTGCGTCGGATAGTCGCCTGTCGGAAGTAGCACGCTATTTTCGCTGGTAGCCATGAAGGTCCCTTCGCCGGAAAATCCGCTGAACGTCGACGGTGAAACGGTCAGCATACCGGCGCTCACATCGGCCTGGCAGGTTGCGGTGGCGTCCACGCCTGAGGCGACGTAGTGAAAGTTCAGGAGCAAATGCCCGACACCGTTGGGCGTCCCTGGTCCAGCTGAGCGTAAAGTCGTGTGCGCGATCGACCGACTGAGGCTGCGAGTCATCCGGCGAAGTCATGGTGATTGTACTCGGCATGGCAACGACAGAAGAAAACCTCGGCACGCTGTCCGAACCGGAGATGGAGAAAAAGAACAACTGAGCGCCATTGGTCCAGGTGGAGGTCGCAGCTTCGGCAGAGTAGAGACCCGATTGATGATCAGAGATTGCGATCTAATCGACGTGAGTCATGAATTTGTGACTACAGACGGCGAATGTGAATCGGCTTCGGCTTTCTCTTTTTCGGCGGCGTGGGGAGCATGAAGCGCTCCTTCATGATGTATGCGTCCGATCGCGCGCCGAGCACGAACGTGGTCTGCGGATTCTGCGGCCTCAGCTCGGGCTTGGAGTCGGTGGCGATGCGTAGCTTCACCTCGTCGCCCGGTCGGCCTTCATAAGTAAACATGGCCACGCCAGCGGTGTTGGTGGTTGCGCGTTCGGTTCCGAAGACTTCGACCGGCAGTCCGCCCACGCTGGTCTTCACCAGCACGGCGTAGCGCCTCTTCTCCGGTTGCAATCGAACGGTGTGCTCGATGGGCAACATGCGTCGCGAATGGTTGTCCATTCGCACAATCCTTCTCAGGATGATCGAGCGCGCTTCCGACGGCAGCTTGAATCCTTCCGGCGGCATGATCTCGACCGGAACCTGCGCGCCCTCTTTTCCTATCACGCGAAGGCGAACCCGTCCGGCGCCATCGGTGACCACTCGCTGTCCACCCAAAGTGACCGGCAGTCCCGCGAAAGGCTCCCCGTCGTCGCTCACCACTGTCACCTCCACCGGAAAGCGCGATTGCTCGCGGTTGCACGACGACAGCAGTGCCGCAAACAGTCCGACGCGAGCGATGGCAAGCACGCCGATGAAAATTCGCCCTCTCATGGCTTGGCCTGCAAAAGCTGGCTCTTGATGAGTTGCACCATCAGTCGCGCGGTCGGATCGTCCGCTTGCAAACGGCGAAACGATTTGAGCGCCTCGGGGAGCCGGCCCGAATCGTATGCGCTGATGGCGCGGTCCACTTCCTCGTCGCGATCTTCGGGCGCCACCGGCTCTTCGGAGCCGACCTCTTCTTCGCGAAAACCGGCGTCGAGCGCGCCACGATCGTGCACGGTTAGCGGTGCCGCGGCAGAGAGCACGAACGAATCATCCTCTGAGGCGTGATTCTCGTACCAATTCCAAACACCGAGCAGAAGTGCCATCCACAAGGTGGCGCCGACCAGAAAGAAGGGACGACGATTTCTCTTCCAGGCTGCCCTGATCCCGTCGGCCAGCTCGAGCTTTTCGAAGTCCTTCTGCGCCACCGGAATCTTGACCACCTGAGGATCCCACTTGCGTGTGATGTCATCGGGCGACGCGCTTCCTTCGGCGGGGCGAAAGACCAAGGCGTTGAGCTTGGGCTCAAGGTCGGGCGGCAAGGTCGACTCATCGGTGATGAAGTCAGACGTCTTCTTCGGCTTCGCACTCGCCACCGGGACCACCGCCGTCTGAAGCGGGCGCGCCGCTTGAACCGACCGAGCCTCCGGGGTCATCACCAGTTGGGTCGACTGATCGTCCGCCGGCGCCGGAGCATTTTCCGATCCGCGCAGCTCGAACGTAACCACCACCGTTCCGATTTCGACGGTTTGTCCCGGTTTGATCGGCGTGGCCGCGCTGACCGGCTTCGAATCGATGCGCGTGCCGTTTGCCGACGCGAGATCTTCAATCTTGAGATCGCGTCCACTCCAGATGAAACGCGCGTGCTGCCGAGAAAGACTGATGTGATCGATCTGCCAATCCGAGCTCGATCCGCGTCCGACCACGATCTCATCGGGTGACGAATGGAGCGGTAATTTTTTTTGCTCGTCACCGTCGATTACGGCGACCAAGGTAGCGACGATTCCGGCGTCCGATTGAACGCGCGTGGCGGAATGCTCCGCTGCGGAGGGCGAGGCCGCGCCGCCTGGCTCCGAATCGATCGCCACCTCATCCTCGGCGAGGGTAAGCACTGGATTGGTCGGCGCCGAGTCGTTGGTCGGAATCGGCGGCGGCTTGGGACCGGTCATTTTGCGCGCATCTCCGGCGGAATCGGCAAGTCCTTGGATACGACCTCATCGAAGAACGTCGGACGTTTTCCGGTCCAGCCCAGCACACCTTTGACCTTGCCGGTCTTGGAATCGCTGCCGGTCTGCTTCCACTCGTAGAGAATCTGCAGCTCGTACTGCCCGCCTTCGCTCAGGCCGGTGGTCTCGGCGATATGGGTGATCTTGCGCGAGCCGTCGTTCATGCGCGAGGTCTGGACGATGATGTTCACCGCCGACGCAATCTGACCGCGCAACGCCGAGAGCGGCAGCTCGACTTCGCTCATCAGGCACAGCGTCTCGAGTCGATGCAGCGTGTCGTGCGGATAGGTCGCGTGGACCGTTGAGAGCGAGCCGCCGTGTCCCGAGGTCATCGCTTGAATGAGATCGAGCGCCTCGCCACCACGACACTCACCGACGACGATTCGATCGGGCCGCAGACGCAACGTGGCTCGCAACAGATCGCGAATGGTGACCGCTCCCTGTCCTTTGGCGTTGGGAGGACGCGATTCGAGATAGACCGCGTGCGGCTGCTGGAGCTGAACTTCGGACGAATCTTCGATGATGACGATGCGCTCGTCCGAGGGAATGAACGAGGAGAGCGCGTTCAGCATCGAGGTCTTGCCCGATCCAGTGCCGCCGGCGACCACGATGTTGCGCTTCACCAGCACGCACGACTCTAAAAACATTTTGCTGTTCTCGCTCAGCGAGCCGTATTTCATCAGCTGTTCGACGGTCAGACGATTTTTGGGGAAACGTCGAATCGAGACCGTCATGCCGCGGCGCGATGCTGGCGCCATGATGGCGCACACGCGACTGCCATCGGGAAGTCGTGCATCGAGAATGGGTCGATCGACATCGATTACTCGGCCCACGAACTGCGCAATGTTGCGCACCGCCGACTCGAGAGCGTGCTCCGATGGAAAGCGCGCATCGGTCTCTTCGATCTTGCCGCCGCGTTCGATGAAGATCTCGTCGGGACCGTTGATCATCACTTCCGAGACCGACTCGTCGTCCAAGAAGCGAGCCACCGGCGCCAAAAAACCGAGCAGCGTCTGCTGAAATACCGCATCGGGGATCATGGGTGCTCTCCGCTCTCTTCGAGATCGTACTTGATCCCCTCCGCCTCTTCGCCCTTCGGCGCCAGCTTGAGATACTGCTCGAACATCGATCGAGAGCGCGTCGGGTTGGTCTCTTTATAGAGGCGTCCGAGCGCCAGATAGGCCTCGGGATCGTTCGGCAGCGAACGCATCAGCGATGACAATTCTCGCTCGGCATCCTTGGGCCGATCGAGCGCGACATAGAGCGCGGCTTCGACGTAACGGGTGGTGCGATCATCGGGCGATATCTGAAGCCGCCGATGACAGCGTTCGAGCGCTTCACCGTATCGCTGCGATGCCACCAGCACGCGCAGAATGCGCGGCAGCACTTCCTTTTCGGGAACGCCTAGCGCTTCGGCGCGCAAATAATATTGTTCCGCGCGCAGATAGTCGCCACCGGCTTCGGCCGATTCGCCGAAGGTCAGATTGATCTTGGGATCATTGGGATCCTTGGCCAACTTTTTCTCGAGCGGCAACACACCTTCGGGCGCGTGCACCGACGGCCTGGACGGCGCGCAGCCAGTTATCGCCATGGCGATCGCGCCGATCCCGATCGGACCGATCAAGAAGTGACGCATCATTTTTCTCCTTGGGTGAGCGTGCGCCGGTAGGCATCGAGCTTGATGCGATACGGATGCTGCTCGTTGGGCACCAGCTTGGCCAGATACTCGGCCTGCTGCGAGGCCCGTTTATTGTCGTGGTTGGCGATGGCGCGAGACAGCGCGAAACGCGCATCATTGAATTCGACCTCGGTGCGGGATTTCGATTCCTGTACACGCGCATCCACGTCACTGATGTCGGACAGCGGCTTGCCGGAAAGCTCGCGAAACCGCGCAGCCCTCTCGTATTCCACGGCCGAGCGATAGAGGTTCCCCGGATCGGCGCCGGACTGAAGCGCATATTTGCGCGCCTTGGCATAGGAATCGTGCGCGCGCGCCGCACACTCGACCGCGTTTTCGCAGTGAACGTCGGGCGACTCGAAGAGCTTGGCTGGCGCAGTGGTCACGTCGACCATCTCCGCTTCTTGTTCGCCAAAATAGAGATAGCCGACCAGCGATCCCATCACCACCAAAAGGCCGAGCAGCGCCATGCGCACCGGTGGAATTCCACCGCTCACTTTTTTGACCTTCTCGGTGCGCTTGCGGTCCTTCTTCACCCGATGCTCGAGCATGACCCGCACGTCGGCGACGGCGATCACATCGCCGGGCGTGAGCGTACCTTCCACCGCCGGACGTCCGTTTACGTACGTCGGGTTGGTGACCTCGAACGGGGTGATGCGAAAGCGGGCTTCTCCGGCCGATCCGACGCCGCGCTCGATGAGAAACTGCATACGCGAAAAACCAATGTGCTCCACCCGCAGATCGTTCTCCAGTCCGCGACCCACCATCACGCGAGGCTGCGCGAAAATATATCGCGTCGGCTTTCCGCCGAGCTGCGAGATCAGCAGCGTGTAGGGCGCGATGTTGGAATCTGTGATTTCTTGCGCCATTAAAACAGCTGTCCTCTGAATCCCTTGACGATCAGCGATCCGAACATCACCAGCACGGTAGCCGAAAAGATGAGCATGAGCGGCATGAGGATCATGACTGCCGCGCGTCCCGCCATTTTCTCGGCTGATTGAAATCGTTTGGATCGCGCAACGTCAGCCTGGATTTTCAAAATCTCGACCAGCGGCGTGCCACGCTTCTCCGCCTGCACTGCATTGGTGACGAAGGTCTTCACCATGTCGGTGGGCGCACGATACTCGAGATCCTCCAGTGCCTCCTTACGCGTTTTGCCCAGGTTGAGCTCGTAGAGAAATCGGCTCAGCTCTTCGTAGAGCGGATCTTTTTTATCGCTCCACTTCTCCACCACATGGCGGACGGCGTTGATGAAGTCGAGACCCGCGCCCATCGACAGCACGATCAGATCGAGCGCTTGAGGGAGGCCGCGGTTGATCGATTGCAGCCTCTGCGCCGCGCGATCGTTCAGCCACACGCTGGGCAATCCGAGGCCGAGCGCCAAACCAACGATCACCAGTCCGAACCCAATATCGGTCAGCTGCGCGAACAGCAGGCTCACCGCGAACGAGCAGATGACGCTGGTAAACATCACTCCCAGCAGCTCGTTGACCGAAAGTCCGAGCGGCTCGCCGGCTTTGCGCAGAAGCAGCGTGTTGCGCTCTTTCCAACTTTTGAGCGGCATCATCGCGCCGTAGTGCGTAAACAGGCGCACCATCGGCCACACCGCGCGAAGCAGCGCACTCGACTCCAGCGCGTCCTTACGGCGAGTGGCGCGATAGCCACGCAGCACTTCGTCCTGAATCTGTTCGGGCGCAAAGAACACCACGAACGCGCCGATGGTGAGCGCGCCGGTGGCAATCGCGATGGCGAGATAGATCTGCGCGCTCATGCGTCGAGCCTCGTCACTTTGCGCACCATGATCACGCCGGCGAACTCCATCACGCAGGCGATGGTGAGCACGCCCCAGCCGATCGGATCGTGAAAGAGCGGATACATCCACTCGGGATCGATCCACTCGAGCGCCAGCCCGAACACGAACGGTAGCGCGCCCATCACAATACCCTGCATTTTTCCTTCGGCGGTGCGCGCCTGCATCATGCCTTCGACGCGCATCTGCTCGCGCATCACGTGCGCGGTGGTCTCCAGCACTTTGGGCAGATCGCCGCCGGTCTGCCTGCCGACGGTGAGCGCGGTGACGATGGCGTCGATGTTGCGACTTTGGCAGCGCATCGCCATGTCGTGCAGCGCCTCGTCCATCGGCGTGCCCAGCCGCACCTGCTTGACCAAAATGTCCGCCTCTTGGCTCATGGGCGGATCGAAATGCTGCGCCACCGTCGCGAACGCATCTTCGAGGTTCTGCGTGACCAAGATGGTCGATGCCAGCGACTGGAGCGTGGTGTCGAGCTGCTCATCCAAGCTCTCTCGGCGTTTCTTGCGCTCCTGCCCCAGCCACACCACTGGCAGGTAGGCGCAAATCGCGCCGAACAGAAGTGGATAGAGGATGGTGCTGGTGAGGAAATATCCGGTGACTGCCCCGAGAAGAATGATGCCGATGTGACGGATGGCGAAGTCGCTCGGCTTGAGCGACGAATGAACGCCGCGCAGCTCGACGGTGATCCACGCATGGTACGCGCGCCATCTGGACACCGCCGGCGCCCAGCCGTAAAAGAGGAGCACGAACACGGCGACAGTCCCGCCCAGGACCGCGAGCGGAAGAAAGAAGCGACTGAGGCCGAGCGCTTCCATCGAGTTTCCTACAGATACTCCCCGTCGGCGCAAAGACCCATGGTGATGAACTCGCCGAGGAAGGTGGGCATGTAACCGGTGGCACGAAACTCGCCCTGCACGGTGCCGCGCTCGGAGGCGAGACGACGAAACTCGAAGATGTTCTGCAGTCGAACCGAACCGTCGTCTTCCATGCCGACCACTTCGGCGATCTGCGTAATCTTTCGCGTGCCGTCGACGAAACGCGCCTGCTGGACCACTACATGGATCGAGTTGGCAATCTGTTCGCGAATTGCGCGCTGTGGCAGATCGAGCCCGCCCATCAGCACCAGCGTCTCGAGGCGAGCGATCGCCTCTTCCGGCGAGTTGGCGTGGGTCGTGGTGAGCGAACCGTCGTGGCCGGTGTNNCGAGCGCCTCGCCGCCGCGACACTCACCAACGATGATTCGGTCCGGCCTCATACGCAGCGCGTTGCGCACCAGATCGCGAATGGTGATCTCACCGCGACCTTCCATGTTGGACGGGCGCGTTTCGAGTGACACCACATGCGGCTGATTGAGCCGTAATTCGGCCGCGTCTTCGATGGTGACGATGCGCTCTTCGCTAGGAATCGCCGAGGAGAGCACGTTGAGCAGTGTGGTCTTTCCCGATCCAGTTCCGCCCGAAACCAAAATATTTCGGCGCGCAATGACCGCTCGCATGAGAAAGCGCGACATGCGCGCGTCGAGCGATCCAAATCCGATCAGATCGGTGAGATCGAGCTTCTTGTGCGAAAACTTTCGAATGGTGAGGCATGGACCGCGCAGCGCCAGCGGCGGAATGATGGCGTTNNGAGCGGCGTGACGATGCGCTCGATGGCCGAACGCAGCGCATCTTCCGATGAGAAGCGCGCACCGGTGAGATGCAACTTGCCCGCTTTTTCCACGTAGATGGTGGCTCGATCGACCACCATCACTTCGGTCACCGCTACATCGGTGAGCAGATCTTCCAGCGGCCCGAGACCGAGCACTTCGTCGGCCAGCTCTTTGCGCAGGCCTCCGCGATCGAGCCCCTTCGGCAGCTCCTGCGCATGCTCGTCGAGCAGCTCGTCCATGAGCTGAAGCACACGTGGCGCCAGCGCCTTGTCTTGCAACTCTTCCGGCCGCAGCGACGGCAGATCGAGCGCTTCCAGCAGCAATCCGCGCAACCAACGTTTCAGCCGATCTTTTTCCGCATCGGCGAGATCGTTCATCCCCTGCATCTGCTTGGATGGCAAGGTGCGAACCACTTGCGGGCGCGGACGCTTGCGCTTGTCGACGGGCATCGGCAACGAAGTCGAGGAGGTGGAGACGCTCACCGCCGCTGCCAGGAGCTCTCGCGGTCCGGTGGAACCGGTGTGCTGGCCACTGTGTTGCCCGGTCAACTGTCCCGGCGGCATGTCTTCGGCGATCACGCTGGGCGCGCTCATGCTCGGACGGCGCGAGGGAATGGCCGGCCGAGCGATCAGCGCACCGGCCACATCTTTCTGTTCGGTAGGCTCTTCGACTTCGCGCTGGCGAAAACGAATGGTGTACGGCCCCACCTTCATCGCTTTTCCAAACGGCAGAATCACCGCGCCACGCACGCGCTTGCCTTCGATGTAGGTGCCGTTGGTCGACAGATCGCGAACTTCGAGCCCATCGCCCTTCACTTCCAGCGACGCGTGCTTGCGCGAAATGTCGTCGTGCTTGAGGCGCACGGTGGCGTCTTCGGCGCGCCCGATGACGATGCTGGGCCCCACTGCCGAAACGGTCTTGCGACCTTCGGGCGAGCTGATCTCTACATCGACGAGCGAATGTTCCATCAGTACACGATTTTGCTGCAGCAGCTTTCGTAACGCTTGAGCGCGTC
>PLXG01000354.1 GCA_003153195.1 Myxococcales bacterium
GGCGCCGAGCCGCTCTTCTTCCTCGACTACTTCGCGTCCGGCAAGCTCGACGTCAAAGTCGGCGAAGCGATCGTGCGCGGCATCGCCGACGGTTGTATGCAAGCGGGCTGCGCGCTCATTGGCGGCGAAACTGCCGAGCTGCCGGGATTTTACGCCGCAGGTGAATACGATCTGGCCGGTTTTGCCGTCGGCGTGGTCGAGCGCAAGAAGATTCTCGACGGCGCGCGCATTCAAATCGGCGATCAGGTGATCGGACTCTCGTCGAGCGGTCTGCACTCGAACGGATATTCGTTGGCGCGAAAAGCGCTGCTCGAAAAAATGAACAAGTCGATCGCCGAAGTCGGCGACGCGCTGCTCACGCCCACGCGCATTTACGTGCGCGCGCTCAAAGCAGCGATCAAAAGCGGCGACGTCCGCGGCGCGGCCCACATCACCGGCGGCGGCCTGGTGGAAAATCCGCCACGCATTTTGCGACCGGGCATTCACATGCGTCTGCGCGAAGGCAGCTGGCCCGAGCCGGAGATCTTCCGCATGATTGCCGAGGGTGCGAACGTGTCGCGTCATGAAATGCGACGCACCTTCAACGTCGGCCTGGGCATGCTCATCGTGGTTCCGCCTTCCGACGTAAAAGCGATGATGACCGCGTGCGATCAGGCCGGCGAGAAGAGCCACCTGGTCGGCGAGATCTTTGCCGGCGACGCCAGCGAAGAGCCTCGAGTGGAATTTACTTGAAGCGTGTAGGCGTCTTGGTCTCGGGCTCCGGCTCGAACCTGCAGGCGATCCTCGACGCGCAAAAAGCGGAAAGCCTGGGCGCCGAAGTGCGCTTGGTGATCTCCAATATCGCCGGCGTGCGTGCGCTCGATCGCGCGCGCGATGCGGGCGTCTCGGCCGAGGTCATCTCTCATCGCGATTTTTCGTCGCGTGAGGAGTTCGACGCGCGACTGATTGCGCGACTGAAAGAGCACGGCATCGAGCTGGTGGTGCTGGCCGGATTCATGCGTCTGCTCACGCCGAAGTTTATCGAATCGTTTCAGATCATCAACATTCATCCGGCGCTTCTGCCCTCGTTTCCCGGCGTTCACGCGGCCAAGCAGGCGCTCGATCACGGTGCGAAGATCACCGGCTGCACGGTTCACTTTGTCGACAGCGGCTGCGACACCGGGCCTATTATCGCGCAGCGCGCGGTGCCGATTTTGGACGGCGACGACGAAGAGACGCTGGGCGCGCGCATTCAGGCCGAAGAGCATCGGCTATTGCCAGCGGTAATTTCGGCCATCGCCCACGGGCGCGTGCGACTGGTCTCCGGCTCGCGGCGCGTCGAGGGTTCGGTTTGACCGACGCCGATCTACAAGAGCGTTATCGTCTTTTACACGGTGATCCCGCTCTAGCACGTGCGGAGGTCGCGCGTCTCGCTGCGCTGCCGCGTCCGAAAGTGATCGTGTCTGCCTGCCTGCTCGGCGTGCGCTGTCGCTATGATGGAAACGACAAAGCCAATCCCGCTGCGGTCGATCGCTTCGCGCACGGTGACGTCGAGATCGTACCGCTGTGCCCGGAAGTACTGGGACAACTTGGCATTCCACGGCCGTCGGTGATTCTCGATGGTGAACGTGCGCTCACGCTCGACGGACACGACGTCACCACGCAAATGGACGCCGGTGCCGAGCTCGCGAATGCACTGGCCGATTTGGCCAACGCTGAGCGCGCGCTGCTCAAAGAGAAGAGCCCTTCTTGCGGCGTGCGTCGCATTCACGGACTTTCCGGTCTCATGAGCGGCATCGGAAAATTCGCCAAGCGACTTCGCGCGCGCGGCGTCGAGCTCCATTCGGAAGAAGACAAATAGTGGCCACCAGCTTTTACGACGTGGTGGTGATCGGATCGGATCTCGGTGCCACGGTCGCCGGCGCGGTGCTCTCACAGCAAGGATTTCGAGTGCTGGTCGCCGGTGTGCCGCGCAAAGAGCGCTATGAGATCGGCCCTTACGTGCTGCCGCGCTCGCCACTTTGTCTGACCTATCCCGACTCGGCGATTTTCAAACGAATCTTCGGCGATCTAAATCTGCTCCAGCTGGTTCGCCGCCGCATCGAGCCCAATCGGCCCGCTTATCAAGTCATTCTTCCCAATCATCGAATCGACGTGGACGCGCAGTTTCTCGCCGACGAGCTGGCGCGAGAGATGCCTGACGTCACAGTTCAGCCGCTGCTCGAGCGCTCCTCGAATTTGTGCTCGGCGCTGGAGAGTCTGCTGGCCGAAGATCCGCCCCTGCCGCCGGAGGGATTTTGGGAGCGGCGTGAGATCACGCGCCTGAGCGCCAAGCTTCCGCTCGGCGAGATCGATCTCGACTCACCGCTGCCTCCCGAGCATCTGTTTCGATTGCTGCGTCGGCTGCCGGCTCTCTTCGCGCTCGACGACGCTTCGCCGTCGACCTTGGCGATTGCGCGCGCGTTCGATCTTCATCTTCGCGGCACCTATCGCATCGACGGCGGACGCGAATCGCTTCGTTCGCTGCTGTTCGATCGAATCGAAGCGCACTCCGGCGAGATTCGCGCCGAGCTCGAGCCGAAATCGATCGAGATCAAGCGTGGCAAGGTAGCAGGCGTCTCTTTTTCCGGTCGCGGTCAGTCGGTCGGCTGCTCGAACGTGATCTGTGGTCTGCCGGCACGAACGGTAATGAACATGCTCGAGGGCGATCGCCCGCCCAAACGACTGGTGGAGTCGGCCGCGCGCGAGCCGTCGCACTATCGCTATCGGCTCCAAGTGGTGGCGCCGCTCGAAGCGATTCCACCGCCGCTGGCGCGACTCTCTTTTTCAGTTCGCGATCCCTCCGCGCCACTGGAGCGCGCCAATGCGCTGGCGATTCATTTCGCCGACGGTTACGGCCAACATGCGGTGGTGTCGGTCGAAGCGCTGCAGCCGGCGGGCGAGCTTCGGCCGGAGTCGCTGGCCGCCCTGCGCCAGTCGATGCGCCAACATCTGCTCGAGATCTTCCCATTCATCGAGCAGCACATTGTTCTCGAGCATTCGCCGCACGACGGGCAGCCACCGACGTCCATCGAGCAGTGGGAGGCGCCACCCAGCGTGCCAATGGACGCGGTGTGGCGGTTCGACGCGCCAAACAGTGAAGCGCGCGCCTTTGGCGTGAGCGGCGTGCACAGCACCACCGGCATAAAGAAGCTCTACTTGGCGTCGCGACAGGTGCTGCCTGCGCTCGGACTCGAAGGCGAGCTCAAAGCGGGATGGAACGCGGCCAAGCGAGTTCTCTCGACGGAAAAAAAACGAGATCTAGTCAAAGGCGAGGTTCTGCTGGGCGGCTGAGCGCCGGGACGCGCGGAGCGAAAGGGTCTAGACGCTGCGGCGATCGTGAGCCTGCTGCGATTTTTTCACGAAGCGCGCGATGCGACGGCGGTCTCGACGCGAGATCTCCACAAAACGAATTCCGGTTCGCTGAAACGATCCTTGCGGCTGCTCGAACACCACCGCACAGCGCGCCTCGACCATCGATTCACCGTCGGGCAGCTCGAACACCAACGACATGAAGCTCCCCGCCAGTGGAATTTCGTCCGCTGGGCGCCTCAGCTCCATCCCCGTTTCGCAAAGGTTCTGACACTGGGCCAGCGCCACCTCACCATTGCGACGCTGCTTGACCGCAGCGACGAGAGGGGCGCGATATGCGCGGCGACGGTCTTCAGCCGCATCTCTTCTATTTCGCGCCATGAAACAATTATCGCCTACATGTAGGCGGTTCGCAAAAATTTGGCGAAGATTTTAGGTGGAATGCTTAGGGCGTGTCCTCAAAGTCCTCC
>PLXG01000395.1 GCA_003153195.1 Myxococcales bacterium
AGTCGAAGGAAAAGATCGACGCGCTGAGGGCGTTTGGGGCCGAGGTCATCATTTGCCCGACCAACGTCGCCCCCGAAGATCCCCGGTCGTACTACTCGGTGTCGTCGCGGCTGGCCGAGGAGATTCCGAACTCCTGGAAGGCCAACCAGTACGACAACCTGTCGAACACCGCGGCGCACTACGAGCAGACCGGCCCCGAGATCTGGGAGCAGACCGACGGGCGCGTCACGCACCTGGTGGTCGGCGTTGGCACCGGCGGAACGGTCACGGGTGTCGGCCGTTGTCTCAAGGAGCACAACCCGGCGATCAAGGTGTGGGGCATCGACACNNTCGATTTCAGCATCATCGATCACTTTGAGAAAGTGACCGACAAGGACGCCGCGCTCATGACGCGGCGGCTCGCGCGCGAGGAAGGCATCTTCGCCGGCAATTCGGCCGGTTCGGCGATGGCCGGTCTGTTGCAGCTGAAGGACCACTTTCACGACGGCGACCTCATCGTCGTGATTTTTCACGATCACGGCTCGCGCTATCTCGGCAAGATGTTCAACGACGACTGGATGCGCGAGAAGGGTTTCATCGAGAAGACCGGCATGGCGGCGCGCGATCTGGTGGCCGCGGGCCTGTCGGGCGAGCTCTTCTCACTCGAGTGCAACGAGCCGGTCGCGCAGGCCATCCGCGTGATGAGCGAGCACGATTTCTCCCAGATTTCCGTTACGCACGACAAGCGGCTGGTCGGCTCGCTGAACGAAGCGCACCTCTATGAAGAATTGGTGCGCGATCCCGGCATCAAGAGCCATCCCGTCGAGTCGATCATGGAGCCCGCCTTTCCGTTCGTCGACGTCTCCACGCCCGTCGATCTGCTGGCGACCATGATCACGCCGCACAACCCGGCCGTGCTGGTGCGCGATTTCAAGACGGAAAAGACGTTCATCATCACGCGCAGCGATCTCATCCGAGTACTGTGATTAGATCACGTAGCCACAGAGACACAGAGAGCACGGAGAATTCTTCTCTTTCGAAAAGGATCTCTGTGCTCTCCGTGCCTCTGTGGCAACGTACGTGATCTGATGCTGATTGCGGCGACGCGTGAAGTCAGCCGGGCCATCAATCGTTGCGAACTGACGCACCTCACGCGGGAGGTGATCGACGTCGATCGGGCGCGCGCGCAGCATCACGCGTACGAACGCGCGCTCGAGGAGGCAGGCTGCACGATCGTGCGCGTCGAGGCGGCGCCTGAACTCCCTGATTCGGTGTTCGTCGAGGACGCCGCCGTCGTCCTGAGCGAGGTGGCGATCATCATGCGGCCCGGCGCGCGTCAGCGGCGCGCGGAGACGCCGGCGGTGGCCGAGCTGCTGGGCCGCTACCGTCCGCTCCGGTTCATCGAGGCGCCCGGGACGATTGACGGAGGCGACGTCCTGGTCGCGGGCCGGAGTGTGTTCGTCGGACGCTCGGGCCGGACCAACGCGGCGGCCGTCGAGCAGATGCATGCCATCCTGCAACCGCATGGCTACGCGGTCCACCCCGTTCCAGTCACCGGCTGCCTGCACCTCAAGTCGGCGGTGACCGCGCTAGCCGACGACCGGCTGCTCCTCAACGGCGAGTGGGTCGCGCGTGAGCTGTTTTCGTCCCTAGATTTGGACATCGTTGACGTCGATCCCCGCGAGCCGTACGCCGCCAATATCGTCCGCGTGGCCGACGAGCTGGTGTATCCCGACGCGTTTCCGCGCACACGCGAGCGGATCGAGCGGCAAGGCACTCGCGTGCGGACGGTCGGCGTGAGCGAGATCGCGAAAGCCGAAGGCGCCGTGACGTGCTGCAGCCTGATTTTTCCTGGCGATGCGTGAAACAGATTTCCATGCGGTAGAATGCCGCCGTTCAGGAGGGTGTTCTGATGAAGCTCCTTCGCGCTCCCCGCGCACTGTTGGCCTCCGGCTGTCTCCTCGCCGTCCTGGTGGGCGCCGGCGTCGCCGCCGAGCGGTCGTCGGCGTCGATGACCTCCGCCGCCACACTGTTCCTCGGCAGCCTCACGCCCGAGCAGCGTCAGCAGGCGACGTTTGCGTTTGCCGCCGTCGACCGGATGCGCTGGAACTTCATCCCCACCGAGATGTTCCCCCGCAAGGGATTGACGCTCAAACTGATGACCGAGGTGCAGCGCGCCAAGGCGCACGGTTTGCTCAAGACGGGCCTGAGCCAGCGCGGCTACATGACGGCGACGGCGATCATGGATCTGGAGACGACGCTCGGCGCGATCGAGCGTTCGGCTCACGACGCCGGTCAGAATGCCGAAAGCTTTCCGCGCAATCCCGGTGATTACTACTTCTCGGTGTTCGGCACGCCGTCGGCGAAGGAGAGCTGGGGCTGGCGCGTCGAAGGCCACCACGTCTCGCTCCGCTTCACCGTCGTCAACGGCACCGTGGATGTCGGTTCGCCGTCGTTTTTCGGGTCGAACCCGGCCGAAGTGCGCGACGGTCCCAAGAAGGGGCTGCGGATCCTGGCGCATGAGGAAGATCCGGCCCGGGCGCTCGTCATGGCGCTCGACAGCTCGCAGCGCGCCAAGGCCATCATTCAGAACGTGGCGCCTGGCGAAATCGTGACCACCAACAAGGTGGACATCAATCCGCTCTCGCCGGTCGGCATCACCGCGAACGATCTCACGGCGAAAGAGCGCGATCTGCTGATGCAGGTCATCGACGCCTACACGTCGGCGATGGCGAGCGACATCGAGGCGGATCGCACGAGCAGGATCCAGAAGGCGGGCGTCGATAAGATCGCGTTCGCGTGGGCGGGCGAGCTCGAGCGCGGCAAGAAGCACTACTACCGGATCCAGGGGCCGACGTTCCTCATCGAGTTCGACAACACGCAGAATGACGGCAACCACATCCATTCCGTCTGGCGCGACTTTGCCGGCGATTTCGGCCGGGATCTGCTGAGGGAACACCTCAAGAGCGTCGCGCACTAAATATCTAGTCATTTGGTCGTCTGGTCATCTGGTCATTGATTGTTCAATTGAGCAATCAAGTGACTAAATGACTAAATGACCAAATGACTAGATTCGTCTGTTGGCCGTGAGCGGCCGCGCCGATAAAGTACCCGACCTTCGGGGGTATACCACGGTGCTGCGGGCGTACGGTGTGACAGACAAGGGCCGCGTCAGGCCCATCAACGAAGACTGTTGGGCGTTTGACGAAGCGCGCGGCCTGTGCGTCGTCGCCGACGGCATGGGCGGCCACAAGGCGGGGGAAGTCGCCGCGCGAATGGCCGTCGACACCGTCGTCGGGTCGCTGGCGACCGGGACCGCGGGCGACCAGAGCTGGCCGTTTGGGTTCGATCCCTCGCTTTCGGAAGCGGGCAATCGGCTGCGAACCGCCATCCACCTCGCCCACATGCACATCCTTGAAATCGCGGTGACTTCAGACGAGTACTCCGGGATGGGGACGACCATCGTCGCCGCGATCGTCGAGGGCCGCCGGCTGTCGGTTGGGCATGTCGGCGACAGCCGGTTGTACATGCTCGCCAACGATCGCATCCGGCAGCTCACGCACGACGATTCATGGATGGCGTCGATGCTCGCCGACGATCCGGCTGCCGACGTCGCGCGGCTGGAGCGTCATCCGATGCGCAACGCGCTGACGAACGTCGTGGGCGCCCGGCGCCGGACGAACGTGCATGTCGTGGAAGAAGTGCTTGGCGGAGGGGAACTGCTGTTGCTGTCGACCGACGGTGTTCACGGCGTGCTGGACGACGACCGGATCGAGCAGCTGATGCTGGATTCGGGCGACCTGCGCGGAACCGCGACACACCTCGTGGCCGCCGCGCTTGCGCGCGGCAGCCACGACAACTGCACCGCGCTGGTCGCGCGGTATCTGCCTGACTAGTGGCTCGGGGCTCGTGACTCGTAGCTCGTGCTCTGCGAGCTACCAGCCACGAGCCACGAGCCACGAGCCACGAGCCACGTCACTTGGCGTAGTCCGTGGCGCGCGTTTCCCTGATGACCGTGACTTTGATCTGCCCGGGGTACTCGAGCTCGTTCTCGATCCGGCGCGCGATGTCTTTCGAGAGCCAGATGGCCTCTTCGTCGGAGATCTTCTCGCTCTCCACCATGATTCGGATTTCGCGGCCGGCCTGCAGCGCGAACGACTTCGAGACGCCTTTGAACGAGTCGGCAATCCCTTCGAGCTTCTCGAGCCGCTTGACGTACGATTCGAGAATGTCCCGGCGGGCGCCCGGCCGCGCCGCCGAAATCGCGTCGGCGGCCTGCACGATCATCGCCTCGAGCGACGGCCAGTCGATGTCCATGTGGTGCGCGGCCATCGCCATCACGACCGCCTCGCTTTCGCCGTGCTTGCGCAGGAAGTCGATGCCGATCTGCAGGTGCGTGCCCTCCATCTCGCGGTCGATCGCCTTGCCGATGTCGTGCACGAACGCCGCCCGGACGGCCACGTGCGCGTCGAGGCCGACCTCGCGCGCCATGATGCCGGCCAGCCGGGCGACCTCGGCCGAATGCGCCAGCACGTTCTGGCCGTAGCTCGTGCGGTACCTGAGTCGGCCCATCAGGCGGCAGATGTCCGGATGCAGGTCGTGCAGGCCGAGGTCGAAGGCCACCGCCTCGCCCTCCTTGCGCATGGATTCGTCGGTTTCGTCCTTCACCTTCTGCACGACTTCTTCGATGCGCGCCGGATGGATGCGCCCGTCGGCGATCAGGCGTTCGATCGCCTGCTTCGCAATCTCGCGGCGGTACGGGTCGAAGCCCGAGAGGATGATCGCCCCCGGCGTGTCGTCGACGATGAGATCGACGCCGGTGGCCATCTCGAGCGCGCGAATATTGCGGCCTTCGCGGCCGATGATTTTCCCCTTCATTTCCTCACCCGTCAGAGGGATGGAACTTACGGTTCTTTCCGTGGCCACTTCCGAAGCATAACGGGCAATCGCGGTGGCCAAAATTCCTCGTGACCGGCTGTTGGCTTCCTTCAGCGTTTCTTCCTCGATCTGGGCCACACGGGAACCCATTTCTTTTTGCGCGTCTTCGGTCATCGCGGCGAGGAGTTCCGCCTTGGCTTGGTCCGGTGTCATATTGGCGACAGATTGAAGTTTCAATTCCATATCGGATATTTGCTGATTGGCCTTTTGTTACATATCCTGCAAGCGGGTTTCAGTCACTTGCGCGCGCTCGGCGCCTTCATCCAATTCTTTTGCTTTTTGACCTAGCTGCTCTTCGCGGCGCTTGATTTCACGCTCCAATTTGCTTTCGCGCTCTTTGAGTTGAATCTCAACATTCTGAATTTTTTGCTTTTCTTTGCGCAATTCGACTTCCACGTTCTTGCGCGCGCGAATTTCAAAATCCTTGGCGCGCTGGCTGGCGTCTTTTTCAATCTTTGCCACCTGCCCTTTGGCCCGCTGAATTATCTTTTCGGCTTCCTTCTCGGCCGAAAGCAAAGTCTTTTGTCCGGTCAACTTTAAGACCGCAAATAGACCGAAGGCCCCAACGCCAAGACCGGCTAATAAACTTGCAACTGTACTCATATCCATGACTGCGGACTCCTTGAAAGAGGGCTTGTACGCAGAATCATCTTTTCGCTTACAATCCAATCCATGGCTTGATCCCAGCTCTCTGCGGGGAGAGGGTCAGCGGAAAATTGGACATGAAAAACCACACCCACTCGGAGGATATCGGGGTGTTTTGCAAAAAAGCGATCATAAAAACCCTGGCCCATCCCGAGGCGATTGCCTTGGCCATCGACGGCGAGAGCGGGGCAAAAAATCACCGCCGGCAATGCCAAATCCAGCAACGTGGATTTCCCGGGAACCGGCTCCTCGATGGACAGGTGATTGCGATGAAACGCCGTTCGGTCCCGCGGCTGGCGAAACTCCAAATCGGTCCCGCAAATGACGGGATAAAAAAAGTCCTGCGGCGCATCCACCAAACAAGGAGCTTCGTCCGGAAGGGCCCGATAAAGCCCACGTTGGACGCCGGAAAAATCCTGCAGCAAGCGATTGAGATTCTGTTTGAGTTCCGAAGCGGCTAAAGCGCCGCCATTTTGGGCGAATTGACGCCGAACATCTTTAAATTTCCGCCGGAAGACGGATTTAGGACCAGGAACTGTTGCCACTTCCACCTTTGACTCAATTCTAATTCAAGCGAGCGATTACTACTGATCGATTGTGAGTCGTGCGAGGGGAGATGAATCCAGCTCGGTGAGAATGCCTTTTGCTTTGGTTTCAAGTGAATCCAGGCGATTTCGAACGGCGCGCTTTAGAAATACTAGATCCTCGGCCACATGTAATGAGGCGAGGAGCAGCGCTTTTTGAAATGAAATACTGGAGTTAGAAGACATAGCCTCTCCGACCTGGTCGACGCCAAGGTCAAAGAGGCTATGTCTTCTAACTCCAGTATTTCATTTCA
>PLXG01000433.1 GCA_003153195.1 Myxococcales bacterium
GAAGGACTTTACCCGGCTATCGATTTGCTGCAATCCAACTCCAAGATGGCCACGCCCGGTATTGTCGGCGAACGGCATTATCTCCTGGCGCAAGAAATCAGGCGGACGCTGGCGCAGTATGAAGATCTCAAGGACATCATCGCCATGCTCGGCCTGGAACAACTTGCGCCAGAAGATCGCAACGTAGTCGCGCGCGCCCGCCGGCTGGAGAGGTTCCTCACCCAACCGTTCTTCGCCACCGAACAGTTTAGCGGCATCAAAGGCAAGCAAGTCAGTCTCGAGGATTCGCTCGACGGCTGCGAACGTATTTTGAAGGACGAGTTCAAGGACTATCCGGAGAGCTCGCTCTACATGATCGGCGCGATCGGTGAAGCAAGAAAGCCCACTAACGAGCCCAAGGCCGCCCATGAATCTTAAAGTCCTGCTTCCATTCGAAATCTTCGCCGACAAGACCGAGGTGTTGCGCATCGTCGCCGAGACCCGCGAGGGGTCGTTCGGCATCCTTCCTCATCGGCTTGATTGCGTGGCAGCGCTTGCGCCCGGGATTCTAACTTACGAAACGAAGCAGGACGGAACGGTCTACCTCGCCGTCGATGAAGGCGTCCTCGTCAAAGCCGGCCAGGACGTGCTGGTCTCCGTGCGTCACGCCATCGGCGGAACGGATCTCAGTCAGCTTCACGAGGCGGTGAAACGTGAGTTCTTGATGCTCGACGAGGCAGAGCAGCGGCTTCGCACTGCGATGAGTAAGATCGCAGGCGGCTTCCTGCGCCGAGTCGCGGAGTTCGAACGTGGGCATTGATCCGGCAAAGCCTGCTGCGAAAAGCGAAACGCTCTTCGTCGGGGAGGTTGGCGCGAAGGCCGCCCGCAAGCTCAAGGTTCAGCGCGCTGGGGAGCAGAGCGTCTGGTTCGGGCTGGGCATGACAGGGCTCATTGGTTGGTCCGTGGCCGTACCGACGATTCTCGGCGCGCTGCTCGGGTTGTGGCTCGACGGGCGCCATCTGCAGACAGCCCATTCTTGGACGCTCGCGCTCTTGGTCGCGGGATTGGTCGCGGGCTGCGCCAACGCCTGGCATTGGGTGTCTCAGCAGAACAAGGCCATGCAGGACGATCCGGAGGACAAAGATGCATGAACCGACGAATCTGGTTCTGGCGCTGCTCGCCGGTACGTTTCTCGGCGCCACGTTCTTTGGCGGCCTTTGGTGGACCATTAGAAGGGGCGTTCCCTCGAAAATCCCTGCGCTGTGGTTCTTGGGCAGCATTCTGCTCCGCACGGTGATCGCGGTCACCGTCTTCTATTTCACGGGACGCGGCGATTGGCATAGGCTCTTGGCCTGCCTGATCGGATTTCTTCTGGCACGCACCCTGGCAACGCGGCTGACGCGCGCACCGAGTGAGAAGCGGGGTCAGATTATGAAGGCGGGTGGGCCATGAATCTCACATCCGACCAGCGAATCTTTTGGCAACATGGCTTCATCACGCTCAATGAAACGATCATCACCACCTGGGCCCTGATGCTCGTGATGACGCTGGGCGCGATGCTGGTCACCCGCGAGCTCACTGCCGACGGCCCCATATCCCGCTGGCAAGGCTTGCTCGAAATGATCGTCACGGCGATCGACAAGCAGATCGAGGAGGTCGGGCTGAACCAGCCCCAAAAATATTTGCCCTTCTTGGGCACACTCTTCCTTTTTGTCGCAATGGCGGCCCTTTGTACCGTGATCCCCGGCTATCAGCCGCCGACGGGTTCACTCTCGACTACCGCGGCGCTCGCGTTGTGCGTGTTCATCGCAGTCCCGCTCTTCGGCATCGAGGAGCAGGGGCTCGTCGGGTATCTCAAGACGTACACGAAGCCTACGCCCATCATGCTGCCGTTCAATATCATCAGCGAACTGTCACGCACGCTGGCGCTCGCTATTCGCCTGTTTGGAAACATGATGAGTGGCGCGATGATCATCGGTATTTTGCTGACGATCACCCCCTATCTGTTTCCGATCGTCATGACGGCGCTCGGTCTGCNNGGGCATGGTGCAGGCTTACATCTTCGGCATTTTGGCTGCCGTTTACATTGCTGCGGCCACGCGCGTTCCCAAACCCAAGCCCGCCCCTGCGCCGAGCCGTTGAATTCGACGAGATTGCCAAAAGAAGGATTAACCATGGATGGTAGCGTTCTAATCGCCGTAGCATCGATCGTCACCGCTGGTATCACGACTGGAGTCGGCTGCATGTGCCCAGCGCTCGGCGAGGGCCGGGCCGTCGNNTCGTGGTTTCGATGATTCTGATTTTTGCCAATCCGTTTTGGGGCCAGGTCATCGCTCACGCAAGCGGCAAGTGAGCCATGCTCATCAACTGGTTCACGGTTGCGGCGCAAGCCCTCAACTTCCTCATCCTCGTCGGGTTGTTGAAGCACTTCCTATACAAGCCGATCCTGACCGCCATCGACGCTCGGGAAAAGCGCATTGCCGGTGAGCTCGCTGACGCTGTGGCGAAGAAGTCCGAGGCGCAAAAAGAACACGACGACTTTCAACACAAGAACGAGGACTTCGACCGGGAGCGCGCTGCACTCTTGAGCAAGGCGACCAATGAAGCGAACGCTGAACGCGAGCGCCTCCTCGCCGAAGCGAGGCAGGCGGCCGACGCATTGAGCGCCAAACGTCGGGAAGTGCTGAAGAGTGACGTTCAAGGGCTCAATCAGGCCATCACGCGCCGGACCCAGGAGGAAGTGTTCGCGATCGCGCGCAAGGTGCTGACGGACCTCGCCACCGCGAGTTTGGAGGAACGCCTGATCGCGGTTTTCACTCGTCGCTTGCGCGAGTTGGATGGCAAAACGAAAACAGACCTCGCCGCGGCGATTCAGACTGCAAGTGACCCCGCGCTCGTACGAAGCGCGTTCGAGCTCCCGACCGAGCAACGGGCAGTGATCCAAAACGCACTCAACGAGGCCTTCTCCGCGGAGGTCCGCGTGCGGTTCGAGGCCTCACCGGACACGGTCTGTGGAATCGAGCTCTCTGCGAACGGGAAAAAGCTCGGTTGGAGTATGGCGGACTACCTCGCATCCCTGGAAAGGGCTGTCGGCGAACTTTTGAAGGAGAGCGACAAGAGCGAAGCCGAAGCCCCGCCCAAGGCGGACCCTGGAGCCCCACCCAAGACCGAAGGTTCTAAGCCTGAAGCAAGGGTCAATGAACAGAGCGTCTGAAACACTGCAGAGTCGCTTAGACCGCGTGTTCGGCGGCATCCGCGAGGCCCGCGACGCGTTCAGCTCGCAACTGACCGTGCGTGAAGTGGGGACGGTAACGAATGTCTCCATCGGCATTGCCACGATATCGGGTCTTCCAAGCGTCGGCTTCGACGAATTGATCCGGTTCCCTGGCAATTTGCTGGGCATCGCGTTCAACGTCGATGAAGCCGAAGTCGGCGTGATCCTGCTCGGCGACTATCAGGATCTGCACACCGGCGACGAAGTCGAGCGCACCGGGCGCGTGATGGACGTGGCGGTCGGTGACAGACTGCTTGGGCGAGTGATCGATCCGCTCGGCAACGCACTGGACGACCAGGGACCGCTTCAAACGAGCGAACGTTGGCCCGTCGAACGGCCCGCGCCGGCCATCGTGGACCGCGCGGCGGTCAGTGTGCCGTTGCAGACCGGTTTGAAGGTCATTGACGCGCTCATTCCCATCGGACGTGGTCAGCGTGAATTGATCCTCGGTGACCGCCAAACGGGTAAGACCGCCGTTGCGATCGATACGATCCTGAATCAGCGCGGAAAGAACGTGCTCTGCATCTACTGCGCGATCGGTCAGCGCGCTTCCGCGGTCGCCAAAGTCGTAGCAACTCTGCGCAAAAAGGGGGCGCTGGAGTACACGGTCGTGATGGTCGCCGAAGGCAACGCAGCGCCTGGACTCGTCTACATCACGCCCTACGCGGCGACGAGTATCGCGGAGTACTTCATGGAGAAGGGGCGTGATGTACTGATCGTCTACGACGATCTCACGCACCACGCTCGCGCGTATCGCGAGCTTTCACTCCTGCTTCGTCGTCCGCCCGGGCGCGAAGCCTTCCCCGGCGACATCTTCTACATNNGACATCTCCGCGTACATCCCGACCAATCTCATCTCCATCACGGACGGTCAGATCTATCTCTCGCCGACTTTGTTCGAATTGGGGATCCTGCCCGCGGTCGACGTCGGAAAATCCGTGTCACGCGTTGGGGGGGCGGCGCAGCGCGCGGCGTATCGCACCATCGCGGGAGATCTCAAGCTCGCCTATTCGCAGTTCGAAGAACTGGAGACATTCGCCAAGTTTGGCACGCGCCTGGATGAAGCGACCCGAAAGACCATCGAGCATGGGCGGCGCATTCGCGCGTGTCTCAAGCAGCCGGAATCCGAGCCGGTGTCGATGACCGAGCAGATCGCGGTGCTGCTGGCGCTTACCGCGGGGCTCTTCGACAACATACCGCTCGAAAAGGCGAACGATGCCGAACGGGCATTGCGTAAGGCGGCTGCGGCGATTCCAGCAGATGTTGCCCATCGACTGGCCTCGGCCGATAAATTGAGCGACGACGATCGAAAAGTGATCGTCGACATTGCTACCAAAGCGCTTGCCTCATTCGAGCCAAAGTCCGACGACAAGTCCAAGTCCAATGGAGACTCCGGGTCGTGAGCGAATCAGCGGCGAGCTCGCGGCGCAAAATCGCCGCCGCAGAGGATCTGAAGTCCGTCGTCCGCTCCATGAAGGCGTTGGCTGCATCGAGCATTGGCCAATACGAAACGGCAGTTCGTTCACTCGCTGACTACTACCGCACGCTCGAGCTCGGACTGGCCGTATGTCTCCGTCAGACCGTGCCAGCTCCGCTTACTCTTTTCAAAGGGGCGCCGGCAGCGGACGCGATCGGAGCCGTGCTCTTTGGTTCGGACCAGGGCCTCGTCGGCCGATTCAACGAGGCGATCGTGGAATTCGCCACCCGCACGCTCAAAGCATCGTCTGCAAAGATCACGAAAATCTGGGCCATCGGAGAACGCGCTCACAGTCTCCTGGCGGATAGTGGACTGAATCCGGCGGGACTGCTCTCCGTGCCTATTTCCATCAATGCGATCACGCCGCTCGTCGGCCAGATTC
>PLXG01000175.1 GCA_003153195.1 Myxococcales bacterium
ATGACCGATCTGTTCAGCGCGGGAGGCGGGAGATTCCGGGCCGCTCGAGTGGGATTGCTGCTGCTGCTCGGCCTGGGTGCTTGTCCGGCGCCCTCGCGTGACAACCTGTCGTCGCCCGATTTCGCCACCGGGGATCTCGCCCAGCCGGATATGACCGATCTGACGGCGGCGTTCGACGTCACTCCCGACACGCTGCAGACGATTCAACCTCCGACGACGGTGATGTTCAGCGCGACGTCCATCGCCTCTTCGGGCGGGTCATCGAGCGGCGCGCCGATCAATGTGAAGTGGAGCGTCGATCGCGCCGATTTGGCGCATGTGATGGCCGGGCCGGCCAGCTCCACCACCTTTACGCCGACTGGAACTGCCGGCGGATTGGTGACGGTGTTTGCCAGTTTGGGAACCCAAACGGTCAGCCGAAAAGTGCTGATTCAGCTTCAGGCTTCCTCGCAAAACGGCATTACCAGCAACGCGCTCGAGCAGGTCCAGGTGCCGGCCGACGTGAGCTCGCTCAAAGCCGGCGGTGGTGTCGGCGGTGTGGGCGGCGAAGGGCTGGGAGTCGCGGTGTCCGACACGGCGACCTTGGCCGCGCTCGCCGCTCCTACCGGCGACGGTCACGCGCAAAACCTCACCTTCCTCTATCCGTACGACAAGACCATCTGGCCGCGCGGACTTTTGGCGCCGCTGCTGATGTGGAGCTGGAGCACCAACGATGCCGACGCGATCAAGATCGATCTCTCGACCACCAGCGGATCATTTTCCTGGAGCGGGACCTTTGGACGCCCGGCAATCTTGACGCAAACCAGCGGACCCTTCATTCATCATCCCATTCCGCAAGATGTGTGGGCCACGGCGACGAACAGCGCGGGCGGGCTCACGCCGACCGGCGATCCGGACGCGCTCACCGTCAGCCTCACCATCGCCAAAAGTGGCGTCGCCTACGGACCGATCAAAGAGACGTGGCGCATCGCGCCAGCCAAGCTGACCGGCACCATGTACTACCAGGCCTATGCCACCCACCTTCTGCTCAATCGATCGATCGCCGATCAAGCCGGCAATCGATACGGCGCGGGAATCTTGAGCATTCGCTCCGGTGATGCGGGACCCAAAGTGGCGGTCGGGCAGAACAGCACCGACGACAGCGGCTGCCGCGCCTGTCACGTGGTGGCTTCGCATGGCCGCTGGCTCATCGCGCAAGATGGTGCCACCAGCTACGAAAAAAGTTACGTTTACGATCTGCAGGCCGCCAACGTTCAGAGCACCGAGACCCATATCTCGCCCGACGGCGCATTCGGTTGGACCGCGCTTTTAGGCGATGCTTCTTATGCGCTCACCAACGTTGCCGACGGTGCTCCGGGCGCCAGCATGATCGAAAACGGCCAGGCCGGCACCGCCACCAGCAGCTTTTGGAAGTTCAGCCTGACGCCGTTCGCGGCGGCATCGACGGGACTGCCGGCGACGCTCAAAGCCGCCTATCCGGTTTTTTCGCCCGACGATCACTACGTCGCCTACGTCGACGTGACGGCATCGAACAATGTCTCAGGGCCGCTCACCATCGCCACCTACGACGCGACTTCGCAGGCCTTCGGTCTGCCTACCGCGCTGCACTCGCCTATGACGGGAACGCGCATCGGATTTCCCACCATCCTTCCCGACAACAGCGGCATCTTGTTCGAAACCGAAATTCGTCCCAACCACTCGTCAGCGAGCTCTGAATATGTTCTCTCCACCGATGGCGGCGCGCGCGGCGAGCTTTGGTGGACCACCACCGGCAGTAATCCGCAGGCGGTTCCGCTTGCCGGGTTGAACGGAAAACTTCCCAACGGAACTTCCTATCTGCCCATCGGCGGAAAGAACCACGGCATCACCGGTACCATCGACAACGAAGATTCGGGTTACACCGAAGATGGCTATGACGACACCACGCTCAGCTACGAGCCGACGGTGTTGCCCATCGTGGTCGGCGGTTACGCGTGGGTGGTGTTCAGCAGCCGCCGCCTGTACGGCAATCAGTTGACCGCGTCACCGTGGAACAGCGACCCGGGATTCTACAACACCAACAGCTTGCCCGATGCGACCGTCAAGAAGTTGTGGGTGGCGGCCATCGATCTCAAGGCGCCGGCCGGGTCGGATCCGAGCTATCCGCCGTTCTACTTGCCGGGTCAGGAAATTCTGGCCGCGAACTCGCGCGGATTTTGGGTGCTCGATCCCTGTCAAAAAGACGGAAACAGTTGCGAGACTGGCGATCAATAGGGTGGTGGCTGCTGCCAGGCGGACTCGAGCGGCGCACTCAGCTGCGAAACGCCTCCCGCCGACGGAAGCTGCTCGAGCGCCGGTCAGTGCTCCGGCGTTCAGGAAAAATGCACCACCGCTGCCGACTGTTGCGATTCATCGAACGCTTGCATCAACAACTTTTGCGCGATTTTGATTCAGTAGACACCCATTTTCCGCCTACCGCTAGCTTACGGCAGTCGGTGTGCTGGCCACGATCGGATTGCCGCTGCTCTCGAAACGAGAATCTCGCGTCGAGACGCTGGGCTTCATCGCATTCATCTTTGAGCAAGCTCGAGCTGTGGTTGGCCTTCGTCGGCAACGCCACCGACGAGGGATTTGGCATGACGCTAATTCTGCTCAAGTTCGCGCTCGCGTTCGCCGCGGCACTGGCATTGGTGTCGCGCGCGAAACGGTCCATTCCACCAGTGCCGACGTGGGTCCGCTCTTTTTGACCCTGGTCATGGCGGTCAGTGTCTTAGTGGTGGCGATGGTCATCGCCGCGATGGAGACATTCGATATCCGACCAGCGACAGCGCGAACGCTCCACCAATCCAGATGAGCGAGCTGGGCGCGTCGAAAAAGCCGTAGAGCAGCATCGCGCCCGCCAAGAGCAAAAACGTAATTGGCGCGACCAGCGAGAACGACGCCCGTTTTCGCGCGCGCAAGAGTCCGATCACCGCCAGCGCTGAATTCAGCGTCAGCACCGCGCCGATGTTTTGAATCAGCGCCGAGAACGAGTGGCTGAAGACGAGCACGATGGCGAGCGCACTTTGCGAGAGCACCGCCAGCGCCGGCGGGCGACCTGCTCGCTCGGTGAAGGCACGCGGCAAAAATCCATCGCGGGCCATGGTGCTGCAGACGCGCGGACCGGCGATGACCATCGAGCTGATGAGCGCGGCCATGGCCAGCACCACCAGTGCCGACATCGCTTGGGCAGCGCGAGGCCCGGCCAGATCGGCCATCAATAGATGTCCGAGTGTGATGCGCTCGGTGTCGCCGTGCGCCCAGGCTGAAAGCCGCTCGGCAGACAAGTTGGCGACGAACACCCAGTTCACCAGCAGGTAGAGGGCGGTGACGATCAGCGTGCCGACGGTGAGCGCACGGGCGACGTCGCGCTTCGGATCGCGAAATTCGTCGGCCAGGTAGCTGGCGGTGTTCCAGCCGCTGTAGGCGTAGGCCACAAAAAAGAGCGCGCGCACGAATGCGGAGAGCGGAAATCCGGCCGCCCGATTCACCGGCTGCCACGAGGGAAAATGATTCTGTCCGAAGGCGAGTCCGCCGCTGACAAATCCGACCAGCAGGAGCAGCTCGATCCAGACCAACCCATTTTGCAGCCGGCGCGACCAATCGAGGCGAGCTGCGTGCACCAGCGAAAGTCCGCCGATGAGCGCTACCGCGACGACGCGCGGATTCACCGGCGAAAGCGTGGCGGCGAACGCTCCCGCCACCAGCGCGCTCACCGCGATGGGTGCGGAAAATCCGACCACCACCGAAGTCCAGCCGGCCAGATAGCCCAGCGCCGGATGGAGCAGATCCGATACATAGCGATATTCGCCGCCCGAGCGCGGAATGATCTGAGCGAGCGCGGCGTAGGAGCGTGCACCCGAGATCGCCAGCACTCCGCCGAGCAGCCAAACGATGAGGATGGTGGCTGGTCCGAGGTCGGACGCCATGTAACCGGTGGAGGTGAGAACGCCGACGCCGATCATATTGGCGACGATGAGGCCTGCGCCGCTTCGCCAACCGAGATGTCGCGCGGCCTCGGACATGCCCCGAGTGTACCGTCAGCGCGTCAGACCACTGGCCTTTTCTTTTGTCAAAACCCGTGATATTAAAGAAAAACTCTCTTTAAAGGACGAGGCATGCCCAAGCAGATCCTAGTGGTGGACGACAGCGTGACGATGCGAAAGATCTTCGAGATCATGTTCGCGCAAAGCGAGTATGTCGTGACCACCGCCCCAAATGGTGACGAAGGGCTGGCACGGGCGCGCGAGATCAAGCCCGATCTCGTTCTGGCCGATGCGGTGATGTCCGGCAAGACGGGTTACGACTTGTGCGCCGCGCTTCGGGCCGACGCCCAGCTCGCGTCGACGCCGTGCCTCATCTTGACCGGCAACTCGAGTCCCTACGACGAAGCCCGCGGACAGAAGGCGGGCGCCGACGGGTTCGTGCAAAAGCCATTCGATTCGCAGGCGATGATCGACAAGGTCGCCGAGCTGTCCGCGAAGAAGAGTGGACGTCCGATCTCGGCGGTGATTCCGGCGGCAGCACCGCCTCCACCGTCGGCGCGTGTGGAGCCAGCCGAGCCGCGCGAAATCGCGCGCGAAGACTCGATGCCGATCGCGGTGACCTCGCCGCCACCGGCACCGCGCACGCCACCGATTCAGGCTCCGCCATTTGCGACGCCGAAGCCTCTGCCGACGCCGTTCTCTGCGCCGCCCAGGCCCGCGCCTCGTCCGCAAACCAGCATCATGCCGACCATGGCCGCGTCTCCGCCGCCACCGTCGTCGAGCATGGCCAGCATTTCGCCGCCCGTGTCTTCACCGCCGCAGTCGGTATGGCCGCAGATGCCGCGTCCGTCGATGATTCCGCACGTGCCGACTCCGACGCCGGGATCGGCCCGAGGTACGTCGAAGCCGACCATCATGGGGATGCCGGCGGTTTCCATGCCGACGCCGTCGCCCGCGCCTGCGCGATCGAACACGCCGGTTGCGCACGATCGATCGATGACACCGGTTCCGACGGGGCAGAGCTGGTCGCCGCCGCCACAAGCGGTCGCACAATCGGTGCAGCAAGTGACTTCGCAGGCAGTCGCCAGAATTTCGGACGAGCTTGCGGCCAAAGGTCCCGAGTACCAGGCGATCGCGCAGCTGTCGCGCGAGATCATCGAACGCATCGCCTGGGAAGTGGTGCCCGAGCTGGCCGAAGCGATTGTGCGCGAGCAGCTCGACCGTCTGATGAAAGAGCGCAACAAGTAGGAACATGAGCGAGCTTCCCAAGGCATACGACCCGACGCAGGTAGAGCAGAAGTGGTATCGGTTCTGGACCGAACAGCGGTATTTCCACGCCGAGGCCAACATTCCCAAGGCGCCGTACTCGATCGTCATTCCGCCGCCGAATGTGACCGGATCGCTGCACATGGGTCACGCGCTGTTCGTGACGATTCAGGACATCCTCATTCGTTGGCGACGCATGGGCGCCTACAACGCCATGTGGCTGCCCGGCACCGATCACGCCGGCATCGCNNTCGCCACGCAGATGGTCGTCGAGCGAATGATTCTGGCCAAAGAGGGAAAGACCCGTCAGATGCTCGGGCGCGAAGAGTTTTTGCGCCGCGTTTGGGAATGGAAAGAGAAGCACGGTAGTCGCATCACCGAGCAGCTCAAGGTGCTCGGCGCCTCCTGCGATTGGGAGCGCGAGCGCTTCACC
>PLXG01000225.1:0-1759 GCA_003153195.1 Myxococcales bacterium
AAATCCATGGGAGTGCTGACCGGTTTGCCTTCGAGAGTCTTCGTGTATTCCGTCACGAGCCGCTCGACGGTTTCTTTCTGACCGTCGACAACGCCCCGGAAAATACCCTTCTCAAGCGCCGGCAGTTTATCAACCCATTCCGGCTCGCGCACCGCTGACTGAGTTCGGGCGATCGCCGCGGCTGCGGCCGCTTCGCTGGTCGCTCCCGTCGGTGCGTGACCTAACTCAATCTTCTGCGAGAAGCCGTCCATGAACCACTGGATGGTGCCCGCCTTCTCGCTCCACATATCAGCGGCCGCCGCGATCGCGGGACCCATGGGCTCCGTCACCGACATGATCGCTGAATCAAGACCGCGCTGAACGGCCAGTGCCAGGAACGCATTATGAACGAAAGCGCGATTCGGAAGCCCGAAGCTCACATTGCTGAGACCGAGCGTGGTTGCCGAGCGCGGGAAATATTCCTTGATGAGCTCAAGAGTCCTGAGCGTCGATTTCGAGCCGTCTTGCATCGCGGAGACGACAAGACCCAGGCAGTCGAAGACGACATCCTCTTCGCGAAATCCGTGCCTGTCGAAGAGCTGCTTCGTGATCTTCTGCGCGTTCTTCAAGCGGTCTTCAGCCGCCACCGGCACATCCACGCCGGTCGTCATGCAGATGACCGCGGCGCCATGCTTTTTCATGATCGGGATCGCTTCATCGAGCTTTTCCTGCTCGGCGTTCAGACTATTGAGCAATGGGCGCCCGTAGTAAACCGAAGCTCCGGTGTCGAGCGCGTGCGAATTCGCGCTATCGATCATCAGCGGGACTTGAAAGCGATTCTGAACCGCGACCACGGCCTCGCGCATGAGGGCCGGCTCATCAACCAGGGGTACTCCGACGTTCAGGTCCATTAGGCGGGCACCCGCTTTGACCTGCTGCTCGGCATCCTGAAGAAGAAGCGTCAATTCACCTTTTTTCAGCGACTCGCTCAGCTTCTTTCGGCCCGACGGATTCATGCGCTCGCCGATGCCGACGAAGGGGTAACCCTTGCCGAGTCGTACAGCTTGGAAAAGACTCGAAACCAGAACGCGGCCCTCGTTCGGAGGCTTGCGGAACTTCGTGACACCTTTGACTCGTTCTTTGACGAGGCGAATGTAATCCGGAGTCGTACCGCAGCAGCCGCCGATGATTCCGGCGCCCGCTTCAATAAACCGATCGATATAGGGCGAGAGATCCTTGGCCGTCATCGGGAACTGAGTGCGGCCGTCCTTGAGAATCGGCAGCCCCGCGTTCGGCTGAACCGAGATCACCAAATTAGACAGCTCGGCCATCTTTTTCACGATGCCAACCATGGGTTCCGGACCCGTCGAGCAGTTCACACCGACACCCGTCGCGTGATAGCCCTCGGCGATCGCCGCGATGTTCTCGGGCGAGGCGCCCGTGTCCGTAATTCCGTCCGTATTGAAAGTCGTGTGGCCGATCAGCGGCATCGTCTGCGAAGCCGCGCGTACGCCTGAAAGCGCTGCTCTGAATTCGATGCTATCGAACATCGTCTCGACCACGATCAGGTCAACACCAAGCTCGACCAGAATCTTGGCCTGCTCGTAGAAAATCTCGCAGACTTCCTCAAACGATTTCTTGCCGGTCGGATAAACCGTCTCGCCGCTCGGGCCCATATCGCCGGCGACAAAGCACTTCGGCCCGGCCTTGCGTGCGATCTCGACCGCGCGCGCATTGATTTCGCGGATGCGGCCCTCGGACTGGTATTCGGCCAAGCGCC
>PLXG01000225.1:1775-3908 GCA_003153195.1 Myxococcales bacterium
ATTCGCTTGGAGAGTTCAGTGAGGAAATTCAACCTAAGACCTCGGGAATTGAAAGGAAATATGTAACCTGGGGGCGCTTGCCTCGTCAAAGATTGATTTTGGTTGAATCGGGAACTTGTGCGAAAAGGGCTCTATGGCCCCCATTGAATGGCGCTGGAAGAACTTCGCCTCCCTCAGCCCGGACGAACTCTATGACATCATTTCCCTCCGCGAGAGGGTCTTTGTGGTCGAACAAAACTGCGTTTATCTCGACTGCGACGGAATTGACCGAAACTCCTGGCACCTTTCCGGATACGCAGGTGGCAGCCTGGCTGCTTATCTCCGCGTCGTGATGCCAGGAATCAAGTACAAGGAACACGCCTTGGGTCGCGTCGTGACGGCACCCGAGGCCCGTGGATCAGGATACGGAAAGGACCTCACTCGCGAAGCGCTCGCACGCGTTCACGCTCAGTTCGGCGCCTCTCCAATCCGCATCTCCGCGCAAGCTTATCTGGAGAAATTCTACGGCAGTTTCGGATTCACCCGCCAAAGCGAAGAGTACCTCGAGGACGGGATCCCCCATATCGAGATGCTTCGGAAGGCCTGACGCAGCCGTTCGTTATTATTAGATAATCTTGAAATCCAAGTTCTTCACGAACGCATCTTGGAAATCATCCTGAAGCGCCAGCTCAACCGGCCGACGCATTTTTTCCAAGCGAGCGATGAACGTCGCTCTCTCAGCAACGGACATCGAGGCATACAAGACGGCTCCCTCAAGCGAGGCGTTTCCGATCGCTTCCGCGGGTATTCCCTCGGGCAGGAGACCGACGCCCGCCACTGAATCCAGGCGAAGGTGTTGGGCGAAAGTTCCGGCCAGATAAATCCGCCGCGGCTTCACGCCCGCGCGCTGAATAAGAAGATCCGCCGCGGTGCGGGTCGCCGATTTGGCGAGCTGGAACTCGCGCACGTCATCGGCCAGAAGCGCGATGTCGCCGACAAGATCCAGGCGACCTCCCTCGACGAAGCCGTCGGGAGTGATGAGGCCGCCCTTGACGGATTCAGCGAGCAGATCAATGAGACCCGAACCGCAGATGCCGCGCGGGATATCGCCACCGATCGTTTCAAAATCCCAATGTTTCTTGCCCGCGTCGTAGCGCGCGACACTGATCGCGCCTGATTCCGCGCGCATGCCTTGATTGATATTTCCACCTTCGAACGCGGGACCCGCCGGCGCGCTCGAGAACCAGAGCTCGCCCTTGCCGTTATTGATGACAACTTCGGTATTGGTGCCGATGTCGACCAGCATCCAGGGCTCTTCGACTCCCCTTTTTTCGATCGCGAGAATTCCCGCAACCGTGTCGCCTCCGACAAAGCCCGCGAGCAGCGGGAGTGTATGCGCTGAAAGACCGTCAATCGACGTCTCGCCCGCGTCCCGAAGCGCGGGCTGAAAGGGCGAGACCGCGAGCGTCTCGATGTTCCAACCGTTCAGAAAGCTCGCCATCGCGGAATTGCCGGCGCAGAAAACTCCGCCCTCCGCCGCGCGATCGTAGAGTTTCGGAGCCGTCTCGCGCAAAGCCTTGACGCAGGACCGGATCGTATCGAAAGCGACCTTGCGAAGCGGCTCAACCCCTTTGGTCTGCGCGAAATGAAGCCGGGTCATGACGTCCGCGCCATAGGGCACCTGCTTGTTCAGGAGATGCGCTTCGAGAAGCACGGGTCCGCCCTTGTGGGCGATGGCCACCACGACTCCCGTCGATCCGAGATCGCATGCGAGCACGAGCGCTTCATTCTCAAACGCCGAAAGATCCGCTACGAGCGGAATCACGCGCGGTTTCGAGCGGACACTCTCAGCACCCGGAAGGAAAACCGACACATTCGTCTTCGGGCGAGATTGACAGGAGAGGCGCCAGCCGTTCTTCAGCTCACCTTCGCGAAACGCCAGCTGATCGACCGAAGTGACGCCGAGAAAGCCTTCTTCGACCTTCACGCGGCATTTGTGGCAGGTTCCGTTGCCGCCGCACGCGGCATTCACCGGAATTCCCGCTCCTTGCAGATAGTCGAGCAGGCGCGCGCCCGCGGGCTGCTGAATCTCAGTGATTTCGCCCCGGCAAGAAACCCGGATTTTCACCGGATCACCTCGAGCGCGGCGTCGAT
>PLXG01000102.1 GCA_003153195.1 Myxococcales bacterium
CGTCCGGGACCGTCCGGGCCGATCATCCTCCTCAAGCGTATAGAAAGTGAAGCCGAGAAAGTTGAAGGTCTCGGGCTTTCTCAATCCGACGCGCTTCCGATTTTCGATCGCATAGGGACCGAATTCGATGAGACGCGTCTTTTCGGGATGCAGCTCCAATCGAAACTGCCGAAGTCGCTCGGTCAGCTCTGTGTGAAGCCGCTCGGCATCCGATCTGTTTTGAAATCCAATAATAATGTCATCCGCAAACCTGACGACGATCAGGTAGTGTAAGAATTTCGGTGTCCGGTTCAGCTCACAGAATTGCCACCATGATTGCGTCGCCAGCGTCGGCTGCGGTGGAAACATAACTTCGAAGCTGCTCAAGTAGTTCTTCGAGCCGCTTATGATCCTCCTCGTCAACGGACCGCATCGAAAATGGATACACCTGCTCGAGCGCTGGATCCTTCAACCGCTTCTTGACGACCGTCGGTGACAAATCTTGTAACGCCCTATGAATCGCTTTCACCGAGTCCGGTGGGAACACCCGCGCCGGACCATACGCAAATTCGTAGTTCAGTTCTTCGCCGTATTCTTGGTTGCCAATGAAGCTGAGCGGTCCTTCGCCCCCGCTGTCCACGCCGGTTAGTAGGAAATGTATTCCAGCGTAGCCTTTCTCCATTTCGAACGAGCGAGGGTTATCGGACCAAAACCAGCCTTCCGTTTTTTCGTCGATTGCGCCAGGGTCGGCAGTTCTTAACCACTCAAGATCTGGAGCGCTGATTCGAACAACAGCACCGTTAACGCTCATCCGAGTTCTCCCGATTCGAGGTTTTGAGCGGCGTGCTCGACCGCGTTGCCTTCGCCGAGTTGCCTGGTCGGCGAGAGTGGTAGGTTTTCGAGCGCCCGCGAATCGATGGCATGCATACGCCAGCCCGCCTCCAGGCGCAACGCCGTAAATGCGAGGATCACCTGTAGCGTACTCTCACCGACGGTCTCCATCGATTTTGTCCGACGTTTGAATTCCTTGTTGAGCCGCTCGATTGCGTTGGTGGTCTTGAGCGCGCGCCAGAAGCGTTCGTCGAAGCGGTAGTGCACAAGGAGCGAATCGAGATCTTTTTTCAAGCACGCGACCGCGCGCTGCGCGTCGTTTCCGAAAGCGGTTTCGAGTGCGGCGAAGGCTTTGCGCGCTGCGTCCTCCGACGAGGCGTACATCACTTTCGCCGTCATCAGCTTGAAGGCGTCGCGATAACGTGCCGGTGATTTTGGCGAGCGCATTGCGCGTCGCATGCAACCAGTAGCGCTGAGTTACCGCGCTTGGAAATTCTTCGCGGAAAAGCTTTTCGAGCCCTGGTAATCCATCCATGAGACCGATGCGCACCGCGCTCGCGTCGAGCCCGCGCCGCTTCAGTTCGCGAAATACAGCACGCCACGCTTCGACGTTATCGCGTGTGCCCGGCTCGATGGCGAGCACACTGCGACAATTCTTCTCATCGACGCCGAGCACGCACAGCGAGGGCTCGCGCTCCGTCGTGCCGCGCCGCTGCACTTTGAAATTCGTGCCGTCGATGTACAACGCCCAGTACTTCGCTTCGAGTGGGCGTGTCAGCCATTTTGGCGCTTCCACTTTCATCTGCGCAAGCGACTGCGACACCGTCGTGTGCGAGACCTCGATGCCGAGCAGCCGCTCCGAGATCATCGCCAGTGTTCGATTCGACAGCCCACCCATGTGAAGCAGCGCCAGGTCCTGTTTGGTGCGCGGGTCGATCTGCTCGTGCGCCGGCACTACGATGCTTTCGAAGCCTGCGCAGAAGTCGGCCGCGTTCCCTCCGTCGCCAGGTTGGATCCTCCATCGTCAACAATACCTGGTCGACGAACACCATGTCGTCGTCGCCGAAACCGTGACAAACCAGCACTGATCCAACAACAGTATCCAAGCGGATCGTCGGTGGGAGGCCACGTAGATACTCGCGCGTCTCCTTCGAGATGTCCGCACGCATCGTTGAGTTTGCCAGATCGCGCATCTCGTCGCGCAGCATCCAGCGATCGTGATTGCCCCGAACCACAAACACCGCATGTTGTTTCAATAATTCGACACAGCGGTCGACACTTCCACGACCGTCGACGATATCACCGACTGCAGCGATGGCATCGACGTGATCACGACTGAGATACGCCAATGCGGCAGCCAGAAATTCATCTTCGGCATGAATGTCACCGATGATCCCAAGGCGGGCGATGCTCTGAAGGCGATTCTCGACCGCTTTGGTTGGGAAACGGAGGACATGGGTTTCGTCGAGGCGGCGAGGGCCATTGAACCATTGTGCATGCTCTGGTGCATCCCTGGCCTTCGGCAGAACCGCTGGAGCCACGCATTCAAGCTACTCAAGAAGTAGGGAGCGGAGAAGGATCATGTCGATGACAAAGAAGCACGTCGTGATTGTGGGCGGGTCTTCGGGAATCGGAGTCGTTTTGGACATCGATGGGGGAGTCAGGTGACCATGGCCTGGCGGTAACCGAGGGCAAACCGCCCGCAGCATGACCAGTCTTCCAATCGAGTGCATCGTAGGTATACTGCGCCGCATGACGACGCGAGCCCAGGACTACAAGAACCAAGAGCTGCAGCAGCACAACAGCAGTCGGGTGATTAAGGCCAGGACCAAAGCGAAGGTGCGCAGTGAGCATCAAGCCAAGGCTAAGCTCGACCATGCAACGCATGCCAACCACAATCAAGCCAAGCGCGCCGAGTCCCACAGCGCCTACCAGCTCGAAACAGGGACGCGAAAGTCTTCTCGTGCTGCGGCCAACCGCGCGAAGACCGACAGCTCGATCCGCAAGACCGTAACAGTGCAGACCTCTTCACCCGAGGCGCGTGCTACCCGTCAGAAGGAGGGCGGCGGCAAGCAGAAGAGCCGCTGATCGTCCGATTTCAGTGCAGGCTCCGAAAGGCAGCCTTGGTCAAAGCGAACGACCCGGATGGACTACTTCTCACGCCTCGATTCGTTCTCTATCATCCTCGCTCTGACTCGCTTCTTCAGCAACGTGACCGGGATTTTCAAGGCTAGCCTCGCACCACCCATGCCGCACCGCAGCCGCATTCGACGACCACCCCGACACCAGCAACACGAGTGCAGACGAGACGTTCGCGTCGCCAAATACAGCCACAGCGCAAACGCCGCGCTTCCCGGTATCTACGCCGCGCTCTTCTTCGCGATCGTCGCAGCTCTTCGCAGATCGACGCAAAGACTTCGGACTTCCCCACGAGCGCGATAGCTGCGTCTTCGTCGACGCCGACCGCCACCGCGGCGATCCTGATAGTCCCGCGATCTGGCTTTGGCTTTGCCGCCTTCGTCATCGGAGTCGCCTATCGTCCATTTTCCCTCCGAGCTGGGCCCAGAAGCACTCAGCTTCAATGGCGGCACGTTCGATCTCACGCTCCACCGCAGCGGTCCTGGTTCTGACCCATCCTTCGGGCGGTTCGCGTTGGTCGTCCAGATAGATGCGCACGCTAGAAACCTATCGACCTGGCCGCGCACTCCTTCGCTTCGGCCTCCCCGCGCAGCTCGCCGAGAAGGGCCGAGGGCGACGATGCAGATTCGCCAAGTCCGCCGCGCGCAACGCCGAGTCGCCGTGCCACCGCAGCGAAGTCACCGGGCGTGAGATTCGTTAGCCGCGACAGCTCGCGATCGATCTCTCGCTCGTCCTCGAGCGAAGGTGTCGACGCAAGAAACGGCTCGAGGAATGATCGATACAGCAGCCGCGACTGTTCACTCTTGAGAAAGCTAAATTCAACCTTGAAGACGAATCGCCTGAGCGACGCTTGGTCGAGGTCGCGATAAAGATTCGTCGTGCACGCGACCATGCCGCGGTAGGACTCGAGCTGCTGCAAGAACTCGTTGACCTGCGTGACCTCCCAGGAGTGGTGCGCTCCGCGCCGATCTCGGAGAAACGAGTCCGCTTCATCGAACAGGAGTAGCGCGCCATCACGCTCGGCCTCGTGGAACGCGTTCGCGATCTTTCGCTCGGCTTCCCCAACGTACATGCTCAGGATGTCCGAAACGCGACGCACGAGCACGCGCCGTCCCATTCGCTCGGCCAGGTGGTGAACGAACTCTGACTTACCCGTGCCCGGAGGACCGTAAAGACAGAGAGACACGCCGAGTCCCTGGCCTGGCCGCCAACCGGACAATCGATCTGCGAGCGTGCGCAGATCGCACGAAGCATTGGCGGCTTCAAACAGGTAGCTCTTGCCCTCGACAACCCGGGACGGCCGCGGGTCCACGCCGCGCACCAGTTTTTCTAGCGGCGTCACGACTTTCTCGATTGTTGTGCGATCGGGCTCGCCGCTCGCGACCATGCGAGCGGTGCTCAGCGCGGTTGCGATCTGACCCGCGCTGATGGTGAACCGCTCGGCCAAACGACCGACGTCATCGTGCGACAGCGCGGAATTCTCGCCTAGATGCCGCGCCCATACGCGCCGCCGTTGCGCGACCGCGAGGGGACGAAACTCGATGGCGTACGAGAAGCGCCGGCGGAATGCGGGATCCATTCCCCATACATCATTGGAGATCCAGATGGTCGGGACGGCATTCGTTTCGAGGAGCAAGTTGAACCACTGCTTGGAGGCCGTGGATCGATCGCGACGCTCGCCTCCGAGCAGGCTAGAGATCGCGTTCCGCTCAAAGAGATCCTCGAGCTCGTCGAATAGGAGCAGTGAGCTACCGGACGAAAGCAGTCGATTGCCGAGGAGTAGGGACGTAAGGCGTCTGTCCTTTTCTTTTGCCCCTCCAACGTACTCTTCGTTGCCGATGACGTGAAGCGAGGCATTGCTCAACTGTGCGAGGAGGCGGGCGAGTTCTGACTTTCCCGTCCCGGTCACGCCATAGAGGAGCAGGTTGACGCCGGCCTTGCGAGTGCGCAGCGCTTCGCCGAGGAGCGATTGCGCCAGTGAAACCTCATCAGCCAAGTGCGTATAGTCGTCGAGTCCAAGCGTGGGCGGCACCGCAGTCGGCATGAGTTGGTCGAGCAGTCGCGTACGGTCGAGCCCGGGCAAAAGCACAATGTCGACCAAAGAACGCTGCACGACCAGCTTCTGCTCGAGCGACGCGGAATCATCGTTAAAAGCAATGAGCCCACTTGTCCTGAGCCGCCCGTTCGGGGTCAAGACGGCCAGCACCTCGTCGCGCGCGCGCGCGATCGCGGCGGCCACTACTTCGCTGGCCCCGAGCAGGGATAGCTCGCCGACCGTGTCCGTTAGATCCATCACTGATTTCACGAGACGATGGATCATCAAGAACTGAAGCACCTCCGCTTCGAGTTCGCTCAATCCAACGAGGGTCCCGATCAGACGAAGGTTCGCCAAAAGGGGATCAATGGGAGGGGCCACCGCCCCTGGCCTGAGCCGCGAACGGTCGATGACCTTCCAAATCTGGGCCCACAGCTTCTCAGAGTCTTCCCGACGGACAGCAGGGAGCCGACGTTGGATGGATCGCAGGGCGAGCAGAATTAGATCGTCCGCAGCAATCTCGCGGCTGATGCGAATCCTTGCTCGGCGGAAGATGCTCGTTCCGACGAGCATATTTCGCAGGTAGTCGCGAGCAGTGCGCTCGCAAGACGACACAGCCATCGAGCCGTCGATCTGACCGCGATGAGTTTGACATCTTATTCTCGACTGCATGAAAACAGGATGACACCGGGCTATGACACCCAAGGTCCAAGATCGCTGGCGAGCTCGCGCAGCCCTAACAGCGAGCTATTCCTCGGGGATTTCGCAGTTTCGTCAGACAGGGGCCTTGTCGAAAAGTTCCGACGGACGACGGACGCCTGTTCCATCGAAATTCGCCAGCCCTGGCAGATGCAGCCGATGAGCAAGAGCCCCGAGCAGGTACCCCGGTGCGGGGCGCACGACGTCAACCCGGTCACGTAGGCGCAGCGGTATCGTTGTGATTG
>PLXG01000270.1 GCA_003153195.1 Myxococcales bacterium
CCATCTTCTTGAGTTGTTCCTTCACCCGGCGCCGACCCTCAAGGGCGCACTCTAGAATCTCTGCGAGATCTTCCTGACTTACCTCTCCGTGAGGAAACAGGAGCTTCATCAGGCCAGACACCGTTTTCCGTACCGCCTTGCGGTCCCGTGCGTTGAGATGTGCTCCCATGGAGAAGCTGCGGTCAATGATCTCGGTGAAATTGTGCTTCCGCATCTCCCGAAGCGCCTCGGCAAGGTAGTCAACGACGAACCCGTAGTGGTTCGTGAAGAGATCGTTGCGCATCTTCGGAACCTCCCACCCAGGGAGGTAGAAGTGCAAGCGGTCGATGAACGCCCAATCTTCGCGGATCACGTCCGGCATCGGCGCGAATAGATGGTCAGTCTGCACCATCACATCAATGGGCTGGTTCGTGTTCCCGAACATTGCAATGCTCGCGTCCCCTGACGCGGACTCCTGGCCGCGTTGGAACGTACCGGACTCGCAGTAGGTCTTCATCGTTGTGATGACCTCTTTCGGCATCTTCTGCAAGTCTGCCACCTCGTCGAATCCGACGACGTCCCAAATCTGCACCATCCCCTTTTGGCGGCCGCTCATGTGGCCGAAGAGATTAGCGACGGTACTACCTCCGGTAAGGAGCGCCGCATAAGGTGAAATTTCTTGCACAACATAGCTCTTCCCTGTTCCCCGTGGGCCAAGCTCAACCAGATTATAGTTTCGCTCAGCAAGAGGAATCAGCCGTACCAGGAAAAGCAGCTTTAGGCGACGGGGCATCTCCGCTGGTTCGTAACCCATGCTTCTCAGAAGGAGATCAATCCACTCATCCGTTGTGAACTCGCTTCGGACGCGTCGGTACTCTTCGAGGTCGAAGGTGGCAATTTGGATCGGCGTGAGCTTGTCGATCCAAAATGGATTCTTTCCCTTCGTCTCCTCGTCGTACTCGAAGCGCACGTCAACCTGCGACCACACGCCGCCCATGAGGAGTCGCTCGTAGTCACGGATGTACTGCGTCGGAATGTGAAGGAACTTGCTCCCGAAGTTGACCGCCTCCGCCCAGTAATCGGAGTCGGTGAGCCGCACTTTCACCTTGTCGATAAAGGAGTACTTTCCGTTCTCCTTTACCTTGCTCTGCGCCTTTATCGCTTCGTCGGGACGTATGTAATTATTCGCGAGCGTGTCGTTTACCACTTGCAACCCCATCTGGATCGACACCTCGTCCGATGACGCACAGTACTTTCCGAGGAGAAACTCAAGAACAAACGCCGGAACGTTTGCGCCCACCTTCACCTTGCGGACAAGATCCTTGCGGACGACCTTGCCGGCAAAGAGCCGGTTTACCTTGTCGTCGAGAGCATCACGCACGGGAACTCCGTTACCCATGTCTTACACTCCAAGTCGAACCGGGATTTCGCTGGCCGAGCGGTACAACTCCGCGTCTGGAACATGTGAAGAAATTGANNATCAATTTCTTCACATGTTCCTGTCGCTGGGTCTTGAACGACAACGCGAAGCGACGCAACGGTTTCATCGCTCAAGAGGAACGCCACTGTAACGGGTTTTCCCGCCTGAAGCTGGACGCATCCCGTAGCACCATCCAGTTCGGTGTCAATGGCCATCCCGACCGCTCCGACCTGCTTTCCGGCGGACATAAGCAGCGGGCGCACAATCATCGGGCCGGAGAAGAGGGACGGGTTCTGGCCGCCAAGCTGCAAAATCACACTGAAAATTCGGTTGGTTACCGCGTCTGGCAGACCAGTGACCGCGACAGATCCCGTCTTCTGACGAACCACAGGTCGCAATGAGTCAGTCGTTTTCAATCGCACCGTTAACACCGGAATGATGAGTTCCTGAAGCGATGGGCCGCCGTGGTGATAGGCGAGATCGCCACCGGCCTTGAACACACCACACCCGTTTGGAAACACGAATTCAAGGTCGGAATCGTACCCCAGCGACGTCGCGGCCACACGAACGCAACCAGCTGGCGTCGCGCCGCCGCGGCCAATCCAGCAGCGCCGATGAAGATCAACCTCGTCGCCTCCCGGTGAGTCAATTCGCATCGACTCGTCGCGGTCGGAGGGGAAAAACAGATGGCCGTGATCCGCCGTCACCACGCAGTGTTCGACACCAACCGTCGCCAGCTTACGAATTGCTCGTGCGAGGTTGTCGATCATAGTGTCCATCACCTGACGAGCGTGAAACGTGAAGCCGGCCTCTCCCGCATGGTCAATCTCCTGTGATCGCACCATCACGACCTGGGCCCCGTCCAACTTCTTGGTTAGCTTCGAGGCCGGGAGGCTTAGCAATTCGTCAAGCCCCAGATCTACGAGATTCGGCACCCTCGCAGCCGAGAACTTTTTACGTGCCGCAACGTCGGGGAGGAACGCGTCTTCGATGCGTGCGCCCAGCTTGTTCCCCTGCTGCACAACACTGAAACTGGCTGCCGCGCCAGGCTGGAGCGCGGCCATGCCGATTGGCGTGATGCTCGGCAGTGATCCGACTGCGTGCCGCACACCCACCTCAGCGGTCTTCGGTAATCGCGCGGCGAGTTCGACACCCATTTCAAACCGCATCGCATCCACGAGAAAATAAGCCACAGGCTTGGGGCGGTCGGCCACGACGTCGCCATAGATACGCGTCTGATGCATGCACGCTGCGGCCGTCCAGTTGGCCTTCATGAGAGCCATGGTAAATCCTTCGGCCATCGCGTGGCAGGCGTCTTCATAGGCGCGCCGAACGATGCCGAGAGGACGCTCTTCTGGCTCCTCGTCTAGATTCGCTACCCAAGATTCCAGCCGGCGCTGCGCTTGATCCATGCGATACCAACCGTTGGGGCCGTCGGAAGAGGCTCCGATGTATGCGGCGATCCAAGCGTTTGGGTCAGTTGCAACCTTTGGCAATTCTGAGCGAACTGCTTTTGCGGCCGAACCAAGTTCAGCCATTCGGCGGCAGACTTCCCATTGAGCTTTCCGTTCGACGTCGCGGTCAAGCCAAAAGCTGTGCTCTCGCTCTCCGATGACTTTGAGCGCATCATCAAACTGTCGCGTTGCAATGAGGTCTCCACAATGAGAAAGTAGAACGCGCTCCTCGAACCGGAATGTATCGATCGTGCCGAGCGCGTCCCCTTCGATTTTCGCGTTGGGAAGGCCAAGCTCCGCTTCCACGCGATCCGCCATCGCCGGGTAGAGGTCGGCAAAGGTGCGGAGTCGTTTCGCCAGCGCTCGCAGCGCACTTTCGTCGTCCTTATTCTTCGGCGCTGGAATGGAGTCGAGACTGGCGGGTGGCGCACACCGCAAGTTACTACGAAATTCCCCTGCCAGGACATAGCGCAAGGTGATGGAGCGCAGTTTCGTCAACCCCGCTTCTTCCGCGATCTCGATTCCGAGACGAGAGTGAATCAGCTTCGCAAGCTCCAGAGTGACCCCTTTCGACTCAATCTGCCCGTCACGCTCGTCGCTGGTGAGCCACTTCGCGAGCAGACCGCCGTTCCCCGTCGTGTCGTGGAAAATGGTCTTGAGAACTGATGGCGGCTCGACAGCGGGTGTGTCCGCCGTAAGCTTGAGATCTTCGTAAGTGACTTCCTCGGGCGCCAGCATGCCGTCGATGGCGCCGTCGGTGTAGCGTTGCCGGAGAACGTTTCTCGCAAGCTGCTTCAGTTTCGGCTCGTAGCAATCGCCCGCTTTCTCCAACTCCATCAGTACCGACTCGCGGTGGTCCCGTTCGCATCCCGGCAGGTAGATGAGCACAGTCTCTGGCGCATCCGCACTCACGTATGGCTCCACGATGGCCCGGACCTCAAAGTAAGAGCCCGCGTACTCGGCAAGTTGAGCGGAGACGCCGCCTACTGAGACCTGGGCTACAGAGCCGGGGAAATTGAGAGCGCCGCGCACCTCGGCTATGAAGGGCGCAAACTCTCGGCGTGGGTCATACCAGACCACGACTTTCTTCGCCTTAAGTCTTTCAGCGAGTAGCTCGGCGATGTAGTCGTGCAGCGGATGCATTAGAGAGTCCCTCCATCTGCGTGGGTCCGAGCGGATCGACGCCCTCGACCGCTGGTGCTCCCTACCGCGCTAGGCGCTTCCAGCATGCTCTTGAGCGCCGCCTTTACCGACGGAGATGTGCGCTCGCGCACGAGTTCATCGACGGAGCGCGTGGGAACGGGACGTTGCTGCCACTTCCCATCGGTGCCGTCGACCCAGAAGACATCCTCAAGCCCGTGGGCGATCGCCAGGCTTCGGTCGGTCGAGCATTTCGGGACAACGCGCTCGGGCCAGAGGTACATCGCGAGGTGCGCCCAGTCGTACTTGCCGGCGGCAAGCTCGTCCCACTTGGCTCGCAGCTCCTTCTGCCAGGGCTTGTGCTGCGGGACGAGGCGCCAGAGCGGCGCCATCGTTAGCACCACACCGTCATCGAGGTTCGGGTTCCACAAGGGTGCGATGCGCTTGACCTCATCGAGCATCGCGCGCAACTCCTCAACAAGGGACTCCTGCGCAGCGATCAATTTGCGCTCCGACGCCGATGGGCTGCCGCCTGCGTTCTGCATCAAGCTCGCGAGCAGCCGTTCCTCGTGTGTGACCTTCTGGCCGACCACGTCGTTCTGTAGCTGGAAGAAGCTGTCATTTGTAAAGCGGTGGGCGTAGAGCCAAACGCTGTACCGGCCCGAGGGCGTGCCGAGCTGCCACAGAATGGGCGCTTTGCGGCGGCTTTTGGAGTAGCGCTTCAGGTGGTACTCGAAGAAGCTGCCGGCAAGCCAAGCGCGAAGGTCGTGCCCCTTTGGGTCGAGCAGCGCAGCAACGTCGTTTGAGAGCGGTGAATGCCGCGTCACGGATGTAGTCTCCGACGGCCTCGGCTTCCTTCATTCCTGCGGCGCGCTTGTGATCGATGGTCGCAATGATTTTATCTCGCTGAAATGCCTGGCGTGCGGAAAGATGCGCTCCCGCCTTCGGAGCTATTTCACCGCTGCGGAGAATGTCGAAGGTCACCGCGAGCTGAGAGGCGAACTCCTCTTCGAGCAGCTTTCGTGCTCGTTGGGTCGTTCTCTCGATCGCGTTGCGAATATCCTTATTCATCGGTCAATGTCTTTCGCGGTCAAAGGTGGGTCATGACAGCGCGACCTTCTTGCCCGCACCAATCAGGTGTGCGCATTCCTCTCGAATGCCCGCCAGAGCCGCATCTAGTTGCTCCTCGGTGTCGATCCCCCGGCGAAGTAACTTGCGACGTTGACTGCGACGAGCCGCTCTCCTTCAAACGACCGAAGCACGTCTTGAATGGCGGCGCGCAGTCGTGACTCGCAAGCGTCGCGCTCCGACCGGAGAAGCGGGACCGTTAGGGGTTCGGTATCGCGCACGATCCCACGTTCCAAGGGTGCCGCGATGGTGTGCTTGGTTCCTTCCGCAAGATCGGTCCAACCAGGAGTTTTCACGAGTTGCTGAAGTGCAACCGTGTAGGCGTCGATGCGCGCTTGCAAAGCGTCCTCAAAACGGCGAGCGTACTCAGACTCAATCTCATGGCTGTGTTGATCGATTGCCGGAAGGTCCCGGAAGAAGGTCTCACGCGCAAGGAGGTCTTCGAGAGACGAAGCCCGCGAGCGAATCTCCTCGTTCAGGTCCGCTTCATTTTTTAGAAACGGCCACGCAATAGACAAGGCTGTTCTGCCCCGGTCAAGATCGCGGAGCCGCGGCTCCGTGAGCGTCTGCTCGATCTCGGAGCCACGCTTTATAGCGTCTTTGATCGAGCGGTAGGAGGCGTTGAATGTGCCGATGGCGTTTTCCTCCGGACCCCGCAGGATAGCCTTGATTTGATTCAGAGCCGCATCAAGGACGCCGGCCCCCGGCAACCGATGCGCGATCAGTAGCCCGTGTGAGGAGGACACGGTGTCTTCGCAATTGGCGATTTCCTTGCGCAATTCAGATGCGATAGCGCCAGTGCTCAGTTCACGAACCTCTTTACCAAACGTCTCTCGAAAGGCTTCTCCCGCCCTGACCAACTCCTCGAACTCGATGCCCTTCTTTGGCTGGAAGGACGCTTGACGGAATAGATTGTTGTTCGAGAATGTAGTCCGCCCTTCAATGCCAGTTGTGGAATCGATTGTCTGGCCCTTGCTCGTGGCTTCGATCCTACCGGCGCGAAGCAAGGACAGCGCAAGCAGGCGCACCACTTCAAAGTCCCAGCCGAACGGTTCCTTCGC
>PLXG01000050.1 GCA_003153195.1 Myxococcales bacterium
GCAGCTCGTCGTCCCCGGATGGTGGTCGGCGCGTTCATCGCGCCCGAAGCAAGCGTTCGCGAACTCCACCCTGAAGTCACGAAAGCTTCCGACCCACGATAAAGTCGGCACTTGGATACGCGAGGGCGGCCAACCCGTTTGTCAGACATCGCATCTTCGAAAGGCGCAGCTGGGCGACGCACATCGGGATTGTGAAAGTTGGATGATTCCTCTTCGTCGCCAGCCAATCCGTTTGTCCGACGTCGCTTCTTTCTTCTTTCGAGCGGTGCGTTGCGCCATCGTCAGCCGCTCCGCTTGAAAGTAGGCCGCTGACAGACGCCGCCTTTCGGCGTCGTCACGGATTTGCCAAGACGGGAAGTTGGACGACTCAGATTCAAAGGGACAAGAAGCTGCGTCCAATCAGTGACGGATAATTGTGGGGCGCGCCAACGACGCCGCACCGTCACGTCGTGCTGAAGGTGGCGCCATCGTCGCTGACGACACCCTTCTCTCGCACGTAGAAGGCAACGATTGTGCCCTTGGCCAAGAGCGCGGTCAAGACGATCAGAACCGTGAGCACTCCGCGCTCGATTGGAGACGAGTTTTGAAAATTCAAAATGTTCAGGGCAAGAGGTGGACACAGCACGTAGATCGCGCAGCGGGGCCAAGTTTCGCGAATCATGTCAAAACCGATCCGAACTGCATTCCGTGCTGATCGCGTCGTAAATGCGAGGGCAGGCGTGACGAAGGTGAGTGAGAAATCGAGCAAGATGAAGCACAGCGCTGTGCTTACGCGCGACCACCCTGGATGCGATTTCTGAATTGCGATCGAAACAGCGAGGAACGGAGCAATCCAAATACTAGTAAGCATCCCGAGTCGAAAGAATCGTCCAACGAACGCTCTTGCGAGGCCAACGAGTTGACGCAAGGTGATCGGCTGATTTCGCAACTGGCGCAAGAAGAAGATACGTTCAACACCGAACCACCCGAAGGAGAAAGCTAACCAGAGGAAAAAAGGGACGCACCAAGCCAAGGTGAGCAAGGCCCTATCGTTGTTAGGCGAAGGCACTAGTAACGGGACAAGGTAGAGTCCGACCGAGAAGAGTGGCACGGAAGGTTGGCGGACCAGCGCAGTTGCGGCCGTACGGAGGTCGTCGGCAAAACGGTTTTGCCTGACTTCACTGAGTGGCATCTGGCGCCTTATATCACGCGGACGGTCGCGAAAAGCGGGTGTCCTTCAGGAGGACTCCAATCGTCTCCAGACAACCGTTTGACGGACGTCGCATCTTCCGAGCGGCGCACTTCGCGCGCCGCCTTAGCCTCCGAGAAACTGCAGGCCGGTCGTCTGGGCCAGCACGTTTCCCTTCCTCTTCCGGTCTCGACCATCGTATCGTTGAGAAATGCATCTCTACTTTGCATACGGATCCAATCTGCACGCGCCGCAGATGGCGAAACGCTGTGTGGATTCCAAGCGGGTTGGGCGCGCCGTTCTCGTAGACCATCGACTCGACTTCACCCGACGATCAGGGGACTGGGCGGGAGGTGTCGCAGATGTCGTTCCGACCCCGGGGCATGAGGTCTGGGGACTGCTTTACGAGATCTCAGATTCGGACTTGTGCAGCCTGGACAGATACGAAGGATACCCCACACTCTACGGGCGAATGCAGGTCGAAGTGCAAAAGGATGGCGAGCCGGTTGGAAACGTCCTCACGTACTTCGTCCAAGAAAAGCAGCCCTTCGTCGCTCCACATCCCGACTACCTCAAGATCATTCGGACGGCGGCACAGGAGCACGCATTCCCTCTCGAATATCGAAAATATCTCGAGGCAATTCTCACGATTTGATTGAAGTGTTTCTTAAGGTAACCCGTCGCCAGCCGATTCGGTGCGATGAAATCGGCGCTCCAGACTGGATACGCGAGGGCGCCCACTCACAGACTCGACCTCAGCCCTAGTCGTCTCGCAGGTTTTCGAACCGAGTGTAGTCACCCAGAAATGCAAGTCGCACGGTGCCGATCGGGCCACTGCGTTGCTTGCCGATGATGATCTCGGCGACGTTCTTGTCTTCTTCTTTGCACTCGTCCTTGGAGTAGACAACATCGCGATAAATGAAGGCGATCAGGTCGGCGTCTTGCTCGATGGCGCCCGACTCTCGCAGGTCGGAAAGAACGGGGCGCTTATCAGCGCGCCCTTCGAGTGCGCGGTTCAATTGAGAGAGCGCGACGACCGGACATTCCAATTCCTTGGCGAGCGCTTTGAGCCCACGGCTGATCTCGGAAATCTCGCGCTGGCGGTTGTCTTCCTTGGTAGCCCGTCCCTGAATCAGCTGAAGGTAGTCAATCACCACCATGCCGAGACGTACCCCAGGTCCGAAGATCTGGTTGTCCGCTCGCCACCTGCGGGCTTTGGCGCGAATTTCGAGCAGCGTCGGTGAACCGCTGTCATCGATGAAGATCGGCGCCTCCGCCAGAGCCGAGGCCGCCTTGGTCAGCTGAATCCAATCATTCGTCCCGAGGAGGCCGCGTCGAAGTTGACGCGAGTTCAGGCGAGCTTCTGAGCAAAGCATCCGTTCGATGAGCGATTTGCTCGACATCTCGAGCGAAAAGACCAGCGCGGGCACGCCCTGCTGGAGAGCGGCGTTTTGGACGATGTTCATCACGAACGACGTTTTTCCCATCGAGGGCCGCGCTGCAATGATGATCAAGTCGCTGGGCTGTAAGCCGGCAGTCATCTCATCGATCTTGGGAAACCCGGACGGCACCCCAGTGATCGCATCCTTACGCTCGCAGGCTTCTTCAAGACTCACGATCGCCGCCTTTAGGAGCTTCTTGATCGGCTGATAATTCTGGTGCTCTGAACGCTGAGCGATTTGGAAAATCGCTCGCTGGGCGGAATCCAGATAGTCTCCAATTTCGCCATACTCCCCATAGCCCTGCGCGGTAATCTCCCGACCCGCATCCGCGAGCTTTCGTGCGGTGGCCTTCTCGCGCACGATGTTCGCGTGGTAGGCGATGTTCTCGACGGTCACAACCTTCGTCATCAGGTCAACGAGGTAGTCGGCGCCGCCAAGCCGCCTAAGATTGTCGAACGTCTCGAGTACCTTCATTTGCTCCTGAATCGTGAGCGCATCGATGGGTTTTGATCGCAGCGTCAGATCCATCATCGCTTCATAGATGGACCGCAGCGACGGTTGGTAGAAATCCTCGGGTAACAAGATTGCGGCGACGTCGTTGAACTTTTTCTGGTGAACGAGAATGCCACCGATCACCGACTCTTCGGCTTCCTGGCTGGATGGGGGCGTTGGGCGACGCGATTCGCTCGTCATGCAAAGAAGATACATGCGAGCTGTGACGCAATAGGTCCGCAACGGTACTCGATATCGGATGAGAGTCACCCCAGCAGTGGCGACTGCCGTTGGCCAGCACCGCTGGCCCCCGAATCAGCAGATCACCAAACTGAAGGGCGGCCAATTCGAGTTCAAGTTTGCCTCCTCTGATTCCAATGCGGTTCAGAGTGGGCTCCCGTGTGGTTGGAAAACGTCGAGATCACGGCGCAGCCGGGAATGAGAAGGAGCTTGCGGGGCTTTGGTCGGTGGTTGCAAAAGCGGTACGAGAGCTCGACACGATAGGCGGATCCTGACGCCCCCCCGGCAAGCCGCTAGCAAGGGGAAGAGGGTCCCTTCGTCGCCAGCCTACCAGTTCGTCCGACGTCGCTTGTTCCGAGCGGCGCATCGCGCCGCCGTCAGCCACCCAAACGTCGCGAGCCTCTTCGTTTTCAGCGATGAGACGG
>PLXG01000200.1 GCA_003153195.1 Myxococcales bacterium
AGCTCTTCTGACCAGTTGCCATCGTCATGTTTAGTCCTCCGGCAACGCGCTGTTATTGCAGAAAGCATGCCCGTTGTGACATCCGTCGGGCTGTCGAGCGTCTTCGACGAGCCGCGCGAAGGGATGGCAAATACTGCGCACTTAGATTTTAGTTCTATGTGCATTTAAAGCACATAGAGAGGAGTCACTATGTGCAGATGGTGCCACAGTTGCGGCCCGCCGATTGCGCCCGAGTACTAATACGCAGGGAATCAACTTACACCCATTGAGACTTGGAAACAGAGGAGACCACGATGGCAAAATACGTACTTCCGGATCTGAAATACGACTACGGCGCGCTCGAGCCGCACATCTCCGGCGAGATCATTCAGCTTCATCACGACAAACATCATCGCGCCTATGTAGAAGGCGCCAACAAAGCGATCGAGCAGCTGGAAGAGGCGCGTGCAAAAAAGGACTTCGATCGCGTGACTGCGCTCGAGCACACGCTCGCCTTCAACGTGTCGGGGCACGTTTTGCACTCACTCTATTGGCAGAACCTAGCGCCCAAGGCGGGTGGTAAGCCGAGTGGTGAGCTCGCGCGCACGATCGATCGCGATTTCGGCAGCTTCGACGCGTTCAAATCGCAGCTCAACAAGCTGGCCGAGACCGTGATGGGCTCGGGATGGGCCGCGCTGGTTTTCGATCCCATCGGGCAGCGCCTGGTGACCACTCAGATCCACGATCATCAATCGGAGATGACCCAGGCCGGCATTCCGATCATGGTGCTGGATGCGTGGGAGCACGCTTACTACCTGCAATATCGAACGGAGAAGGCGAAATATTTCGACGCCATCTGGAATTTGTGGAACTGGGAAGACGTGGCCGCGAGATTCAATGTCGTTCAATCGGTCGATCTCCGACTCGAGCATGTGATCGAGCAGCGCACGTAACGAACCGCCGATCGATCGTGATCGCGCCTCCGCCGAGCTCGCAAAAAAGAAAGTCGTTCTGACCTGTGCGCCCATTCTAGCGACAGCGTAACTTTATTTGTTAATTCTGGAGTTGCTCTCGGCTGACAAGATGTGGAATGAAGGTCGTGGTGGGGAATTTGTGGAGGGTGTCGTGGATATTCGAGTGGCCTTGGTCGACGAACATCAGCTTTATCGCGAGGGACTTCGTTTCATGCTCGAGGCGCAGACCGATGTGCGCGTCGTTTTCGAGTCGAGCGGCGCGCGCGACGCATTGGCGCACATCGACGAGCACAATCCGGACGTCATCATCTTGAACCTCGATTCGAGCCCGGCCAACTCTCTTGCGACCATTCGCGAGCTCAAGCGGCGCGCACCTCAGCGGCGCGTGCTGGTTCTTTCCGAGCGGAGCGAGGAGGCAGAGATCGCCGAAGCGCTTCACGCCGGCGCGGTCGGCTATTTCCTCGAGAAGCAATCGGTAGCGGATTTGGCCGAAGCGGTTCGTGGGGTCGCGCGCGGTGAGCGCTACGTTCCACCGTCGCTCTCGATCGGCGCCATCGATGATCGAGTGCTGGCGCTGCTCAGTCGCAAAACGATCGCCGGTCCGCTCGATCGACTCTCGACGCGAGAGCGCGAAATCTTCGAGCTATTGGTGACCGGACACGGCAACGCCGAAGTGGCGGGCGATCTGAGCATCAGCGTGGCCACCGTCGAGACTCACCGGGCGCACATCTTTCGCAAACTGGACGTTCACTCGCTCGCGGATCTGATCCGTTGGGCGGTTCGCCACAATCTGTTGCGATCGTAGCGTAGGCCGTTAGTCTCAGCCCAGCGCGCCGGCGTAGAAGCCGTCGAGGATCTCTTTGTATTTCTGCTCGACCACTTTGCGCTTCACCTTGAGGCTGGGCGTGAGCTCGCCGGCTTCTTGGGTGAAGTCGATGGGCAGAATCGCAAACTTCTTGATGGTCTCGTAGCTGGGAAGTCCGGCGTTGAGATCGTCGATGGCCGGCTTGACCAGCGCGTGGACGTCCTTCAGCACCGCCAGCTCCTTCATGGTGGTTTGTCCGACATTGTTGTCGCGCGCCCATTTGCGCACCGCCTCTTCATCGAGCGTGACCAGCGCGCTGCAGAAGTTGCGGTTGTTGCCGTGCACCACCACCTGGCTGATGTAGGGACAGGCCGCCTTGAGCTTGCCTTCCAGCATCTGCGGCGCGACATATTTTCCGCCGGAGGTCTTGATGAGATCTTTTTTGCGATCGGTGATGCGCAAGAATCCCTGATCATCCACCAGCCCGATGTCGCCGGTGTGCAGGTAGCCCTCGGCGTCGAGGGTCTCACGCGTGGCGTCGGGAAGATTGTGATAACCGCGCATCACGCCGCGGCCCTTGAGCAGAATCTCGCCGTCCTCTTTGGCGATCTTCACTTCGGTTCCCGGGAACGCATGTCCGACGGTGCCGAACTTGAATTGCGTCGGCGCGTTGATGAAGGTGCCGGCCGAAGTTTCGGTGAGACCATAGCCCTCGAGGATCATGATGCCGGCGGAGTGAAAAAACTCCGACATGTCGAGGGAGAGGGGAGCGGAGCCGGAGATGAAGAAGCGCAGACGCCCACCGAAAAGAGATTGCAGCTTGGAAAACACCAGCTTTTGCGCGATCGCGTTCTTGAGGGCGAGCAGTCCGCCCGGCTCTTGTCCTCGCTGCCTGAGCTGACTAACCTGTTTACCGACGGCAAACGCCCAGTTGAAGATTTTGAGCTTGAGTCCGCCGCCCTCTTTGGCGCCGGCGCGAACCTTGTTGTAGACCTTCTCGAAAATGCGCGGCACCGCGCATACGAAGGTCGGTTTCACCTGGCTCAGGTTTCCCACCAACTTGTCGATACGCCCGTCGATGGCGGTGCAAAATCCGATCTGGATCTGCGCCGCGCCCAACACTTTTCCGAACGCGTGCGCGAGTGGCAGCCAGAAATATTGCAGGTCCGCTTTAGAGAGCAGATGGAGATTGTCCACCGCTTGTCCTTCATAGAGCCAACAGTCGTGGGTGAGCTCTACGCCTTTCGGCTGACCGGTGGTGCCCGATGTGTAAATGAGCGTCGCCAGTGAATCCTTGTGAACCGACTTGATCACCTCTTCGTACTTTCCTGGATTCGCTTGGTCGTACTTGCGACCTTCGGCTTCCAGATCGGCGAGCGACATCAGCCAGGGATCGGAAATGCCGCTCGCGTCGATGACGATCACCCGTTTGACCTCGGGTAATTCGCCGCGCGTCGAGATCAGCTTCTTGGCCTGCGCCTCATTTTCCGCGAACACATACGACGTGCCCGAGTCTTTGAGAATATAGGCGCACTCATCGGGCGTGTTCGACGGATAGATGGTGGTGGTGGCACCGCCGGCGCACAGAATGCCGATGTCCACCAGCATCCACTCGAGNNCAGTCCGCACGCGATGGCTCGCACCCGATCGCCGGTCTCGCGCCAGGAGATGGTTTTCCAGCCGTCTTTTTCTGGCGTCTGAAATGCGGGATCGTTTGGCGTCGCATTAATCCGGCGCAGGAAGAGATCGGCGACGGATTGAGCGTCGTTCATGTTGGTCTGCACGGTCGACACTCCTTAGAGGTGAGAGCCCATAAAAGTAGCGTGAATCGGGGAGCTGCTCAAGAGGCTGTGATGGAGATGCGCGAAGCTTACGGATACAGGCAGGTGGTGGCGAAGAACATCCCGGCGTTCGTATCGGACGCGCAGGTCGTTCCGACTCCGTCGGACGTGGTGACGACTGCGATCCACCTCTGCGACATCGATCCCCCTGTTGATACGTGAACTACAATTTTGCGCTGGCGTCGATGAGCTCGCGAACGGCTGCAGCGGACTTGTCGAGACTGGCTTTTTCGTCGGCAGACAATTCCACCTTGACGATCTTTTCCACGCCGCCCGCGCCGATGATCACTGGCAGACCGATGTAGAGATCTTTGTAGCCGTATTCGCCTTCACAAAATACGGCCGCCGGCAGAAGTCGCTTCTCGTCGTGTAGGTAGGCGCGCGCCATCGCGATCGCCGCGCCCGCCGGTGCGTAATAGGCGCTGGTGCCCATCAGCTTGACGATCTCACCGCCGCCGCCGGCAGTGCGCGCCACGATTGCGCTCAGCTTCTCCGCCGAGATCAGCTGCTTGAGCGGAATCCCGTTCACCGTGCAGTAGCCGAGCACCGGCACCATGGTGTCGCCGTGTCCGCC
>PLXG01000467.1 GCA_003153195.1 Myxococcales bacterium
TCCCTTTGGCCACTCGGGAACCCCTCCCTCTTCGGCCGAGGATCCGTCCCGCTAACTGCGTCGCTGCGCGACCTCAACTGCGGTCATGAGCAAGAGCCCACTCCCTCCGTCTCGCCCGCTTGCTCCTTGTTATCGGGCCGGCTTCTCGGCCTCACTGAATTCTCATGTTCTATTCTTGTTTCACGACGGTTGCTGACTATTCGTCAGCTGTCGCTGTTCACATCGGCTGTTCAGTTTTCAAAGAGCTGGCGGCCGGGATCGAACCGGCTACCTGCTGATTACAAATCAGCTGCTCTACCAAGTGAGCTACGCCAGCGGTACTTCTGGACGTGCTCTCACATCCCGCTATGTCAATCAAGTGATGAAAAGGAAGAATGTTTTAACTTGAGCTGTCTTGGCGCGTCAAGATGTGTTTGTGGGGAAGGAAAAAATCACGAGCGAGCAGCGGACCCGGCAAACATTCTATTGGCTTTTGGCCATCGGTCTGCCGGCCGAGTACGCTGCCCACTCGTGGGGGGGCGTGCGGACGAGAACGGGGCTAGCGCTGAGCTCCGAGCGCAGTCTTTAGGTTCGAATATTTGGCGACGTACTTCGCTTCGGCCCTCTTTTGCGCCGCAGAAAAACGCTCATGGTTGACCATTCCGGTGCGATGGACCAGATAGGCCATGTAGCAGCCGAGATCGGTGAAATCCATGATCGACAGGCCGCGATCGTTCAGCGCTTTGATCGGATCGAGCCCCGCTCTCGCGGCGCAGGTCTGATCGTACATGATGTCGTAGTACTCCTCGATCTCGACGGGAGGAGGCAGTTTCAGATCGCGATTCTCGGTGCGCGCGGCGTTCGCCTCTTTGGCGTGCGCGGAAAATTTCCCCTTCGAAGCCGCCTGAAATGCGTTGCCGTACGCGGTGGTGATGGCGAAGGTCCTGTCGCGCGACATGCGCAGGTTCCACTCGGCGGTGACGCGCTCCCAGCGCTCCCGCTCGATCGCATGGCCTTGCAAAAGATCGTCGAGGATTGAGCCCTGCACCATCGACGCGTTGAGCGCCGCCCAGAGATCGAGCGAGATTCCTTCGACAGGCGCGAGCTCACCGCTCAGCACTTTGGCCGCGATGCCCGCTTGCATCTCTCGCTGAAAGGCGCCGGCATGATCGTTCATGCGCTCTTGTAGTTTGAGCGCTTCCGTTCGCCGCTCCGCTTCACCAAAAGAGTCGACCGCATGAACTACATCTTCGTCGTGCTCGCCCTCTTCGGCGACCAACTTGTGCGCGACTTTGCCAACCTTCTGCTTGAACATGTCGAAGAGTCCCATGACGACATGTAACGCAAGGAACGGGCCACCGTTTTGGGTCCCGGTTGGTCGCCAACTCGATCGTGGATTCGCCTGCTTAGCGGCGCGCAACTGTACTCCTGGGTGGGGGTTTTCCCCCTAGATCGGGAACCGAACGTGACAGGCAGTCACGATTGCGCGCTACATCGAAACCGGCGCCTTGGGTACATCTTTGATGACCGGCCTTTCCGGAAGCGGTGGCGGCTGGCTGGGCTCGGCGGCCGGCGCCACCTTGGCACCGGGCAAGATCAGCTGCTTGAGCTGATCCATCTGATCGTTCGAGCGCTTAACCCAATCGTTAGCGACGCCCACTCGTTCAGCCATCAGCACATTCTTTTCGTGGATCGAGATCGCCTTTTCCAAAAGCGTGCGGACCTTCTTGCGCACCTCTTCGAGATAGACCTGGCGCGCCTCACCTTCCAGCTGCGGCGGCACCGGCGCATTCACCAGATCGTCATAAAATTCCCGATAGAGCGAACCGATCTGAAATCCCGCGGCGGTGGCCCACTCGGGATTGCGCACCCGAATGGTGTCGAGGTAGCGATGCTGCGCCATCAAGACCAGCTGCGCCTTGGCCTCCAGATCGAGTGCCATCTGCTTTTCGGGAAGGCGAATCGGCAGCAGGCGATATTGCTCGTGCGTCACTTGCGCCAAATAAAATGCCGCCATGCCGACGAAGAAATCGCTCTCCAGCCGCTCGTCGAACTCGTGCGCGCGATAGTAGTCGAGCTGCTCGCGCAGGGTCAGCTCGGCGGCGGTGAAGTCTTTCAACCCGACTTGCGCCGCGCCGCGCCGCGCTTGTGCCTCCATGCGATCGGCGAGCGAGAGTCCTTTGCGCTCGAGAATCTGTTTATAGACGTCGGCCTGCGGGCCGAAGTTTTTCAGCTCACCGTAGACCGTACCCAAACGGAATTGCGCATCGAGCACGTCGTCGCAGATTTTTGTTTGCGCGGGAGTTTGCGGCGCCGGTTGCAACGAGCCGATGCATTTCTTCGCGCTCTCAACGGCGAGCAGTCGCCGATAGCGCTCGGCGGCAGCAGCGAAATCGCCCTTCGCCTCCAGCGCCAATCCAGCGTTGTAATAGGACGGTAGGACGTAGCTCGCGCCGGGGAACTTTTCCACCAGCTCGTCGTAGAGCGCCACCGCTTCGTCGTATTTTTTGGCGGCGAAGGCTTCGCCAGCGATCTGAAACAGCGTGTTCGGCTCTTGCACTACCACTTCGCCCGACGGCAACGCCTGAAAGCGGAGCGGTTCCATCTGCACGCGCGTGACGTGCGCACAGGCCGACAGCAGCAGCACCGCGAAGATTTTTTTCATTTTGACACCCGCGCCAGCACTTGCCGTTCGCGTGGTCCGTCGAGCTCGACGAAATAGATGGCCTGCCAGCGCCCCAACACCAGCTCTCCGTCTTCGATCAACACCGGCTGGGTGGTGCCAACGAGCGACGCTTTGATGTGCGCATCGGCGTTGCCTTCCGAATGGCGAAAGCCCGCTTGCGGGATCAACTTGGCGAGATGGGTGAGATAGTCGACCTTGAGATCGGGATCGGCGTTTTCCTGAATGGTGAGCGCCGCGGTGGTGTGCGGGCAGTGTAGCCACACCGTGCCCGAATCGACACCGCGCGCGAGCTTGCGCACCTGCCCGGTCAGGTCGACCATCTCCTCGCGGTGACGCGTGCGCACCGGCAGCACTACCATCGACATCGAAGGGCCTCTTTCCGCATCGTCCAAAACGTAGCACACTGTGAATAGGTTTGAACGCATGACGGCCATCTCGGATCTGATCCCGCACCGCCCACCATTTCTCTTGGTAGACCGCGTCGTCGAGACAACCGCCGAGCAGGGCATCACCGAAAAATACTTAACAATCAATGATCCGTCGCTGCGCGAGGGAATTTTCCCCGACGTGCTGGTCGTGGAGGCGCTGGCGCAGAGCTGCGCATGTATGGTGGCCGCCCACCAAAAGCTCACGGCGGCCAGCCATCGCGGCATGCTGGTGCAGATCTCCGACTTCAAGTTTCACGAACGCGCGCGCGCGGGCGAAACGCTGCGCATGGTGGTGCGCCGCGGGGGAAGTCTGGGCGCGCTGCACCGTTTTTCTGTCGAAGCCAAGGTAGAGGATCGCGCCATCGCAGCCGGGCAGCTCACCTTCGTCGTCGAAGATCCGGGTAAATTCGCGTGACCGACGTCTGGATCGTCATCCCCTGCTATCAGGGCGCGGCCAAGATCGCGGACGTCGTCGCCGGCGCGCGGGCGACCGGCCTCAAGGTGCTGGTGGTCGACGACGGATCGTCCGACGAGTCGTGGAAAATCGCCGAGCGAGCGGGCGCCGATCGGGTGCTGCGCCATCCGATCAACTTCGGCAAGGGCGCGGCGCTGCAGACTGGATTCAAATACGCGCGGTCGGTGTCCGCCTCGGCGGTGCTGACCATGGATGCCGATGGACAGCACGATCCGCGTGAGATCGCGCGATTGGTCGAAGCGCACCAGCGCACACCCGACGCGCTGGTGATCGGCGTGCGCAGCTTTCGACCGGAAGACATGCCGCGACGCAGTCGCATCGGAAACAGCATCTCCACTTGGTGGATCGGCAAGTTCGCCGGCCGGCCGTTTCAAGACACGCAATCGGGATTTCGCATCTACCCGCGCGCGCTCTACGAGCGAGTGACGCTCAAGACCACGCGCTTCGACACCGAGACCGAGCTGCTCTTGCGCGCGGCCAAGATCGGCCTACCGATCCTCGAGGTGCCCATCTCGACGATCTATGAGACCGATCGCGTCACCCATTTTCACGGTTTCGTCGACACCATGCGGGTGATCAAGCTGGTGTTCTTCTCGCCGCTTTGGCGAGCGCAGTAATGCGTACCGCCGCCATCGCACTTCTACTCGCCGGTTGCGCCGGTCTGCCGGGCGCGCCTACCAATCCGTCTTTGGTCTCGAGCTGGGGAACGCTCAAAGCGGAGCACTATGTCCGGCTCGATGTGAAGCTGCCCGACGGCAAAGAGCTGCATCGCGAGATGCGCGGCGTGATCGCCATCGAGCGACCGGACAAATTTCGGTTGCGCGCGCTCGGACCGGGCGGCCTCCTGCTGTTCGACATCATCTGCCGCGGCACCTACGTCAAAGTCATCGAGGCGATTCGCGATCCCGAGCAAGGAGTCTTCGGCAAAATTCTGCGTTCGCTGGCGAGCGATCTGCAGGCGGCCTACGATCTCGAGCCCACACCCAAAGATCGTACCCGCTCCATCGCTGAGGGTGCGCTGCTGGTGGAGGATCCCGAGCGCACGGTTCGTCTCACCGATTTTCACAACGAGCACGGGCAGGCGATCTTCTATCGCGCCGACATCACCAACCGCCAGCTCGGCTATCACATCGAGCTCGACGTGAACAAAGCGGAGATCGATCCGACGCTCGATCCGAAAATGTTTCAGCCTTGAGACTCAGGCGAGAGTAAAGGCGTTGACGACCCGTTCTCAACCGGCTTGCGCGAAAAACCGTGGCTGAACGAGCGCGTGAAGATGTTCCGCATCGATGTGTCTCCCAAACATCGCGAGCACGCGTCGATCGACGAACAGGAAAAGCGCCATGGTCGCCCCGAGCGCGCCGCGCAGCCAAGTCGCTCGCGCAGGTGTGAGCTTGGCGCACAGCCATGCACCCGCCGCGAAAACGGTCGCGATGGCCAGCGAACGAGCGAGTTCGGGCCCGCGAACGATCCAGAAAAAGATCAGCAACACCGCGAGCGTCCACTCATTTCTAGAGGTGATACGTTCCGGCTTTTGCCTGTCTTCCAAGTGCTTTACCAACTCACAATCTATGGTATAGGGTGGCCGCCATGTCGAGCTCTTCGTCGCCGCCCGACGTTCAATTTCGAAGCGTTCCCTATCGTCCCAGTCAGTTCGCACATCACTACGGCGAGAACGTGCACATTTTGGCGGATCCGCTGTCGCTCACCATGCTGGGCAAGCTCTGCCAAAAAGGGACGGTTCAGCCCGAGGTCAATCGACTGGTCATCGAGCTCTACCGCTCGCTCATCCACGAAGTGGTGGCCGCCGAATTTCCGCGTGAATCGATCGCGATTCCGACGCGCATGATCGATGTGACGCCCCGCGGAGTTTGGCATGGCGACGCGATCGCGCGCTCTACACCATCGGTGGTGGTGGCAGTGGCGCGCGCCGGCCTTTTGCCTTCGCAGGCCACCTTCGACTTTCTCAACCAAGTTTTGAAACCGGAAGGGATCCGCCAAGATCATTTGGCGTTGGCCCGTACCGTCGACGACAAGGGCGGCGTGACCGGAGCCGGACTATACGGCTCGAAGATCGGCGGTACTGTCGATCGCGCGATGTTGATGATTCCCGATCCGATGGGCGCGACCGGAGCGACGGTTTCCAAAGTGATCGAGCAGTACGCGACCGGCACTTACGGAAAGCCGGCCAAGGTGATCGCGGTCCATCTGATCATTACGCCCGAATATTTGCGTCACGTGACCCGCGTGCATGCCGACGTGGTGGTCTACGCGCTCAGGCTCGATCGCGGGCTCTCATCGGCGGACGTGCTGGCGACGACACCAGGACAGCGCTGGGACGAAGAAAAAGGTCTGACCGAGCATCATTACATCGTGCCCGGCGGTGGCGGGCTCGGTGAGGTCATCAACAACTCGTTCGTGTAGGAGCAGAATTGGAAGGCAAAACGATCAAGACCATGTTTTCGGCGGAGCAGGTGCAGGCGCGCATTCGCGAGCTCGGCGCGCAGATCGCCCACGACTACGAAGGGCGCGAGCTGGTGCTGGTGGGCGTGCTCAAAGGCAGCTTCATCTTCATGGCCGATCTGGCCCGCGCGATTCCTTCCAATGAGGTTCGCGTGGAGTTTCTCGGCGTCGCCAGCTACGGCGATGAGACCAGCTCGTCCGGCGTGGTGCAGATTACGTCCGATCTCACCAAGCCGATCGACGGCAAGCACGTGCTCATCGTCGAGGACATCGTCGACACCGGCCTCACCATGGACTACATCATCGAGAACTTCAAAACGCGCCATCCGGCTTCGGTCAAGCTGTGCGCGCTTCTGCACAAGCCGACGCGCCAGAAGAAGGCCTGCGCCATCGACTACCTCGGGTTCACCATTCCCGACGCGTTCGTCATCGGCTACGGCCTCGACNNTCGACTACGCACAGCGCTACCGCAACTTGCCGTACATCGGCGTCCTCGAGTAACGCGCGAGTGGGCGGTTGAAATCGCGCCCCCGCTACACGCGACGTAGCACACCGGCAAGTTCGGGGGTGTGGCTACGCCGACTCGGGCTGAGCGACGTGGTGTCGAGTCCGTTGACGCTATACGATGGCTGTGATTTTATCCGAATAAATGGAGATGGTTTTTGCAAGGCGTGGTCTTGGCATTGCGATAACCGCGATCGCCACGCCGATCTGTGCCGTTGTCGTTGTCACGAGCGCGTTTGCACTCATCTCTCCGACGCTGGAGGGGTTTCCGACCCGCGGCACGGATCTCGCGACGCCGCTCGTTTTTGGCGGGCTTGCGGCGATGGTCAATATGATCGGGATCGTCGCA
>PLXG01000472.1 GCA_003153195.1 Myxococcales bacterium
GACGCACACCATTGCTAAGCTGGCGTACGACGTGCAAGAAATGGGGAAATCCGTCAATTTCGGATCGATTTGGAAGCAGCAGACAGTTTCGGAATCCTTCGAGGATGCGCTAGCCGCGTGCGCCTCGGAGGTGTTTCGTTTGATCGTGAGTCCACCCGAAGGTGCCGTAAAGAACATCACCGAATGGGCGAAACGCGTCGGATGTTGGACGAAAGTGCAAGAAGCGAGGATTTCCTGGCCTAGGGCGTTCCGGGCCGAGTTGCTTTCCGAAGAAGAGGAGCAAGAAGTGCTCCGTACGGCGAAATCGGTTCAGAAAGTTCTGAGTGGGATCGAAGCGCAAGTTGCTGTCACTCGCGCCGGTGCGAGCTTCTGGATGCAAGCTCAATCGTTCGCGGGTGCTCGGCGCTTGCTCTCGGTCAAGCAGGCCGAAATTCTGGCGCTAGTTGCACATCGCGACAACGTGGTGCTGTCGGACAAGCAAAGCCTCGTCGTGATGGAAGCACTCAGGCGCCTGCGGGAAGACGGGTTCTCGCTCGCATTGCCAGAATAGGTACCTGTGACGATGCCATCTCCAGTCCGTTCACGGCCCAGCGTCGATCTCGGATGGAGCGTGCGATGAGAAAGCGATTCGTGAGTGCGGCGCGCAGCGAAAACATGGCGGCGATCCGATCGACTCAGAATCGGAGCACGGAGCTGGTTGCGCTTCGCAAACTTCGACAAGCGCATGTGATCGGCTGGAGGCGACACGTTTCGGCCATCCCCGGAAAACCTGACTTCTGGTTTTCTCGCGCGCGGCTCGCGCTGTTCATCGACGGTTGTTTTTGGCACGGTCGTCCCGCGTGCGCGTTTCGGCCAAAAACTAATAAGGCGTACTGGACGGCCAAGATTCATGGAAATCGCCTGAGAGACCGGCGCGTGCGGCGAGAGTTGTCGAAACGCGGCATACGCGTCGTGCGTGTTTGGGAGCACGGAGTGCAGCAAAGCAGATGGATCGCAAGACTTCGGAGCGCACTGCACCCAACGTAGCTCTCACGTTCGATGAGGTGCTGACGTGAGGGCGGAAACGATGAGCTGATCATCGACGCTAAGGCACGCTGCAATTCCTCAGCACGGTTGCGTAGTTTGAGATCTGGCAATCCCGTCGACGATCTGCAATCCTATCGTGACTCCCTTCACACTGCTCGAGGTCGCTGCAAACAGTGAGTTCACGAAACGGGAATCGGGCTCGTCGATTGGTGCCGGCCCTGCGCGATGAGAGCGTCTCCCTTGGAGAATTGTTCTGCGGAGCCGGCGGCCTAAGCCTCGGCTTTCATGACGCGACGATAGACAGCGACCTGCGGCCAGTCCATTCCTGGGCGGTTGATATCAACTCCGACGCGATAAAGACTTTTCAGGGGCATTTTCCGCAGTGCAAGAAGGCGTTGGTTCGCGACGTTGCGGCCAACTTTGACTGGAAAGAGTTGACTAGCGTCAACGGACTCGCGTTCGGTTTTCCGTGCAACGATTTCAGCCTCGTCGGCGAGCAAAAGGGACTCGGGGGTGCATACGGCCCGTTGTATAAGCGATGCATCAAAGTGGTTCAGCGCCTGCAGCCAGCGTGGTTCGTCGCCGAAAACGTAGGCGGAATTCGCAGCGCATCCAGCGGAGACGCGCTCAAGAAAATCCTGGGTGAATTTTCAGTCGGCTATCGACTGGTGCCCCACTATTACCGATTCGAAGAGTACGGAATACCTCAGCGCCGTCACCGAGTGATTATCGTTGGAATTCGGGCTGATCTCGATTTCAAATTTGAGGTCCCGGCTCCGACACACTTGAAGGGACAGATCACGGCACGTCAGGCGATCGAGGTTCCGCCAATCCAAGCAGACGTCACGAACCAAGAGAAGACTCGCCAATCGAAAGCGGTCGTGGCACGCCTAACGGCGCTGAAGCCGGGCCAGAATGCGTTTTCAGAAGACTTGCCGAAGGCGCTCCGGCTAAATATCCGAGGCGCCACGATAAGCCAGATATACCGACGTTTGGATCCGGATCAGCCGGCCTACACGGTAACGGGTAGCGNNACCACTGGAAGGAACCACGGGCACTTACCAATCGTGAACGTGCGCGCTTGCAGACGTTTCCGGACGATTTCGTCTTTGCGGGTGGCAAAGAATCAGTCCGCCGACAAATCGGCATGGCAGTACCACCGCGCGCGGCGAAGCAGATTTTTTCAGCACTGTTCAAAACGTTTCAAAAGGTTCCGTACGATCATGTTGACGCGAATCTTGCATCACTGCTGAATAAGAAGCAGATCGAGACATCGAAATGAACCCGTAGTGATCGAGCAACCAGCCTGAACGGGTGCCTCATCGACACTTGTGAGAAAGTGTGACCGCTCTGATCCGTGCTATTCAGGTAGCTCCTGCGCGCCACAGGTTTTTGGGAAATCCGCGATGCCGTCATAAGACTCAGGGCGCGCGTCGGATCCGCTTCTGTTCTATCGCCATCGGGGACGAAAATAACTATTCCCTTCCGTGCGAAGGGTCTCCGGAAGCGCTCGAGTCGTTTTCACTCGGACCCAGCATCCATCTATGACGCGTAGGCCGAATGTAGACTTCTTGGTCGTAGTCGCACTCAAGGACGAACTCGATGCGGCGATCAAGCATTTTCCGGTCATTGATTCGAGCGCCGACGAGTACTTCGCGACGGTGCCTCGAACCGACGGCGGTGAGTACCGAGTTGCGCTCGTCAACGTCGGCATGGGACCCGAAAACGCGCAGCGAGAGACACGAAGTGCTCTGCAACGAGTGCGAACCTCTAGAGTTATCCTGATCGGAATCGGCGCTGGATTCCCCGATGCGGCGTCGGCTGTCGGATTAGGCGACCTGATGATCCCGCAGAGAATCGTAAACTATGAAAGCGCGAAGATTGGCGAAGAGCCTCGGAAGTGGTATCAACTGAGGCGGCCTGTCGCTAAGCATCGTTCGGTACCCGAACGGGTTACCCAATCTCTGTGGCACTCAGCGCAGACTTTGGCCGAAGGTCCCGAAAAAACGTGGACCGCGCGAATAACCGTGCCGCGCCCCGACGGTACGTCTCGCGCTCCGACTGTCTTTGTTGCGCCGGAAACCACTCTAGGCTGTGGGGCCAAGATCATTGCAACTGAACTCTACGAGGCGCGGCGTTGGCTTCTCGAAGAATTTCGTGGAATTGTCGGACTCGAGATGGAGTCGATAGGGGTGTTCAATGCGTGCGTTGCGGCTGACGTTGACTTTCTGGTGATCAAGGCATCTCAGGACCCAGCCACTGCGCTAAAGGACCGGGAGTCTGAGAAAGATCTTTGGCGTCGCTATGCGTGCGACGTGGCTGCCGCGTTCGCGCGAGAATTCGTTGCTCGCTTTCGGGTGTCGAACGATTCACTGGTTTCCGAGCATCTGACCCGGCTAAAGGCGGCCAACAGAACTCTACTCTTCGGGGAATCGCCGCAGTTCGACTACCGAGTGAGCCTGGCGCAATCCTATACTGACCTGAAGCGTCGACACTTTCAACGCTCAGGCGTTGAACTCAAGAGCCTCCTACCAAATGACGGAGCGCCGTGTGTCGCGCTGATTGGAGGTGGTGGCACGGGTAAGACAAACATTTCACATCGCCTGGTACGTGAGTTGCTGAGTGACGACGCGTGCCCAATCGTATTCGATCTGAGTAAGTACGCGGTGGCGGCAAAGGTCGAGCTGGCCAGTCGCGATTTCGTCGGGCTAACGCGGGGTGAGCGTGAACGCGTGGAAAAGGAAATACTCGAACGTTTGGTGATAGAGACGAGCGTGCCAAGGCACACTCCAGCTGAAATCGAGGCGTTGGCGAAGGAAACGCCGATTCTCGCGGTCGTCGATGGCTTGAACGAAATTCCGCCTAACGAACAGGCGCTGCTGTTTTCGTTCTTACGGCGCGTTGGGACGAACGAGCGGCCTCACATCTTTGTGACTGCTCGATTCGGGAGCCGCGACGCGTTCGCCGGTTTCGCTTTCTTTTCAGTCGATTTGCTTGCGACCGCGGACGCTCAGCGTCTATACGATCACAAGCATTCGAAAGACGGTAGCGGAGCGTTCATTGGCCTTCATGAACGAGTTCGCGAGATCCTGCGTCGGCCATTCTTCCTGGCGCTCGCGATTCGAGGTCCGCAACTTTCTGGACTGCACAACGTCAGCGAAATCTTCGATCGGTTCTTCGACGAACGACTGGGGGTCGGGCAACGTAAGCTCAGCGAAATCGCGGAAGCGGCATTCGCCGCGCTGGATGCGGTCGGCGGCTTTCAGGTCGCGCGCTTCAAGACTCTGGTCGGAGAGAAGGAGTACCGGGACCTGGTCAATGCCGAAGTGATTTCGCGGGACGAAATAGGAGTCGACCACGAGTTGTGGCGCGATTTTCTGGCCGCCAAACATCTCAGCGTTCAGCCCGACCTTTGGCTAGACGAATGCTTTGATCGCGTAACGGTGAAGGCTTCTTCGTTCGAGTGCTTGATCCTAACGATGGAGCAGCTCGGCGAAGCCGAGCAGCGTGATGGTTTTGTGAAGGCCGTCTACAATTGGAATCTGCCCGCAGCGGTCGAATGCCTCGAGTTTGCTGGCGCTAACGACACGGGCGATGTCACTCGAGGTCTTAAGGTTGCCGTCTTGGCCGTGATCGCGGAGCGCGCACTCGATCCAATCGCACACTCACGAGACAACGCGCGTTCCCAGCTTGCCGAGCAACCCTCGGACGAAGCTCGCCGATTTGCCGCACCGACCAATCGACCGGATCTTGTTGCCGCTGTTCAGCGAGAAGGAGTCGACGACCCTTGGTTTGTTCGATGGTTTGAGGTGTTTCGACTTGCGGAAGGTGAAGCCGCGAGCGATGAGCTCATCGAGTTGCTTGCTAGTGGCGATTCGATTCTCGGATGGGCAGCCTCCAATGCGTTGAGGCGTGCCCAGATGTCGGGTACCCAGCTTCGGAGAGTCCGCGATCTTCTCAGCGTTCATTCAAGAGTCCAAGGCGACAACGTCGTTCGATGGCGAATTGTTCATTGCTTAGGNNAGTAGGGACCCACGCGTCGATGGAGACCATCGAGGTCCTAGCCCGGTCGATCTCCGAAGATCCGCATATGTGGGTTCGTTATGGGGCAGCGCGCTCGCTCATGGAAATTGCGGCACTGAACGACAACGGCGTGCGAACCGCGGCGCTTCAAAAGGTAAGCGAAGCGCTACCTTCGCTGCTGAAGCTGACTATAATCGACAGACAGCAAGTGCTTCGGCAAATCGTCGGCTCCGCGTTGAACAGTGGCGCCGTGGCCAACTGGGCGACCGATGTGAAGCCCCTGTTGATGCGTGCGATTGATATTGCGGATGATGCCGACAGAGACGAGCTGAGGGCTCGCGTTGATCGACTTGGGACACTGGGGAGGAGTGCATAACGTGCTTAGTTTCTCGGACGCAACAACCAACACCGAGGTCGCCGCCGCGTTCAACCGCCTGTCAGAGAGGGCGTGGGCGGTGCGCGAGCATGCCTCGATAATTGGCAACACGAAAGTCGGTTGCGCCATACTCACAAAATCCGGCGAGATCTTTACTGGGTGCAATGTTGAGCAGCGCTTCCGCAGTCACGACGTGCACGCGGAGGTGAACGCGATTTCGACCATGATCGCGACTGGTCAGCGTGAAATCGCGTATCTGTTGGTCGTGGCTGATCGTGAACGGTTTACCCCGTGCGGCGCTTGCATGGATTGGATCATGCAATATGCCGCGAACGATTGCCTTGTGGCTTTTCAGCCCCTACGGGACGAGAAGCCAGTGGTGTATTACACGCGAGATTTGATGCCATATTACCCGAGTTGAGGAGGTTAGCGCGCTTCGCGCGCACGCTGGCCGATTAGCGCAACGCAGAGGCTGGTCGTAACGAGTTGCAAAGAGTCGCTGATGCTTCGGCAACAGCCGGCGAACAACAGTAAGGAGCTGTTCGCGAACTCGCCCGATCTCAAGAACGAACTATTAATGCCATCATGGGAGCGCTCGACGCGCATTCATCGATGAGCACGCAGACGTTGAACTCGGCGAGCGTGCGGCTCGGGATGAATGAGATCCTGCTGAACTACGCGCATCTATATGCGGGGCTTCGGGAGCGGGTGCCGGGATAGCGTCATTCGCCAAATGAGTTCATTTTATATTTGACTTCACAAAAAAGTGAAGTATAGTTATAAAATGAATAGCGAACTAGAGAGTCATGTCGCCGAGATGATCCCACGACTATTTGCTAGCCGTGGGATTGTTGCAAGCGTCGAACCCAGGCAGCCGAGCGGTAGTCGGCGGCCGGATTTCTG
>PLXG01000081.1 GCA_003153195.1 Myxococcales bacterium
TGTCCGCGGCCGATCGGAATCATCGAGTCGATTGCTTTGATACCGGTCTGCAGCGGCTCGTGCACCGATTTACGAGCGACAATGCCGGGCGCTTTCACTTCGACTTTGCGGTTTTCTTTGGAAGCAATCGGGCCTTTGCCGTCGATCGGCTGACCGAGCGCATTGACCACGCGACCCACCAGGCCGTCACCGACCGGAACCGAGGCGATCTTGCCAGTGCGCTTGACCTGATCTTTTTCGCGGATTTTTTCGAACTCGCCGAGAAGCGCGACGCCGACGTTGTCCTCTTCCAAGTTGAGAACGATGCCGCGAACGTCGTGCGGAAACTCAAGCAGCTCGCCGGCCATTGCGCCCGCCAAACCGTAGACGCGTGCAATTCCGTCACCGACAGTGAGGACGGTTCCGGTTTCAACCACCGAAACCTTCTGGTCGTAGCCTTGGATTTGCTTGCGGATGATGTCGGAGATTTCTTCGGCCTTGATGTCCATCAAACCCTCTTTTGTCGACTGCTTCTAAATGAGTTCGTTATTGAGTCAAAAGCTGTTCGCGCATCTTTTCGAGCTGCGTGCGAACACTGCCATCGAAAACCATATCGCCGAGCTGTGTGGTCAGTCCGCCGATCATCGACGGATCTTCACGCTTCTCGAGCACCACTTGCTTGCCGGATTGTTTCTCCAGTCCTGACTGAACCTTGGCCGTCAGATCGGCTGACAGCGGCTGCGCAGAGGTGACGATGGCGCGAACGCGTCCTGCGTGCTCGTCGATGAGCGTCGCCAAAACCCGGGCGATGCTGGTCAGCGCGGGCAGACGATTCTTGTCGAACAGCAGCATGAGAAAGTTGTGAACCATCGGGCTCACGCCGAGCTTCTTGCCCAGCTCGTCGAGCACGGCGCGACGATTGTCCTCGGAAAAAAGCGGATTGGTCAGCGCGGAGACCAGCTCGAGGGAGCTGTCGAAGGCGGCTGCCACATTGGCGACCTCTTTGCCGAGTTGCTCGAAATTATTGTCGCTCACGCCAATGGCGAGCAGGGCCTTGGCGTATCTTCGCGCGAGAGAACCGGTTACCACGGGCGTCCTCCTCGGCACAGCCTCGTCGGAGGCAACTCGCTTCGCTCGCCGGTCATCATGCTGTTGGCCTCTTGGTCTTCTCGAGCTCGGCGATGTAGCTGTCGGCGATTCGTTTCTGATCGTCAGCGGTCAGTTTGCCGGTGAGCATCGCGGCGGCGGCTTTGGTCGCGGCTTCCACCACTACACGGCGCAATTCGCGACGGGCGGCGTCGATTTCGGCGTCGACCTGGCGCGTTGCATCTTCTTTGAGGCGCTTGGCCTGCGCTTCGGCGGAGGCGATCAGACTGGCCTTTTCCGCTTCGGCTTCCTGTTTGATCTGCGCCAGCAGCGCATCGATCTCGGCGTCGATGCCGGAAATGCGCGCGCTGTATTGTGTCAGCTTCGCCTGCGCCTCTGCATGCAGGCGCGAAGCCTCGTCGAGATCTTTGCGAATGCTCAAGTGGCGGTTCGAGACGAAATCTTTGAGCGGCTTGGCCGCCAGCTTGTACATGATCGCCAAGAAGATTCCAAAGTTGATGAGCGCAAAGCCGAACGGCGGCGGGGTGCGCCTATTCCAATCGAACCAATTGCTGATGACCGGCTCGTCGGCTTCGCTGCCGTGCTCATGCACTTCGCCGGCACGCTGCGCTTCATGCTCCGACTCTTCCGCGAACGTCGCCGTCGAGAAAATCAGCGCGATCGCAAACATTAATGTAGTCGCAAGACGCTTCATGCGACCTCTCGGCCGAGGATTTTTTGCGCCATCATTCTCGCCAGCGCATCCGATTCCGCTTCCAGCTTGGTGCGCGCTTGCTGCGTCTGAATTGAGACCCGCATGCGTGCGGCTTGCATGGCTTTTTGTGCCTCTTCGCGGGCGGCAACCAAAAGCTGTCCCTCGCGAGCGGCGGCTTCACTTCGCTTGAGCGCGCGTTCTTCCGCTCCGCGCTGCTTGGCGCGGCTCATTTTGGCGTCGTAATCAGCGATGGTAGCGCGGGCCTGCTCGTCCATTTTCTTGGCGTCTTGTTTCGCGCCTTCAATCGACTTGCCGCGCTCTTCGCGCATCTTCAAATAAGGTTGAAACAGAAATTGATTGAGAACGAAGAACATGATCAGGAACAGGCCGAACTGAATGGCTACGGTCCAGTCTAAGTCGATGAGTGGCGGCGGAGCTTCTTCAGCAGCAGCAAGTAGCGTGAGCGCGAACATGGATCTCCCTTACTGCTCGGTCCCATATCTATGGGCGAGCAGCTCTTAACACCCGTGAATTATGGTGTCAACTGAGATTACAGTGACTTGGCGGGCACTTCGGAGCGGGTCGTTTTGTCTTTTGGGCGATCCTGCAGATTTTCCATTTTGGTGTGGCCTTCGTAGACCACACCCTTGTCGATGAACAGCGACGGAGTCTCGACGTTGCCGCGTACGCGCGCCGGCGAATGTAGCTCGACCGATCGGCTGGCGCGAATGTTCCCGGTGACGGTGCCTTCGACGATGAGCACGCCCACCTCGATTTCGGCGTTCACCTGCGCGCCCTCACCGATCACCAGTACGTCATCGGAGAAGACTTCGCCGGAAAGTTTGCCGTCGATGCGCACGGTGCCTTCGAAGGTGAGCTTGCCCTCGAAGCTCGAGCCGCGGCCGAGCAGGGTGTGAATTTCGCCTTCGGGTTGCACGCCGGTTCCAGATGTAACGCTGCGGATTTGCGGTTGCATGGCCGGACCCTAACGCGATCGGGCCCGACGCTCAAGTTAAGAATGCGCCAGGAAGCGCAACGGTCATGTACAATTCTGGCAGGGAATTGTTCGTGCCACCCCTCAGTCCACGCCTGTTTCGCTTTTGCACTGCCGCGATTGTGGTGTTGGTCGCGCTCGAATACGGGTCTTATTTCGCGCAGACTAGTCCGTTCACCCGGAGCTACGACTCACCCGGCCACATCGCCTACGTTCGATACTTGCGCGCTCATCGAACGCTCCCGGCTCCTACCACTTGTTGGGAGTGCTATCACCCGCCGCTCTATTACCTACTCGCCGCGGTCTGCACCAGCCTGGTCGGCGAAGCATCACTTCCGTCAGCGCTGCAGATCTTTTCGTTGCTGCTTTACGCGCTCTTCTTGATCTTCTCAGGTCTCGCGCTGCGGCGCATCTTTGGTTCGAGCCGCTGGCTCCTGTTCGGACTTTTGCTGGTCGCATTTTGGCCAAGCGGGCCACTTCAGAGCGTGAGAGTGGGCAACGATTCGCTCCTTTACGTTTGGTACGCGGCCGGATTTTTTTCCTGCTTAGGGCCTGGGAAGACGATCGTGCTCGAGATTGGGCGCTGGCGGCCGCGATGTCGTTGCTTGCAATCTGGACCAAGACCAACGGCGCTGTCTTGGCTGCGATCGTCGGATGTACCGGTGTCGCGCGTCTGCTGACTCGGGGCGCCGCGTGGAGGCGCGCGAATATTCCCGGCGCGCTACCTTTCGACACTGGAAGGGTTGTCGGTGATCGGTCGCTATGGCGCGTTCAAATATAACAACCAGGACCACAGTATTCTCATGGGTCTCCTCGCGGCCGAACAGCTCATCACTGGAACGAAGCGCGATCTATGGGGCGTGAACGCTGACTATGAGCCGCATGAGGGCGCGTCGACAATCACCGAAAAGGGATTGCGATTGGATTCGTAACTATCGCGCCGGTTCGAGCGGAACATCTAGCTTGAGATGGCGCTCACCATTCCACGGCACGGTTTGGCGAATCGCTTTGTACCCGCGCAGTCTGAGCTCGATGATCACATCTTCGTTCGGCGGCAGATCGTACAAAGTGAGCGGCGTAGTCTTGGAGGCGCGACCGTTGACGATCGCTTCGGCGCCTTCCGGAGTCGAGCTCAGCTGCAGCGTTCCCGACGATGGCTGCAGCTGCACCTGCACCTGCATGACGCCCGAGCTGTCTTCGAAGCGAACGTCCTCTTCCCACGGCTCGAAGCCGCGCTGCGAAAGTCGAATGCGATGCGGCACGCGCCCGTCGACGTTATCGAGCTTCATCGGCGTCTTCCCAGGAACGGCCACACCGTCGATGCGTACCTCCGCACCTTCCGGTTGCGAGCGCACTTGAATCGTTCCGCGCACCACACCACTTGGACCTGCCAAGAGAAGCGCGNNCCGTGCGCCTCGGCACCGCTCTCAGACCCGATCCGCGCGATTCGTCCGGTGGGACGGTGGGGAGCCCCAAAGGCTCGGTGGTCGCCTTCAATTCGGCCGGTTGTCTCACTTCCGTTGGCGGCGAGGCCAGCGGATCGGAATTTTGCATCGTGACCACCGGCACGATTGGCTTGTTCTGCAACTCGGTTCGTTCGTCGGCATCGCCCAGCTTGGGCGTGAGACCGCGCTGGCCGCGAGGCACGAATCGTGTCGTACCTAGCAGATCGTCGGTATCGATCGGCGACGCCTG
>PLXG01000093.1 GCA_003153195.1 Myxococcales bacterium
GAGCGAGACAGAGAAAAGACCGTCAGACATCATTCCTCGCCGAGGAGGGTCTCTTGCGTACGACACACGGCACCGATGCTTCGTCACACGAGCAGTCGTGGCGACTGGTTGCGTCTTCCTTGCTACAAACCTATACGTGATCTGGCGCTGAGGCGGTGGATGCCTCGTGCCAGAGTTGTAGGGCAAATGTTTGTTGCTACCGATCCGCGGTCAGCATCACCGACTCAGCTGCTCCTCCTTCCGTCGAAAGAAATGATCGCGAGATACTCTCCATGTACTTGTCATTTTCCATACCCGTTCAAAATACGCCGCATCCGCATTCAGAAGTCCGGCGAGATACTCGTTGAAGTCACGACCACGGCCGGACCGTCGAGTCCAGCATCGGGCATCTGCGGGCGCTGCCAAGGCTTCCGCCCCCGGGATAGACGAGCCGAACGAGGGCGACGAATTCCGGAGCTCGAGCCGAGATTTAGGGATCGCGAGGCTAAGGCGAGTCGCGGCGTTCGAAAGCAGAAAAATACCAACCGGAAAGGCACGCATCGTCGCACCAGCCGCTAGCTGGACGCTCGGCATCTATCCTCTCTCGGATTGATCGAGTCTCCGTTTCCACCGCCTCCAGTCCGGCAGCAGGCGCGACAGCAAGCCCGTGAAGGCCGGGCCGTGATGCAAATGCTTTAAGTGGCAGAGTTCGTGCAGTATCACATAGTCGACGCAGCCGATCGGATGCTCACTCAGCCACGGATTGAAGGAGATCGTTCCTCGACGACTGCAGCTTCCCCAGCGCCGCCGCATAAACGCGAGTCTAATCCGGGGCGGGGCCGCGTCGCGCCCAATCACGCGGGGAGCCAACTCCCCCACACGAGCTAGGAATCGCTCTCGCGCAAGCTCCAGTCGCCATCGACGAAGAACGCCTTCGACGGCCAGCTCCGACATCTTTGGTGTCTGAACTCGCAGGAAAGGACGCTCCAACCTGAGGCACAGCTCTCGCGATCTTCTAACCCGAAGGTGCACTTCGCGACCCCAAAGGAAGAGCGAAGCACCGGAAACGTATCGTTTCTTCCTGAGTGTGCGTTCGCCGGCGTTCGAACGTCGAAAGTGGCGCAGGATCCACGCGCCACGGCGCCGTACCCTGGCGTCAACATCCACCGGAAGCATTCCTAGCGGCGCCTTCACAGTGACGTGCCGACCGCCTTGGACGGTGACCGCAAAGGTGGCGCGCTGCGAGTATCGCAGGTTGTACAAGATCTTCTTCGAACCAAACGGGACCTCGCGAATCATCTCGGCGGATGCCTTTGCGCGATACTCAGCGTTCGCTCGAGAAGCAGGTCCAGAGTCTCGGCATCAAGTTTCGGCCCGCCGCGCCGTTCGATGCGGTACAGATAGTCTTCGATGCCATTCTTCATCTGGTTTCGGACGTCAACGTTCTGGTCCCAATTCACCGTGCGATGTTGGTCGACGATGTCTCGAATCTTGGTGGCCGCGTCGGCCGACAACGCGTCCAGGTCCGCTGAATCCGCACCGTAGGCGGTGCGAGCGAGTTCGCGAAACTGCCGAAACAACGCCTTCCGCTCGTCGTCGTATGCCCGAACTTCGGTCGGCACGTCACCGTCGCTACCAGTGACGACCTGATCTCGCAGTTGAAGTACGTGCTGCAGGTACTCCGCGTCCTCGAGGCGCTTCGCACGGTAAGCTTCAATCGCCTCTTTCAGGAGCTTTCCAAACCGTTTGTAAAACACCGGATCCTCGTCTAGCCGTTCAGTCATCGTGTGTTCAAGGGCATGGGCGATGGCATCGGCCTTCGATCCTGCCCCGCCCTGTCGTTCAACCTCGGCTTTCACGGACCCGGCATCAAATACATTGACAAGCGGAGTGATCGCTTCCGGCTCAGACGCGCTGACGTGACGGTCCAGCAACGCCTGGATGCGTTCCTCATAGACACCGTAGTCGACCACCTCTTGATACCGATGCCGCACGGCGCGCCGAAGCGCTTCTAGCGCCTTCGCATCGTCACGATAACGGTCAAGCTCCGCCTTGGGTGTGCGCTCGAGAAAGAGCGAGGTCGACATTGCAAGCTGCAGGCTCCTCAGATACGCGCCGAGAGCATCATAGAACTCGTGCCGAAGAGCTTCATCTGCCAAGAAGCGCTCGAGCGTTTCGCGATCCTGCCGACGCTCGGCGGGAACCGGACCGAAGACGTCGAGAAGGGCGGCGTGACGCTGGCGAACTTCTTCGGGCAGAGCTGCAGTGTCATGCACCGTATCGACCAAGTCTTCGCGATCGAAGTCGGGGAGGTTTCCGTAGACATCCAGCGCCTTGTCCAGGTTTTCGAGCACGCCCGCGTAATCGATGATGAATCCCGCCTCCTTTCCCGGCGACACGCGATTGACCCGCGCGATCGCCTGCAGGAGCGAGTGATCCTGAAGTTTCCGAGCCAGATACAGCACGGTCGCCCGCGGCGCATCGAATCCCACCAACAACTTGTCGACCACGATCAAAATCTCGGGGTCGTCCTCGTGCTGGAAATCTTCGACGAGACGTTCATTGTACCGCGTCTCATCGCCGAAGCGGGCCATCATCTGTTGCCAGAAGCGCTGGACGTTCTGCGCGCGACCATCGTCCGTGTCCTCCTCGCCTTCCCTGCTGTCGGGAGCGGAGATGACCACCTCAGATGACACGAGCGCCGTTTCATCCAGGAACTGCTTGTACTTGAGCGCCGTGGCTTTGTCCGGAGCGACTAGCATGCCCTTGAAGCCGGTGTGCTTCCAGTTCGAAGCGTAGTGTGCGGCGATATCAAACGCGATGCTGGCAACACGGCGTTCCGCCTTCGCCAGCTGCGACGACCGCGTGAACTTGCGTTTGAGATCTGCACGTTGCTCACCAGTCAACGGCTCGGTGATTCGCTCGAACCAGCGGTCGATCGCTCCCTGATCAACCTCCTGGTCCACATGCCGTCCCTCATAGAACAGCGGCACGACCGCCTTGTCGC
>PLXG01000498.1 GCA_003153195.1 Myxococcales bacterium
GGCGGTGCGTGCGCGCATTATATCTCGTGCGGCCGCGGGTGGCAGGAGTAGCGCCCGGCGGCGACGGTCCCGTACGAGCTAGCGGAAGTGAGGATGATGCACTAGCATACCCAGCGCGCACGAGCGCGAACCGGCGCGACCTTTACTCAACCAGCTCCGCCTCCGGAGCCGAAGGTCGCGGGTTCGAATCCCGCCTTGCGCATGCGATCTCCCGTTTGGGCCTGGAGCCCAGACGGGATTTTCGTTACTACCCCCTCGGGCACTATGCGTGCCTCGCCCCGAATGGAGGTTGAGCGCTTGGCCACTGCGCAGGCTGGCGACGAACGCTACCGCGAGCTGCAGCTCGCGCGCTTCGGCGTGTCGGTGCTCAAGCAGGCGAAGTGGCGCGAGCTCTCGCGTGCCGCCGGCGACGTGCGCGGGAAGCGCGCGCTCGACCTCGGAACCGACAACGGCGTGATCTCGTGGCTCTTTCGCGCCAAAGGCGGCGACTGGGACAGCGCGGATCTCACGCCGCATGCGGTGCGAGCCATCTCGCGCGTGCTCGGCGAGGTCGCCCTCGAGACTGATGGCACTCGCCTCCCGTATCCGGACGGCACGTTCGATCTGATCGTCATCGCGGACATGCTCGAGCACGTCGCCGACGATCGCGGGCTGCTCACCGAGATTGCGCGCTGTCTCAAGGTTGGCGGGCGCGCGGTGCTCAACGTGCCGCGCCGCAAGCCGTGGGGCGTGCTCCACCCTGTGCGGCGCGCGCTCGGTCTCACCGATGCGTGGCACGGGCATCTCCACTCGGGCTACGATGCAGCGTCGCTGCGCGCGCTTCTCCCTGCTACTCTCGAGCTGCGCGAGACGCGCGAATACGTGCGCTTCTTCTCCTACGCGCTGGACACCGCGCTCAACGCGGCGAGCGGGCGCGCGACTCCGGCCACGCGTGTGCGCACGGCAAAGGGAACAATTCCCTTGAATTCAAGAGATCTCGATCAGGTGAGTGGAGCGATGCGAATGATGTATCCATTCATGCGAGCCTTCGCGGCGCTCGACGCGCTCCTCCCCTTCACGCACGGCTACATGCTCGTCGCCACGCTCGAGCGCACGCCGGGCGCGAGGGAGGCGTAGGCGGCGAGGAGCTTTCGCCGAAAGGCGTCGCGCGAGAAGTCGCTCGCCACGCGGGCACGCGCCGCGGCGCCGACCGGAGCGAAGCGCGCGGGATCGCCAAGCACCTCGAGCATTCCGCCCGCGAGACCGTCCGCCGTCGCGGGGCGCAGCACCGCGCTCCCCGCGTCGAGAACCTGCGTGTGCGTTTGCAGATCAGTGGCGACGATCGGCACTGCGGACCACATGTACGAGTAGAGCTTGAGTGGCGTGTTTCCGCCGTGCAGCCGCGGCGACACGAGCACGCTTCCGAGCGCCATCCATTCGGGCATCTCTTCGGCGGGGCGCAGGCCGGTGAGCACGACGCGCGTCGCGATGCCGAGTGCTTCCGCGCGCGCGCGCGTGTGCGTGACCTGCGAGGGAGATCCGCCGACGAGCACGAGCACCGCGTCATCGCGCGCGGCTGCGACGATCGTGAACGCATCGAGAAGGAGGTCGATTCCCTGATAGCGCTCGAGATTCCCGGTGTAGACGACCGCTCGCCGCTCGCCGATCTCGAAGCGCGCGCGGAGGGCGGCGACGCGCGCAGCGTCGGGCGCGCGCAGCGCCTCGTCGAGCGGGCAGTCCTCGATCTGCACGACCGGCATCCCCGGCTCGATTGCGTGGACGGCATCGGTGAGCGACGCGCTCACCGTGATCGCGAGCTTGCACCGGCGCAGCGCCGCGCGCTCCATGCGACGCAGCAGACCGAGAAGCGCGCGGCTCTTGATGCGACCGCCGTACGACAGCTGATCGGAGAGCGACGAGTCCATGTCGTAGATCACGGGAATTCCGCGCAGCCGTGCAGCGGGGAGAGCGAAGAACACCGACTCCTCGATCGCATGCACGACGTCGAAGCGCTTCCCGGCGATCCGCGACCACGCCGTGAGCGCGAGCGACGCATCGAGCGCGACCTTTCGCCACGAGAAGCCGATCGGCACGCTGTGCAAACCCGGGATCGGCACGGCGCGATGGATGTGCAGCCCCGGAATCGAAACCGGCTCGCCCATTGGATACGTTGCGAGATGCACTTCGTGGCCGGCCTCGCACAGCGTCTGCGCCATCTGCCGCACGTTGATCGGCGTGCCGCGCTGCGCGAAGAACGGCTGCGGCGCGATCAGCAGGATGCGAAGAGCCGGCTCGCGCACCGCGCCTTCAGGCTCGTGCGGTGGCGTGCGGACAGCGATGACTGCGGGAGAGTGCATTCAGACTTGTAAGGGCGGGCCGGGCGCGCGCGAAAACGCACGCAACCGACGATAGGCAAAGGACATGCCCTGTGTACACTGAATCCTTCTGAATGGACTGCCAATGTAGCGGCGGGGGTACACACTCGTCTCCCTTGAGCGCCTCGCCAGCCACACATTTCCCTCTATTGATGCATTCGACGCCGCCTGCCCTCTCGATCGTGGTTCCGATGTACAACGAGGCGGAGAGCGTCGGCCCGCTTGTCGACGCCGTCCGCGACGCGCTGGCCGGCCATCCATCGTGGGAGCTCGTGCTCGTGGATGACGGAAGCCGTGACACGACGGTGCAGATCGCCGAATCGCTGGCGGCCGCCGACCCGCGCGTGGTGGCTGTGAACTTCGTTCAACCGGAGGANNGGACGGCGACCTCCAGAACGATCCGCGCGACATCCCCCTGCTCGTGGCGAAGCTCGAGGAGGGCTACGACCTCGTCGCCGGCTATCGCATGCGCCGCCAGGACAAGGTCGTCACGCGCAAGATTCCGTCGTGGGTGGCGAACAGAATCATCATCTGGCTCACCGGCGTGCGCATTCGCGACAACGGCTGCTCGCTCAAGGCCTACCGTCGCGAGCTGCTCGACCAGCTGCATCTCTACTCGGACATGCATCGCTTTCTCCCCGCACTCGCCGCGGCGACCGCCAACGCGCGAATCGCAGAGCTGCCGGTGCGCCACCACGCGCGGCGCTTCGGCGTGAGCAAGTACGGGCTCTCGCGCATTGCCAAGCTCCTCGCGGATCTCCTGACGATCAAGATGATCGCCACCTTCCGCGAGAGCCCGCTCGCCATGTTCGGCCTCGGCGCCCTCGCCTCGGCCGTATTCGCAACGGCATTTCTCGCGGCGTGGCTGACATCGTTCGTGCAGCGCGATGCGCTCGCGATAGATCTTCACGCGCTCGGCGCCCATGCCCATCTTGGCGTAGAGTCGCGACAACCGCTCGAGCGTGCCAAGGTCGTCGGGCGCCAGGGCTTTGAGCTCGATCAGCACGTCGAGAGCGGCCGCATCGTCGGCGAGACGGTCCATCAAGAGAGCCGCCGACTGTTCGAGTAGTGCTCGACGGATCTCGAGATCGCTCGTCCGTCGGGCGCGTCCGCGAAGTAGGCGTTCGAGATCCGAATATCTCCCCACACTTTCATACAGACGCGCCAGCGCGGCCTCGGCCTCTTGGTCTTCGAACACGGCGCCGCCTTCGTGGCCGAAGTGGGCCTTCTCGTAGGCCTCGATGGCTCGCTCGGGAAGCTGGAGCTCGACTTCGAAGATCTGTCCGATCCGCTTTCGAATGGCACGTGTCTGCAGCTGACCGTCAGGCTCTTTGCCGCCGATGAGGTCGAGCTCGCAGACGAGCGTCTCCACCACCTTCGACCATTTCCCGACCTGCTCATAGAGCCGAGCCAGCGCGACGAACGCGGGTGCGTGGTCCGGCGTCTCCTCGGCCACGCGACTCCACGCGGTCAATGCTTCATAGGGACTTCCCTGTCGCTCGTAGATCTCGGCCAGCGCAATGGCGCGCGCCTGACGATCGCTTCCGGGCGCCATTCTCTCGAGGAGACCGCCCATCCGGCGTTCGAGCAACGTGGCCAGCTCGCTCAGTCGGTCTGTCTCGCGAAGGATCGATTCGAGCGCCTCGAGCGCCGGTTCACAATCGGGACGCATGGACAGAACGCGGCGGTAGCGCGCTTCCGCGTCGCCGAGTCGAGAAGAGTCGGTGGAGCCTGGCGGTGCCGATCCTAGGCGAATCGCGGCGGATTCGAGGAGTAGTCGGATGGCGCGCTCTCCCGACTGCGTTGTATCGAGCACCGAATCGAACAGCGCCACCAATCGGTCGGGCCCGTCCGCTCCCATTCGAGCCACCAGCTGATCGAGCGCTTTTCGGATCTCGAGTCGATCGGGATCGAGTCGAAACGCATCGCCCAGCGTCGATAGCGCGCGACGCACATCGCCGGCACCGAACTCCCACATTTCTGCCGCGTCGAAAAAACGCTGGGCGCGCGCGACGTCGATCTCGTCGCCCTCCGCGGGCGGCAGCGAAAGGATCGCCTTTTCGAGCTCGGCCCAAGCGCGAAACCAAGGGGGCGGCTTGGCTTTGTCCTCGATGATGACCTGATTGAGATCGATCTCCTCGGTGCGCTGCTCCGGCATCGGCTTCATGATCATGCCGTCGTCGTCGTCGTCGGGCGAAATCGTTGCTATGGGCGAGCTCGTCGCCGGAGTCGCAGCTTCGATGGGACCGAAGCTGCGCGCGAGTCGCCACAGCTCGCGCTTGAGCGCGACGTCGTCTTTGGCGCTGCGAGGTCGAAGCGCGTAGGCACGCACATGACCTTGAAACGCGAGCACGCGATCGCCGAGCAGGGTCTCGGCTGCCGTCGCCAACTCCAGAGCGATGGCGAAGCGTTCGGCGGGCGTGGCTCGTTCCATGCGAACCCATTCCGCCGCCAGCACTTCGGCCAGCCGGCCGGTCGCCTGCCCGAGGCGACGAAGCTCGTTCTGCACATTCGCGTCGCTCGAGTCGAGCTTGAACGCGCCAAGAAGCGAGTCGAGCGCGCCCTGCGGATCGCTCAGCCGCTGCTCGCGCAACTTTGCCGCGCTCCGCAGCAAGGCAACTCGACTACGGTTGTCGCTGCGCACCGTACCAAGCCGTTCGTACACTGAGAGGAGCGGCGCCGGATCGCGCACTCGGTCCACCAGGCGCTCGAGCTCGGGTAAAATTCGCGTTCCCTGAGGATCCTCCGTCAACCGTGCCGACGAAAACGCGTCGATCAGCACCGCGAACGCGCGATCCGGATCGCCGAGCTGAGCCTCCAGCATCTCGGCGCGTTCGAGCAGAGCGGAAAGGCCAGCCTCTCCCGCGTAGATCTCGGCAAGCGAGCTCCAAAGGTCTCGCTGCCCGCTCGCTTGCACGATTCGTCTGAGCTCGGACAGTGTGCGCTCGGCGAGCGACGATGGAGCGTCGGGCGTGCGTGCCAGCTCGTGCGCGCGACGGAAGTAGACGAAGCCGCGCGTGGCGTCATGTAACTTCTGCTCGAGGGTGATGCCGAGCTCGAGCAGAAGCGCCACCTGTTCGGCGATCGGCTCCTGCTCGTACACCGGAAGTCGCGCCTCGTCGACGGCGATCAGTCGCTCCCAGTCGCGCTCGAGCGCGTAGAGATGAGCCAGCTGGTCGAGCGCGACTTTCGAGGAAGGCTCGAGCTTGAGTACGCGCTCGAACGCGGCGATGGCTCGCTTGGGCTGCTTGGCCTCTTGCCAGGTGCGCGCGATCTCGAGCGCGAGGGCGATCTGTTCATCGGGCGAGCGCAAAAGAAAGAGCATGCGTTCGGCGGTGCGTTGGCTTTTCTCCACGTCGCCGGTCTGACACTGCAACGTGAGAAGCGCGGCGTGGGCTGGGACGCTGGCCGGCTCGACGGTCGCGATCATTTTCTCCAGCGTGGCGATGGCTTCTTCTCGATCGGTCTCGGCGATCAGATTCGCCCGCTCGAGGAGCAGCGGGCCGAGCTCGGATGTGCTCGCGGTTTNNTCTGCGCGAGGAGCCAGGCTAACAATCTCTGATCTCCCCGCTCCTGTGCGATTCGCGCGAGCGCCTCCTGTCCCTGGCGATCGCCCGGACGAAGCTCGAGGAGTGCGCGATAGGCTCGTTCGGCGCGAGGTAAATCGCCCAGCCGGCGCTCCGCCAAGTCGCCGAGACTTCGCAGGTGAGCACTTTGGCGATCCGACTTCTCTCTCGTCTCGCGTTCGACGATGAGGTCGAGCAGGGCGGCCGCCTCGGTAAATTTCTCGCTCGCCAAAAGCACTCTCGCCAAAGATTCTTCAGCGAGCGCGTTTCCGCGATCCCACTTGAGCACGTGCTCGAATTGCTCGATGGCCTCGTCGAGGGCGCCGCGGTTTTCATGAAGTGCGCCGAGACGTAGGGAAAGCGGAACGCGCTCGGTCGGAGTAGCGGCCGCTTGCAGATGCGCTTCCAGCGTTGCGATCAGCGCCTGCTCCGATTCGGGCCCCGAACGCTCATAGGCCGACTCGAGACGACGAAGCGCGTCGCGGTCGCCCGGCAGGTGTAGCAGAATTTCTTCGGAGGCCCAGATGGTACCGGAGAGATCTTCGAGCCGTTCGTCGTAAAGGCCGGCCAGCCTTCTCAGCAGATTCAGCTTCTCCACTCGGTCGGCAGTTGCGCCCAGCTGCCGCCTGAGAACGTAAGCGAGCTTCTCGGGGTGGTCCTCGCGCTCTTCGATATCGGCGAGCGCGCGATGATAGAGCGGTTCGTCAGGCCGAAGGCCGAGCGCCTGTTCCAGTCGCTCTTTGGCCTTGGCGAATTGGTGGCGATCGCGATCGAGCTGAGAAAGTTTGCGCAGCACTTCGGCGCGTTCGCTCGGCGCGTTCGTCGCTTCCAGCTCGCGCTCCAAATTGGTCTCGAGCAGCTTCCATCGATCGAGCTTCTGCTGCAGGCGCGCGAACTCGGCGTCGGCGCGGACTTTTTGGCTGCCACCCCGTTCGCCCATCTTGGCGAAGGTTCGCAGCGCCGCTGCGACGTCCCCGAGCTTCTTGTCGTAAAAGTCGGCCAGCTCGGCGAGTAGCGCCGGATCGAGGGCGGCGCGCGCCTCCATGATTTCACCGAGGGCCGGCAAGCCGCGGCGCTCGGAGAGCAGGGTCACCGCCAGCGCGAACGCGCCCGAGTGCATCGGATCCGACTTCAGCGCCGCGCGAACGGTTCGCTCCGCGGCGACGAAGCTACGAGCCCGCACAAACAGCTCGGTCGCCCGCGCCAGCAGACCCGTTCTGTGCGAAAGGTCAGGGGCCGACTTGCGCTCGGCGATACGCGCCAGCGCGCACAAGAGCTCGGCGGCGGCGGTAAATGATTTTCGCGCGTCGAGCGCACTACAAATTCGATTCGCCAGGGTGTCGATCTCAACGCCTTGGTTAGCCGCTTGCAGCGCCTCGGCAACCGCTTCGTCTAGATCGCCGTCGGTGAGAGCCAGCTCGGCGCGCTTGCGAGCCTGATCCGCGAGCGGCAACTCCTGGCGATAGAGTCGTCGCAGATCGCTCCGTCGTCCGGCGCGGATGAGCGCACGCTCGAGGCGTTCTGCGGCCTCGACGCACGCGGCATCGGCTCCCACCGCGCGTCGTAGAAAAAGAATTTCTCGTTCGACGTCCTTGGCCGACTCGCACTCGCTCGCCAGCTCGACAAAGAGCGCGACCGCTCGCTCGATGCCTTTATCGCGCAGGCGCGCGCCGTGCGCGACCACCAGTTGCGAAGACTCGGCTGCCTGTTTTCGCAGGTACAGCGAGGCTAGATATTCTTTGAGCGCCGCATCGTTCGGCCGCACTTCGACCACGCGCTCCAGACGCTCGATGGCGCCGCCGAAATCGTTCAGCTTCTCCGCCTGAACTCTCGCTAGTCCCTCTTCGAGCTCAGCGCGTTTTTCGCGCGGTGCATCGGGGTGCAGAGTCTCCAGCTCGATTTCAAATAGGCGCGCGACCTGGGCGAAATCTCCCAGGGTGTAATAGACCCGGCGACCGGCTTCGATCGCCGGTGGAAAATCGGGGTCGCGCTTGAACGCCCGCTCGTAGGCGCGCATCGCTTGATCCCAAAGTCCGAGCTCCTTTTCATACAGTAGCCCAAGCTCCAGCTCCAGCTCCGCCGCCAGCCGGCGAGCGCGCTGGTCGCGAGCCACATTCGCTGCTTCGGCGACCTGCTGGGCCGCCAACTCGTAGAGACGCGCCGCTCGCAATGGAGCCGCCTGCTTTAGAACCTCGCGAGCCGCCTGGCGATAGAGTTGCGCGGCGTCCGATCCGGTCGCTCGCGCTGCATTCGAGAGCAGCGCGTCGATTCGGGCGCGTGCCTCATCCGCCGGCGCCGATGTCGATCTTGAGGTAGGCATGGCTTTGAGCGCAAACCATCATACCATTAATATAGTGACAGCTAGGCTTGGCGGTTCGTGTCGCACAGCGTAAACTGAAAGGCTCATGTCCCTCACCCGCATCGAACTTCCGAACGGACTCAAAGTTCTTCTCGCACCCAGCAAGACCGCGGCGGTCGTCGCGATGCAAGCCTGGGTCTCGGTCGGTTCGGCCGATGAGCCGCCCGAGCTGGCCGGCATCGCGCATGTGTTCGAGCACATGCTCTTCAAAGGGACTGCGCGCCGCGGGGTTGGACAGATCGCGCAGGAGGTCGAAGGCGCCGGCGGCGAGATCAACGCATGGACCTCGTTCGATCAGACCGTCTATCACTTGGTGATGGCGAGTCGCTTTTTCTCGACGGGACTCGATATTTTGGCGGACGCGATTCAGCACTCGTCTTTCGACGCTGACGAGCTGCAAAAAGAGCTCAAGGTGGTGCTGGAAGAGGTCAGGCAGGGCGAGGATAGCCCGGGTCGGGTGGCCGCGCAGACCCTATTCTCGACGGCGTTCACGCGTCATCCCTATCGCCGGCCGGTGATAGGTTACTCACGCACCGTCGAGAAATTCAAGCGCGAACGGCTGCTCGAATTTTTTCGTCGTCACTATGTCGCACGCAACATCACGCTGGTAATGGTGGGCGATTTCGAGCTCGCCGACGCCAAACAAAAGATCGCCAAGCTGTTTGGAAAAATGCCGAGCGGCAGCGCCAGCCTGGCCAAAGGTCGTCCGAAAAGTTTGATCGAGCCGCCGCAGCGAACGCTTCGCGCCAAAGTCCTGGCCGAAGATGTGAGCGAAGCGCACCTCTCGCTCGCGTTTCACATTCCGGCGCTACGCCATCCCGACACCGCGCCGCTCGATGTCGCCTCGGTGCTGCTCGGACAGGGCGATTCGTCGCGACTCACCCGCGAGATCCGGCGTAAGCGCGAGCTGTGCTCGGACGTTTATGCCTACTCGTACACGCCGCGCGATCCCGGACTGTTCGTGGCCGGCGCCACCTTGCCGATGAAGGATCTCACGCGCGGGCTGGGCGCCATCTGCGAAGAGCTCTTTCGTCTCACTCGTGAAGACGTCACCTCCGAGGAGCTGACCAAGTCCAAGGCCATTTTAGAATCCGATCTCGTTTATCAAAAAGAGACGGTGCAGGGACAGGCGCGCAAACTCGGATTTTTCGAGCAGGTGGCCGGCGGAGTCGACTACGAAAACGAGTACAACCGGCAGGTCGCGGAGGTGACGCCGTCGCAGATTCGCGAGGTGGTCAGTCGCTATTTTCAGCCGCACCTGGCCAGCGTGGTGGCAGTGGTGCCGAACGCCGAGAAGGCGCGGCTCAAAGGGCTGGAAGCCAAGCTGGCCCAGGCGGTCAAACAGGCAGCTTTGGCGCCCGTCAAAAATGTCAGACATTCTAAAAAGAGCGAAGCTGGCAGCGAAGTGGTGGCGGTCACGCTACCTTCCGGCGGCAAGCTTCTGATCATGCCGGAGACTTCGGTGGCGCTCTTGGCCATGCGCGCGGTTTGGACGGGCGGTCTGCGCAACGAAGACGAACGCTCGAACGGCATCAACAATCTCTTGGCCGGCCTGGTCACGCGCGGCACCAAGTCGCATCCTGGCGATGGCGTGGTCAATGAGGTCGAAGCGATGGCCGGCGCCATGGGCGGGTTTTCCGGCAAGAATTCGTTCGGATTGCGCGCGGAGCTGCTGGGCAAACATTGGGAGCGCGGCCTCGAGCTGATGGCCGACTGTATGCTCAACCCGGAGTTCGTCGAGCCCGAGCTGGAAAAAGAGCGCCGTCAGGTGTTGGAAGAAATTCGCACGCAGGCCGACAACGTCTCGTCGGAGGCGTTTCGACTTTTTCACCGCACGCTCTATCCGACCCATCCCTATCGGCTCGATCTGAGCGGCAGCAAAGAGTCGGTGACTCGGCTCAAGCGACAAGATCTGCTCAGCTACTTTCAGCGCAACGCCGCGCCTTCGCAGATGACGCTGGCGCTGGTGGGCGACGTCGATCCCGATGCAGTGGTGAAAAAGGCGGAGCTGCTTTTTCCCGCCAGCTTGCGCGCCGGAAAGCTCGCCGCGCTCAAACCGCCCGTCCTCGACGCGCCGCCTTCGAAAGTCATCGAACTAACGCGTTTCAAGAACAAGCAGCAGGCGCACATCGTGTACGGATTTTCTGGAACCACCGTCGCCGATCCGGATCGCTTTCCGCTCGAAGTGCTATCGACGATTCTCTCCGGCCAAGGTGGCCGGNNCGAGCTGCGCGACAAGAAGGGGCTGGCCTATCGCGTGAGCGCCTTCTCAGTCGAGGGCGTGGATCCCGGATACTTCGCGGTCTACATCGCCACTAGCCCCGAGAACATCGACGTCGCCATCGCCGGGATCAAAGAAGAGCTGCACAAAGTCTGCAGTCAAAACATTCCGCGAGACGAGCTCGAACGCTCCAAGCGCTATCTGGTGGGCGCCCACGAAATCTCGCTACAGCGCCGTGCTGCACTCGCCTCCAGCCTTTCGTTTCACCATTGCTACGGCATGGGTTGGGACGAGTACCGACGATACGCGCCTGGCATCATGTCGATCAGCTCCGCCGACGTGAGACGCGTGGCGGAGAAATATCTTCGGCCCGAGCGCTCGATCTTGGCGGTCATTCGCCCGGAGCTGTCGGCATCGGCCTCCGCGCCACGCGCGAAGGGAATTGCCAAGGCGGCTCTTCGGTGATCTGATGGCGAAGGCCAAGCTAGCCAAAAAGAGCGGCGGGCTCCGCTCCTATTTTCAGCGGACCAATCTTCTCACCAGCTTGATCTTGGTCTTTCCGGTGTTTCTCGTCTACGAGGTTGGCGTGCTCGCGCTTCCGAGCGTGCACAACGGCGCCGATCTGATCACCAGCGAGCTCCTCTCGCTGATGCACGGACAGATTGCGGTCTATATCCTCTGCAATCTCGGGCTCGCGCTCGCGTTTCTGATCACGGTTCTGGTTCTGCGGCGAAAAAATAGCTTCGACCCTCGACTGTTCGTACCGATCTTGTTCGAGAGCGGCATCTACGCGCTGTCGATGGGCTCGCTCATTCTGTTCGTAATGCAAGACGTTCTGCACGTGAGCCCGCAGCTGGCCATGCACTCGGCGCTCAAACTTCTGGCCGCGTCCGATGGTGCGCCGCATCCTGGATTTCTCGGACGCATCGTGCTCGCGTTTGGCGCCGGCGTGCACGAAGAGCTGGTCTTTCGTCTGCTCATGATTCCCGCCTTGGCCTGGATTTTCGGTCGCCTCATCGGAATGCGCCCGTTGGTGGCGATGGCGCTCGCGTTCGTGATCTCGGCGTTTCTCTTTTCCGCCGCGCATCACGTCATCGGCGGTGAGCCGTTTCGTCTCGGCGCGTTCATCTACCGGTTCCTCTGTGGCCTCTGGTTCGCGCTCTTGTATCGAACACGAGGATTCGCCCAGGCCGTGTACACCCACGCGCTCTACGACATTTACGTTTTAACCATTAACGGTTGAAGAAAACGCGCGATCCGCGGCTGCGCCGGGCGGACTCCTCGACTGTGCTGCTCGTCGTACCAACAGGTACGTCTGCGCTGCTCGCTCGTCATGCGCCCGGCTCGCTCGCGGCTTGCGCGTTTCGCGCGTCAGACGCGAGCTAGTACTGATAACGAAGGCCGAGGCCGATGGTGTTCACCATCGATTGGCGATCGGCTGACGTCACGTTGCCGTTTTCGGCGCCATTTCGCACCGATTCGCCGGTGTAATGCGTCTTCTGCAATGTGAAATAGTAGCCGACTACGAGCGAGAGTTGGCCCCGTTTCACGTCGGTGAAAAGCCCGTACGTCACATCGATGCCGGCCAATCCGCCGATGGTCGAGCTTTTGCTACCATCTTCGAGTCCCGAGGTCTGGTCGCGCTTGGCCGGTCCCACGAACGCACCATAAAGAGAGGCGCCGAGCGGGCGATGGGCCAAGTACACGAACGCGGGCAGGGCGAAAAACAGCCCGGTCGACATGCCCACCGTACGATCCGACGGCAGAGGCGCGCGGGTGTCGCCCTGAATCAAGTTTAGCTCGAGCTCCATTCCGATGCGCAGCTTCATGTCGAAGCCGCCGAGTACGTTGAAGTGTAGGCCGGCCGACACGCCGACGTCCGCCTCGTGAGATTGCAGCGGGAGCTTGAGCTTGCTCTTGGTGCCATCGCTGGCATAGACCGGTGCGTTCGCCGCGGTCCCCCCGGAATACTGATAGGTGCCGTCCACACCGAGGCGAAACAGTCGGCCGATGGCGCGCTCGTATGCGCCGTGAATGCGCGCCGCCACGCCTTCGGAGCTCAAGCTGTAGCCGGTAAAAGTGCCCGGCGCATGGCTGCCATTTGAGCTAAAGCTTTGGCTGAGGATCGCTATCCCAACCTCTGCAGATATCAGCAAATAGTTGTTCCCGTGTGGCGGGATGACACGCGCCTCGGCGGGCGACTCATCACGCGCAGGTGGCGGCGGCGCCTGCTCCCTCTTCTTTTGCGTTTCTACGCGCGCTGGCGGCGGTGGAGGAGGGGTCGTTTGCGCAACGGCGGGCGACGGTGTCGAGGTTGTGGCGGCAGCTCGAATTGTGGCGGCAGCTCGAATTGACGCGGCAGCTCGAATTGACGCGGAATCGATCCACGCCACTTCGCCGCCACCGATGTCGACCAGGCACCATTTTCCGTCCGCGCTCTTTTTTACCAACGTCACCGACTCGCCGCGCTTGAGTGTGCCCACCACTGCACCAGCGCCCGGCCGTCCGCGCAGCTCCGCCTTGGGAACGGTCACCGTGACGCTACCCGACTCTTCGTGAAACTTGGAGGAGGTGACCCAACCCTTTTGCGCCGGGGTCGCAGCCAGCGCCGGCGATTCTCCGCTCACGTCTTTGTGCGGGGCGAGCGAATCCTTATGGGGCGCGAGCGACGCAGGCGTCTCTTCATCGGCTGCGTGGGCGACCGGTTTTTCGCGCTCCGGCATGCGCAGGTCGGCCGCGGGCAGCCAGCCCTCTTTGCGCCCCTCGCGCACGTGCACCCAAGTACCGTCCGTCGATTCGCCCAGCACCACCAGCTTGCGATGTGCCGGCAAGCGTGCGACCGGCCTGGCTTTGCGGTTCGGCGCCCTTCGCAGCACCGCGCGCGTTTTGGTTTCCGCCGTCGCCGCGTTGGCCACCGAAATATGCGCGCATATGCAGGCCAGCCAGATCGCCAGCACTCGAATCAGTCGCGTCATTGGGGCGCACACTCATTTATCCAAGTGAGCCACTTGGTATAGATGGTGTCAGACATCATGAAGACCGTCATGCCCGGATGTGCGGCTCCGCCCGTCGCGTTGATCAAAAGCGGCGACTGTGCGCCCATGTTGGCGCGCATTTTCACGGCGGCGTAGTTGGTGTTCAAGTCGGCGCCCATCGCGTTCGGAATCAGATGAAAGATCCAGGCCGTGGATCCATGACATGCGCTCGAGGTGCAGGTCTTGGCGTCGAGGTCGGGTTGAATGTCGGCGTTGAAGTGATAGGTCGGCGTCGCCGGGCAATTGGAGGTCATGTCGGTGGTAGCGGCCGTTCCGCCGCCGTCGACGTTCAATTTTTCTTCGACGTCACCGACACATCCCGCGAGGAGAATTCCGAAAATGAGCATCGCGTTCTTTGTCGGCGACGCATGTTTGTTATTCATGCGAAGGCGATAGTAACACGCGAGGCGAGGGGTCAGTAGCTCTTTGGAATTTTCGCGAGATCGATTTGATCGAGCGCCGCGCGGATCACCTGCGACTTATTGGCCTTACTGTGGCCGCGACGTTTCAGCTCCGACACCAGCTCTTCTAAGTGTGCGATGTCCTCAGTGTAGAGCGAGATGCAGACGATCTTGTAGTGCGTCGGTTTGCCTTTTGCATCCGTCTTCGTGCCTTGAGTGGGCTGGCCTGTCGCTCCTCCCCGGCGAGGACGGTAGAACCCCTCGAGGATCTGATCGTCCACCAGCGGATTTTGTCCGAGCGCTTTGCCGTCACTGACCGTGGTCGGTGCGGCATCGTCGGCTCTCATGGCGACTCCCATCGGCATCACGGTGTCTTTGGTCGTTTTCATCGTCATGCAGTCCTCGTCGGTTCAGTTGGCGTCTCGGTCGTTTCAAAATGCTCTTCCGGCGAAAGTGTGCCGGGAGTGATCAGCTCGCGCCTCGGCGCAAAGTCCGCCGAGGATTCAACCGCGGCGGCGTCAGCGACCGCGATCGGCTGCGAAGTCTCCGACGGCTGCGCTTCCGCGCCGACGAATCGCTCCACCAACCTGCGGTAGTCGTCGGCGGAGAACGAGTCAGGTGCGTATTCGAAGATAGTCTGACGATGGCTCGGCGCTTCAGCGAGTCGGGTCGAGCGACGGATCGGCGTGTAGAGCCGCTCGCCGAAATGTTCGCGCAAGGTCTCGACCGCTTCTTTGCCCAGGCGTGTGCGCCCGTCGAAGAACGTGGGTATCACGCCGCTGATGCGCACGGTGTGACCGAGATGACGATCGATGTCCTTGAGTGTGCGCAGCACCTGCTTTACGCCCACCAGCGCCAAGTAGTCGCACGACACCGGAATCATCACTTCGTCCACGAACGATAGTGCATTCTGATTGAGGATCGAGAGCGATGGTCCGCAATCTAAAATGATGTACTGATATTTTCCTCGCACCGATTGCAGTCGGTCGCCGAGCACGCGATCGCGTGCATGTTCCAAACGCGCCAAGAAAACTTCCGCGGCCGCGAGCGTCGCATCGGCGGTAATCACGTCTAAGTGACCACGCACCGGCACGGTCACGTCGTCCACGGTGGTGCCGGTCGGATCGTTGGCGAGCAGATGATAGAGCGATCGCTCGCCGCGAATTCCGAGCGACGCGCCGACATTTCCCTGCGCGTCCATGTCGACCAAGAGCACGTCGAAGCCTCGATCGGCGATGCCGGCGGCCAAGTTGATGGCGGTGGTGGTCTTGCCGGTGCCGCCTTTTTGATTGAGCACCGCCACCCTGCGGGCGCGACGAGCGCCGCCGAAGCTGGTTCCGCCCAGGCCCTCTTTTCGACAGTCGAGGCTGCAGAAAAAACGACGGCCCGCCTCGGACGCGGCGAATTGATACGCAAATTGAGGGTCGAACGGGCGAGCACATACGGAGCAGCGTTCGGTCATCGGTCTCCTCGCTGCCCTCACTTTCAGGCGGGTTGTGTGTCGGCGCAATTTTTTTATCAAAATGGTTGTATAATCCGTTCGCGAATGCGCTCCCTTCTGAAAGCCGTCGTCATCCTGGTCGCCTTCTCAACCCTCACCGGAGGCTACGGCATCCGTAAAGATGAGCTCGACTGCGAAGAGGCGGTGCAAAGGTTGGTCGACTGTTGCCCAGACTTCGTGCCGTCCAACCTGACCTGCGAGTACACCGGGTGCGGTGATCATCCCAACCCGGACATCGAAATCACCGCGGCCGATTGCATCAAAGCAGCCACCTGCGATGAGCTGGTGGAAAATGGAGCCTGCGAAAATCCAGCGCAAGTTAGGTGTCCGTAATGCGAAAGACGATGCGCACGACCCTCTTTGCCGTCGGAGTTTTGCTGGCTTTGGCCGGGCGGGTGTGCGCCGAGTCGGAGCCTGCTGCCAAGTCCGACAAAGCCGCCAAGCCGGCGAAGCCCGCCAAAGCGGACAAGCCGATCGACCCCTATTCGAACGATGAGCCTGCGCCGAAGAATCCAATTTCGGGGGACAAGATTCTCGATCCATTTCCGCCCGGTACCAAGGCGGCGTCGCCGTCACCTCTGCCGCCATCCTATCCGCCGGTCGCGCCGGGTCAGCCTTCGCCGATGCCGCAACAGGCTCCGTCTCCTCCGTACGGTGGGCAATATGCGCCGCCGGCCTATCCGCAGCCGGGACAATATCCGGGACAGTATCCGCCAGCCTATCCATATGCCTACCCACCCCAGGCGCCTTACGGCCAGGAGCCCTATCCGGCGCCTTACTATCCGGTACCGCCGCCCGGCGCCGCGCCCGGTTATCCCTACGCCCCGCCGCAATATCCGCCGCGGCAGGCGGAGCCGCCGGAGTCTTCGTCGCACGCACGCTTTCTTTTGCGTCCGTCGATCGGATTTGGTTATCGCTATGCACTCGGCGAATCGATGTACGGCGCACACCTCGAGACGCTCGTTGGCGGTGGGAATGACAGCTGGGGCGCGGGCGGTCAGCTCGCCTTTTTGCTCGGGCGTACGCAACACAACCTCGAGTTCCAATGGATCCATCTCGGTCCGGGCTTTCTGTTTCGCGTGGCCGAACGAGTGCAACTCGGTTTCGGCGCCAAGCTGGGTTGGCTGATCATTCAGCGCGCGACCCGCAGCTTCGCCGGCGGCGACGACGACATCTGGAGCATGTCGCTCGGCGTTCATGTCGATCTCACCGTCGATCTCTGGCGGGCACGCAGCGGACGTGCTTTTTTGTTGGGCGCGCGCGTGGGCTACGACTACGTGTTCGAAGTCGTCGATCTGACGCCGCACTCGCTATTGACCAGCGTGTTCCTCGGATATCAGCTTTAGACCCCTTGGAAGTTAAAATGATCGAGCGAGAACGACGAGACCGAAGCGAGAGCGATGCACGAGGAGAGAGCAGCGCAGACGTGCCCGTCGGCACGGCGAGCAGCGCAGCGACGAGTCCATCGCTCGCAGCGAGAGGATCGGCGTTCGCAGCCGGTCATTTTAACTTCCAAGGGGTCTAGCCTCGATGCTCCCGCTCGACGATATCGTCGTCTTCGATCTGTCGCGCGTGCTGTCGGGGCCGTACTGCTCGATGTCGCTCGGCGACTTCGGCGCGCGTGTGATCAAGCTCGAGCATCCCGATGGCGGCGACGACACTCGCGCGTTCGGTCCGCCGTTTTTGCATGGCGAGTCGACCTATTTCCTCTCGGTCAATCGTAATAAAGAGTCGGTGGCGATCGATCTGAAGAAGCCCGAAGGTCGTGCGCTGGCCCTCGAGCTCGCCTGTCGCGCCGATGTGCTCTTGGAAAATTTTCGTCCTGGCGCGCTCGATCGGTTGGGCCTCGACTACCAGACGCTGGCGGCGAAAAATCCCAAGCTCATCTATGCGTCGATCTCCGGTTTCGGTCACAGCGGCCTGGCCGAATGGTCGCGCCGACCGGGATATGATCTGGCCATTCAAGGGATGGGCGGCCTGGCCTCGCTCACCGGTGAATCGGACGGACCGCCGCTCAAAGCCGGCGTCTCCATCGCCGACCTGATCGCCGGCTTGCATGCGCTCGTCGGAATTTTGGTGGCGCTGCACGCCCGCACGCGCACCGGCAGAGGGCAGCATGTCGACGTCTCGATGCTCGACGGACAGATCTCGCTGCTCACCTATCACGCCGGAATTTACTTCGCCACCGGACGAACGCCGACCAGGCAAGGAAATCGCCACCCGTCCATCGTTCCCTACGAAACCTATCGCGCCGAAGACGGCTATGTGAACTTGGCCGTCGGCAACGACGTGCTTTGGCGGACCTTTTGCGATGCGGTCGGGCCGGCGCTCAAAGCCGCCGCGTCCGATCCGCGCTTCGCCGAAAATTCCAAACGGGTAGAGAATCGCGAGGCCCTGTCGGCCATCATGACTCCGCTGGTGGCTTCGCGCTCTGTCGCCGCCTGGCTGGAGCTGTGCGAAAAAGCAGGCGTGCCATCGGGCCCGATTCTGAGCGTGTCGCAGGCGCTCGAGCATCCGCAGGTGCGCGCGCGCGACATGGTGGTCGCGCTCGATCATGAAAAGGCCGGGCCCATTTTGGTGACGGGCGTTCCCATCAAGCTCTCGGAGACCCCAGGAAAAGTTCGCAGCGCGCCGCCACAGCTCGGCGAGCACACGCTGAGCGTACTTTCGGGACTGCTAGGAAAGACGAACGAAGAGCTCGAGCGACTGCGCGCTTCTGGAGTGCTGGCCACGCCGTCCAAAGCGGACTGAGCTTTCGTCGCATGCCGATTTTTGAAAACAATCGACCGCTCCTCGAGCGATTTCGTCTCGGCGATCGCGCGGCGCTGCAGTCGATCTACCAGTCAGATGGTGGATACGGCCAGTGCTACGGCCAAAATTGCGTCTATTGTTTTGAGAGCTGAAACCGAGAGGGGGAGCTAGCGGCGCTTTTTTGCAGCCGGTTTTTTCGCGGGCTTCTTCGCCGGTGGCTTCTTGGCCGGTTTTTTTGCCGCGGGCTTCTTCGCCGGTGGCTTCTTGGTTTTTTTTGCCGCGGGCTTCTTCGCCGCCGCTGGCTTCTTGGCCACCGGCTTCGTGACGGCCTTGGCCGCCTTCTTCACCGGCGGCACAGCCTTTTTAGCGGTCTCTTTGACCGGTGCCGCCTTCACCGGCGCTTTGACCGGAGCCGCAGGTGCGGCGCCCTTCTTACCTTTTTTCCCGGTCGCGATCGGCCGCAAGAACGGCAGCGACAGATTCTTTCGGTTGTGGATCAGAACGCGCTTGTCGTCCTGAAACGTCACCTCGATCTTGTCGGTGCCGATGTTCTCCGAGACGAATCCGATACCGAACTTCGGATGCGTGAGAACCTCGAGCTCCTTGAAGTACTCGGCGATCGCATAGGCGCGTTGCGCCTTTTTGTTCTTGGCGATCACCTGATCGTACGTCGGCTTGGCCTTGACCCGCTTTTTGCTCACGGGTGGTTCCGGCTCGGCGCCCTCTTCAGGGCCTTCGCCACTCGGCTTACGATATGCGTGGACGTCTCCGCACGGATTGCATTGAACCCGACGGATCTCGTCCTCGTACTTCGAAATGATAACGTGAGCAGTGTCAGCCTTGCATTTCGGGCAGTTAGCCTCGACCTCGGCCCCAACACCATCCACGTCGTCGTCGAAGATGAAGTCCTCCATTTAGAAAGGCCCTCTCTTGTCCAATTAAGCGGTTAGCACCTAGCACAGCTTTACCAAACGAGCAAAAGAAAACAGAACAAACAACAGGCCTTCACACATCTTTTCAAGAAAGGCCTAGAACTGCTGCGTCTTGTAACTTACGGAAATCACATAATCAAGAGACATCTTGCGGGCGTCGGCGCACTCGTGCTACCGAGTGACTCTCCGTGGCCGTAATCATACCCCTTTTTCGAATGAAACGAGTTGAGACCGGGCTCTTGGCGCGGCGCTTTCCGGTGCTTCTGCGTACGCCCGACAAGGCGCTCGAGCTTCGGGCCTCGCGTCCGCGCAGCCGGTGGGACGACCTGCCGGTGGTGGCCGGCGGCGTGATGGGCGTCTTTCCCAAAGTTCGCCGGCAGACACGTCCCAATCGCTTTCGCAAGCTTCGTTTCTTTCGCGTCTTCAAGCTCTTCGGTGCGCTCAAGGCCGCCACCGAGGTGAGCTCCACCGTTCCGATCGTACCGCGACTTCGGCGTCCGAGTCGCGCGCTCGCCTTCACGTCGGACCGGCGCCCGATTCAACTCTGATGTCCGGCACGGCGTGGAAATGGCCTTCGCCGCGCCATCTGGTGTCGCCGGCCGTGCTGCTCGCCGCGCTGGCGCTGGGCAGCTACAGCTTTCGTTATGCCGATCAGCTGGCCAAAAAAGGCGAGCAGTCGCTGGTCGAGTCGACGCAGGTGCTCGGCGATCAGACCCGCGAGCGCGTCGACAACTTCATCATCGACTCCGATCGATCGCTGTTCGATGCGGTCGATCTCGGACATCTGTCGGACTTTCAGCGTCGCTGGGCAGAAATTGTCAGACAATCTCCGGTGGTCGAGGCCGCGCTGGTGCTCGATGAGCATTTTCAGATCGTGCCGAGCGGTTACGTCTCGCGGCGCAATGTGTCCGACGCCGAGGCCTTTCGCGGGCTGTTCATGACCAAGATCTTGCCCGACCTGCCGCTGGCCGATCTGCCGCGTGACTTTCATCGTCACTGGCATCACGAATACAATGGGCGTGACTATCTCATCTCGTACATCAAGCGCGCGCACAACGGCCATCACTTCTACATCGTGCTCAAGATCAGCCTAGAGTTTTTGACCACCCGCTTTTTGCCCGACGAGCTCGCCACCCTGGAGGGCAAAGTGCTGTTGTGCGTGCTCGACGCGCACCGCAACGTGGTCTATGGACGGCCGGTTGGACAGCCGGGAAAATTCTTATACGAAAAAGCTTTCCCCACCACGCTCTACAACTGGCGACTGCAGATGGCGCCGCCCAACGCCGCGCTCCTTCAGCGCGAAGGTCGCACGCAGCGAAGATTCGAGTACGCCATCATCGCGCTGATGCTGGCGATCACCTTCGCCGGTGTGGCGCTGCTCGAGCGTGCCATCGGGAAAGAGCGGCGATTGAATGAGCTCAAGAGCGACTTCATTTCCAATGTTTCGCACGAGCTCAAGACGCCACTGTCGCTCATTCGTATGTTCGGCGAGCTGCTCGCGCTCGGAAAGCTCAAATCTCCCGACAAGGCCAAAGAGTACGCCGAGATCATCACGCGTGAATCGGAGCGACTGGGCCGGCTCATCGACAACGTGCTCGACTTCTCGCGCATCGAGCGCGGCCGCGCGGCCTACGATTTTCAAATGGGCCGGCTGGACACGGTGGTGGAGCGCTCGCTCGACGTCTATCGCCACCGCCTCGAGCGCGAAGGATTTCGTCTGACCACCAAGATCGACCCTGAGCTGCCTGAGGCGCTCATCGACGAGAGCGCCATGACGCTCTTGCTTTTGAACCTGCTCGAGAACGCGGTCAAATACGGCAAGGGTGAGATCTCGGTCTATCTGACCTTGGTGAGCGGCCGCTTGCGACTGGTGGTCGGCGATCAAGGACCGGGAATTCCCCTCGACGAGCATCAGCGCATCTTCGAACGGTTCTATCGCACCCACGGCGCACGCGGAACAGCGGTGCGGGGATCGGGAATTGGGCTCTCGCTTGTAAAACACATCGCTGAAGCGCACGGTGGTCACGTAACGGTCGACAGTGAGCCGGGCAAAGGTGCCGCGTTCATCGTCGACATTCCGCTTCCGCCGAACGCCGCACCCACGAGAGTGAAAGCTGCATGAGCGACAACGAAACGAAAAAAAGAATACTCATCGTCGAGGACGAGCCCGACATCGTGCGCGGCCTCACCGACGCGCTCGAGTTCGAAAACCTCGACGTCACCTCCACTAGTCAGGGCGGCGACGCGGTGCGCATCATGAAGAGCGGCGGTGCCGACTGCGTCATCCTCGATCTGATGCTGCCCGACATGAACGGCTATCAGGTGTGCGAGGAGATTCGCGCCTTCGACGCGCTGGTGCCGATCATCATGCTCACCGCGCGCGGACAAGAGTCAGACAAGATCCGCGGGCTCGATGCCGGTGCCGATGACTACGTCACCAAACCGTTTTCGGTGGGCGAGCTCATCGCGCGCATCAACGCCATCTTTCGCCGCCTGCGCCGCTCCGAGCCCGACGAGCTGGTGCGCATCGGCAGCGCCGACGTGAATTTGAAAAAGCACACCGTCTACTCCAGTCACACCAACAAGGAGGAGCTGCTCTCATTTTACGAGGTGGAGCTCTTGCGCCTCCTCTACGAGCGCAAAGCCGAGCCGGTGTCGCGCGACGAGATCCTCACCAAAATTTGGGGCATCGACGCCCATCCGTCGAACCGCACCGTGGACAACTTCATCGTCAAATTGCGCAAGAAGCTGGAAGACGACCAAAAGGAGCCGAAGCACATCCTGACGGTCTACGGCCTCGGCTATAAACTGGTACCCTAGCCTCAGTGGCCCTGCCATGGGCCCGGAGCTCTCGGTGGATGGGACACGCGTCATCGAAATGGTGCAAATTCCCTCACCCAGTTTGCCCAATTCGGTACAGATCGATCCGTAAGACCCTCGTAAAACAGCCAATAAGAGGGCATGGTACATGCACTTACATCGCGCGGGAGACCACTAATGCTCAAAAAACTGCTGATCGCGACCTCTCTGACCTTGGCACTGCCGGCGCTGGCGGCGCCCCCGAAGGTGGCTCAAAAGAAGCCCGAAGAGACGGCACCTCCGGCCGAGGTGATCGCCCAAAAGTTGAACGGGCTTCAGCGGACGCAAGCCCAACTTCGTGAAGTCACGGCCATGGCGCCGAAAGCGCTCGGCAACGCCGATCAGTTCCGCTCGGTGGCGCTGCGCTCGGCCGACGTCGCTGGCAATCTCCTCGAACAGATCGAGGACGTCGTCGAGTTTGGAACCAAGCACGCGGTCCCGGTGGAGCGCACGTCGTATCAAGGTCTCGCCGGAGAGGCGCTGCGGTCGCTCAAAGACGAACGCAGCAAGCTCGTCGAGAGCAAGTTCGCCGGCACCGCGCAAAGTGCGATCGAAACGATCGACGTGGAAATTCTCGCGCTTCGCACCTTTGCCGAACCACCCGAATACCGCACCGACAAGTAGTCACGCGCTTTTCCATAAACGAATGTTGACTGCTGAAGTGTGCTGAGGTAGGACAAATGCCTACCCAGAGGGCGTTCTATGCAGGTTAGTGCCGAGCAGTCGAAAGCTGATGACCGACGTATTGAACCTCGCACCGAGACCGCTTTCTTCGCGGTCGAGATTCGCGGCAACGACCTCTATTACCGACTGGTTCGTAACATCTCGCGCAGTGGATTTTCGTTCGACGACCGTTTCCCTCTCGAGCGTCCGGGCGATCCGATCGTGATGGAGTTTCCGCTGCCGGGCTCGCCCGATCCGATTCGTCTGGCGGGCGTGGTCGTCTATGCGCGTCCCGATCGCGGTGTCGGTGTTCGCATCGACGATGTACAGCCGACGGATCGTCACCGTTACGACATGCTGATGTCGGTCCCGCCGCCAATTCGCCGAGTCGCTTCCGCCCATTCTTAATTTGCCCGACTGCCTCGCGTCTATCGGACCCCCGTCGGCGATTGGTGAAGGAAACTGTCCTCCACCACTTTTCGCAAGAGCGGCGGGGGCAGCAGGCCCTGTGCGAGGATGAAGTCGTGAAATTGCTGTGCGTGAAAATTGGCCCCCAAGGCCCGTTCCGCACGAGCCCTCAGGTCGAGTAGCCGCGTGTATCCGTAGAAGTAGCTCGTTGCCTGTCCTGGATCATCGAAGGTATAGCGGTCGAGCTCCTGCGTCGCCATGGCCTCTGAGAGGCCCACCTCTTTTTCGAGCACGCTCCTGGCCTCTTTGAGCGTCACCTTGCCCATCTGCAACTCCGGGTCGAGGAACGCTCGCGCTTCGCGCCAAAGAAGAGCTTGAAGCGAGATCAGTCTTCCCTCAATGGGCATAAATGGGCGAGTGATCGCTTCGGAGTAGAGACCCCACCCTTCGACATTTACCGAGTTGAAGGCAAACAGCGTGCGAGCAAGTGACAGGCCTCGCGCAGCCATCGAGGAGAATTGTAGCTCGTGGCCAGGGCGACCTTCGTGCGCCGAGATCGTCCACGATGCAGCCGAGAACGTGAAGTCGTCGTACTTGAGTGCCGGGTTACCGGCAGTCGGCGCCGCTGTCAGCGGGAGGACGAAAGAAAGCTCGACAGTCTTGGCGAAGAGACCCTGCACATCGATGTGAGGCGCCGGTTCCGCCGCGGTCTCGGCTTCGCTGGCGACGCGGAAGCGCATGGGTCGAACAGGCAGCGTAACCAGGTGTTCGCGGCGGATGATCCCTTCGAGATCGCGAATCCGGTCTTGATAGAGTGCGGGCAACGAAGTACCGACGAGTTGGTCCCGCTTGAGCGCCCGAATGATGTCGCGGTAGTCGCTCGTACCAAGGCCCACCTTCTGGGCGACCAGCGCTGCGAGCGTTTGCATCTCGCGTTGCGTTTCCGCAAATGCTCGGTGTGCCTCCTCCGCCAATTGAGCCGGCGGTGTCTCCTCTCCCATCTTATGAAGTTGGAAAGCATACAGCTCGGCGGGTTCTCGAAAATCTGTACGCGACCGCGGCAAGATCTCGGCCCGCACGAATTCATCGTAGGCAACCAGCTGCTGCTCGAGCTGCGCGAGCGGACGTTCGAACCCAACGAGGTGGTACTTGTTGAAAAGTTTCTGAAGACCTTCGCGGTAGACCGTTGCGCTGGCAAGCGCCCCGTCGACCTCTGCGCGCGTTGGGCCGAGCAGACCTGGGCGTGACATTTTCTCGCGCGCCCGGTCGATGGCCAGCTTGGTGAGCGGTTCGTAGCCAGTCTCGAGTCCAGCGTATCGGTTCAGCCGCACCAGCGCGGCAGTTCGACGTTCTTTTGGGACTTGGTCGTCGAGGAGAGCGTGAAGCCCGCGAAAAATCAGCTTACCCACGTCGTAGTAGGGCAGTAGGTAGGTATCTTCGAGCTGCGTCTCACGCACGTAATTGCGCGCGGCTAGAAGTAAGATGGAAAGATCCTGGGAGACATAGGGATCCCTCTCGGCGGCTGCGCGTGTTTCTAGTTCGGCGATAACCGCATTGGCCTCTTCGCGAAATCGCTCGTTGAGACGTGGTTTGAGGTCATGAATCTCCGTGTCGAGGCCGGCGATTCCAAACTCGCCCAAGGTTTCCGGCGAGAAATGCGCGAGGGCGTCGAGCAGGATGCGGGCGTTGTCATCGCTTCGTGTGATCTTGCCGGATGCGGTGGCCGCTTTCGGGACGCGCGATGGGTCTTGCGATGACCGGGCGTCGCTCGTGGATGTTTGGTGTGCGCAGCCTCCGAGAGAACCAACCAGCGCAACCACACTGAGGCAAAGGCGGAACGTGTCCATAGCCTGAGAGATTACCTCAAGACGTGGTCTATCAAGGTTGGGCGTTTCTCGTTCGTCATCGTGATGTTTGGACTCTTCGTAGGACAGACTCATCTCAAAAAACATAGATGGAACCGCAAAAATTGCGGGATTTAGTGCTCTTTTCTTAGACGGGTCTGTGTTTTCACCAGACCCATCTGTGTTTTCGCTAGACCCATCTTTCTTTTTTTATACGCGTGTCGGTGAAAGCGATCGTCTGAAGAGGCACCGTTGTATTGGTAGTGGTGGTGCTGTCGTTGGGATTTCCAAACGTGGGAATGTTCAACAACCCACATCCGCCAAACACCAAGCCGCGCGCCGCTATCGCGAATCGCCCTCGATTCTCGCCCATCCCATCCCCCGCGTTGTGCTTTAGAGAATATTCGCGGCCAACTCCGCGAGCGGCGATCGTTCGCCCTTCATCAGCGAGACGTGCCCGGCCAGCGGCTCGCCTTTGAATCGCTCGACCACCGTCGTGAGTCCGTTGTTTGACGCGTCGACATAGGGATTGTCGATTTGATACGGGTCACCGGTCAGGATGATCTTGGTGTTCTCGCCGACGCGCGTGATGATGGTCTTCACTTCGTGCGGCGTCAGGTTCTGCGCTTCGTCGACGATCATGAACTGATTCGGGATCGATCGACCGCGAATGTAGGTGAGCGGCTCGATCTCGATGTAGCCGAGGTCGATGAGCTCTTGATGCGAGCGACCTTCTTTTTTCTCCGCCTTGGAGAATCCGAGGAGCAGCTCAATGTTGTCGTAGATCGGTTGCATCCACGGGTTGAGCTTCTCTTCGATGTCGCCGGGCAAAAAGCCGATGTCCTTTCCCAGCGGAAAGATCGGACGCGAGACCAGCAGCTTTTGATAGATGCCTTCTTCGACGGTCTTTTGCAGACCCGCCGCGATTGCCAGCAGCGTTTTGCCCGTGCCGGCCTTACCGACCAGCGTCACCAGCTTGATGTCGTCATTCAAAAGGAGATCGAGCGCGTAGTGCTGCTCTTTGTTGCGCGGGCGAATTCCCCACACGCCTTCGCGCAACTTCTTGATCGGCTGCACACGCTTGGCGATGCCATCGTAACGGCCGAGCGCGGTGTGTGACGGATTTTCGCGGTCGCGCAGAAGCAAATATTGGTTCGAGTAAAATCCGTGACCAGTCGGATCGGTCAGCGCATCGACGGGGAGCGAGCCCTCGGCGTAGAACTGATCGACCGCTTTGGCGTCGACTTCGGCCTCGGCGTTGCCGGCGTAAAGCTCTTCGACGTCGATCTTGTCGGCGCGATATTCCTCGGCCGCAAGTCCAAGTGCGTCGGCACGAATGCGCAGGTTCACGTCTTTGGTGACCAGCACCGTCGGGATCGACTTGTCGCGGTCGCGAACTTCGAGCGCCACTCCCAGGATCAAGTTGTCGACGGCCTGCGACGCTTTGAGCGCCTCGGGCATCGAGCGCACCGTCAGCGCCACCATCAGCTTGCCGCCGTGATCGAGCTTCACGCCGTCCGACAAATGAACTCCGCGCGAGCGGAATTCGTCCAGCCGGCGAGCTACCTCGCGGGCATTGCGGCCGCGCTCGGAGAGCTCTTTTTTGAAGTTGTCGATTTCTTCGAGGACATAGATCGGTATGACGACCGTATTGTCCGAAAAACTGAAGATGGCTCGAGGGTCGTGAAGCAGGACATTGGTATCGAGAACGAAGTTCTTTTGCATGCGGTGCCTCAGTCGTATCACGAATGTCTTAAAAGGATCAATCGTTTGGATCGGGGGCCCTGGGAAGATTTCGCGGGCGCCTTAGATCCCATTTGATGGACAATCGAGCCCAATCTGACGCGTGGAAATGCACCATTTGTAGCTACGTTCTCGCCGGAGAATCGGCGCCAGCGCACTGTCCGGAATGTGGCGCGCGTGACGCGATGTTCGAGCCGACGAGCGAAGCGCCCCATGGGATTCCGCACAATCCGATTCAACCGCATGACGAGCGCGATCAGACAGGGATCACCTTCAGCCCCGGCGACTGCGTCGAAAACGATTAGGGCTCCTGATGTTTGGTGCGATATAGATCGCGCTTGAGTCGGGTTGCTCGTCGCGTTGTTGCGTTTGCTGCTCTGGCGCTGTTTGCGGTGGTTGTCTTGCGCACGGCTTGGCTGGGTGACGACGCGTTCATCACGCTTCGCACCATCGATAATTTTCATCACGGCTTTGGGCTGCGCTGGAACATCGACGAGCGCGTGCAGGGTTACACGCATCCGTTGTGGATGCTGCTCTTGCTCGTCACCACCGCGATCACCCGCGAGCAGATCGATACGACGATCATCTTGTCGGTGGTGGTCTCGCTGACTGCAGGTGCGGTGCTGGTGACCCGCTTTGCGCGCTCGTCGGCGAACATCGTTTGGATGGTCGCGCTCTTGTGCCTTTCGCGCAGCTTTCAGAGCTATTCGACCTCGGGGCTGGAAAATCCACTCACCCATCTTTTGCTGGCGCTCTATCTATGGATCTACCTCCGCGAGCCGGCCAGCCGACGGCGATTGNNGACTCCGGCCAGCCGACGGCGATTGGTCTACCTGTCGTCGCTGGCTGGGCTGGCGATGCTCAATCGAATGGATAGCATTCTGCTGTTCGGTCCGGCCCTGGTGGCCTCCGCGCTCGAGCTCCGACGCGCAGGTGAGACCGCGCTGTTGCGCACGCTGGTCTGCGGCTTCATCCCGATGGTGCTGTGGGAGCTGTTCTCCCTGTTCTATTACGGCGTGCCATTTCCCAACACCGCCTACGCCAAGCTCTCCCTCGGTGTTCCGCCACTCTTGTTGGCGCGCCAGGGCCTTTTCTATTTTGAGAACCTTGCGGTGTGGGACCCACTCACGGCGCTCACCCTCGCGCTGGCGCTGGCCACCTCGATCCGTCGCCCGAAGAGCTGGCCCATCGCCGCTGGCATCGCGCTCTATCTGCTCTACGTTCTGCGCATCGGCGGCGATTTCATGGCCGGCCGATTTTTCGCCGCGCCCTTTGTCGCATCGGTGGTGCTGCTCGGCGAGCTCGATCTCACGGTCACCACCGGTCGGCTGCTCTTTTCGCTGCCGCTCCTCGGAATTTTCTCTGCCGGTGGACTTCCCTTCAAGTGGATGCGCGGACAGGGGAGTCTGTACTCCAAAGATGGTGTCACCGACGAGCGCGTCTTCTACTATCGGACCACCGGACTTTTCAGCTCGCTCAAGCCGAAGCGACTGGAAGACAGCTACCTGCCCAACTTCGGTCTCAACGTGCACAAGCATGGATTCAAGATCAAGCTCGAGGCGGCCATCGGTCAGGTTGCCTATTACGCTGGGCCGACGGTGCACTTCGTCGACGTTTACGGCCTCACCGAGCCGTTGCTCGCGCGACTGCCGGTGGTCGATCCGCTGCACTCGCGAATCGGACATTTCCAGCGCGAGATTCCCGACGGCTATTACCAAGACAGCGTGGTGTTACGACCTTTGCAGTTGCACGATCCCGACCTCATCGCCTATCGGGATAAGTTGATGGTCCTGATTCAGGCCGACTTGCTGGCGTCGGGACGACTGCGCGAGATCTGGCGCTGGAACATCGGCACCTACGATGAATGGCTCCAGTCTTACATCGCCCGTCCGCACGCAACTTGGACGCCGCCGTAAGAGCGGGCCGTCAAAACCTGT
>PLXG01000073.1 GCA_003153195.1 Myxococcales bacterium
AGACCACCACCGCCATCAACCTGGCAGCCGGCCTCGCTCGTCGAGGCAAGAAGGTGCTGCTCATCGATCTCGACATTCAAGGCTCCGCCACCGCTTCGCTGGGAATTCGCGTGGCTGAAGGCGAAATGTCGGTCGCCGAATGTCTGTCGATGGAAAAGCCGATCGAGCACGTGGTCCGCGAGACCGGCACCGAGAATCTCTTCATCGCGCCGGCGGGCGAGACGCTGGCCTCCATCGACATCCATTTGGCGACGGCGATGGCGCGTGAGTTCGTGCTCAAGCGCTGCCTCGAGAGCGTGACCGAAAAGGTCGATCACATCGTCATCGACACCGCCCCCTACCTTGGGCTCCTCACCACCAACGCGCTCACCGCGTCGAATCACATCGTGGTGCCGGTGTCGTGCGAGTACCTGCCGATTCTCGGACTCAAGCTATTCGGCGAAACGTTGAATCGCATGCGCGGTCGGCTGGGCGCGTCGTGCAACGTGCTCGGCTACCTGCTCACCATGTACGACCGTCGCGAAAAGATCACCACCGAGGTCGAGGCGATTTTGCGCCGGCAGTTCGGTGCGGCCATCTTCTCGCATCCGATTCGCATCAACACGCGTCACAAAGCGGCGCCGTCGCACAAAAAGACTATCTACGATTTCGAGGGCAAAGGGGGTCGCGGACGGGCCGATTACGACCACTTGGTCGACGAAGTATTGGAGCGGTTGCGATTGACGCAGAACGAGCTTCAAGTCCCGCCGGTGGCGGCACAAGCGATGATGTCAGACAGAACGGGCGGCTAAAAAAGAAAGAACAGTACGTCCGCGCGGCGAGCGGCAGCTACTTCGTGCCGCCTCGGCGCTTCGCCTCACGACGACGACGCTTGCGCGCCNNTCCTTCGACATCTTCTGCTTGAGGATCTTCATCGCCTTTTCGAGGCTGTCACGAACTTCGACTTCTAGGGGCCGACCCAGCAAATGCTCCACGATCACGTCCTTGCAAAAAGTCCGAACGATCTACCAAGGGGGCTCGGGGAGGTCAAGAGAAATTCAAGACTTAGGGGGATGCCGCGGGTTTACCGACGGAATTTCGCCGGGCCGAATGCCGTCGGCCATGCATATTGGCGCCCGTCACCCATATTAATGATGCTTGCCGCTGGCGGGCATCATCCTTCGGCCGGCCCATGCGCTCACCGTTGCCTGGGAATCGGCTTTCCACAACCTTACATTTACGCACACATTGGCTTGACACGGGCACTACCCCCTCCGTAACATCCGCGGCGACAATGATCGGGTTTTCGCGCCCTTGTGCCCAGGTTGGCGGCCCCTCCCTCGACTCGACCGCGGGTCGAATCGAAGAGCTGCACGCGATTTGGTGGCTTTCAAGAGCTGCGCTAAACTCGTTCGCCACTCAAGGGGTCCGCGAATGATTGCTCGGCACGTCCAGTCCGTCACCCGCTATTGCTTGATGTCGCTCGTTCTTCTTCCTGCCGCCGCGCAGGCGCAGAAGAAAAAAGCGGCGAACACGATGAGCTTTGATACTGCCGACGCGGTGGAGCACCAGCCGGTGGCGGGCAAGCGGAAGCCGCCGCAAAGCAGTGGCAAGCAGGGCCCAGCGTCGAAGACACTCGAACGCGCGCTCAAGCTCTACGACGCCGAGGATTATCCGATGTCGTCGATCGAGCTGAACAAAGTGTGCGAAGGACAGACCGGCGACGACGAAGCGAATCGTCAGCGCGCCGAGTTCTTCATGGGCAAGACGCTCTTCAACATGAAGTATTACTCGGCGTCGCTCAGCTATTTCGATCGCATCGTGCAAAAAGGGCCGGCGCATCGCTACTACTCGAAGACGCTGCAGTGGCTGGCATCACTATCCCGCTTTCTACCCGACTCTCAGTCGACCGGCGTGCTCGAAAAGATTGGTAAGTATACCCGCGCGGATCTAGATCAGCCGGCGCTCGAACCGGTGCGCGATGAACTCTACTATTTGCTCGGCCGTTACTATTATTCGAAAGCGCAGTTCAAAGAGGCGATCGAGCTTTTCCGCGGCATCCCTGATTCGAGCCAGCAATATTACGCGCCCGCGCGCTTCTTCGAAGGCGTTGCGTGGGCTCGTCAGAACAAAGGCAAGGAAGCGTCGGACGCGTTCAAAGAAATTCTGCGCAAGGTGAAGTCGTACGTCGACGAGAAAAAAGTTCCGGCCCGGCTGAAGGAGTTCGAACAGCTGGCGAACCTTTCGCTCGGACGAATTTTCTACACCAATCGTCAGTATGCGCAGTCGATCAAATACTACGAGCGCATTCCCGGCCCGGACGCGCGCGGAGGTGCATCGATCGACTGGCTGCCGTCGCTGTTCGAAGCGTCGTGGGCCTACTTCCAGCTCGACAACGATTCGAAGGCGCTCGGCAACATTCACTCGATCAACTCGCCGTTCTTCGAAAACGAGTTCTATCCGGAGAGCTACATTCTCAAGGCCGTTATTTATTTCTCACGCTGCAACTACGATCGCTCGTACGAAGCGGTGACCGAGTTCAACGCGCTCTATCCGGACCTGCGCAAGGAGATCGAAGATCTTCTCGCCAAGCATCCTGACAACGCCGAGTTCTTCGAATACGTTTCGAAGATCAAAGAGGGCAAGACCGACCTGGTCGGTCGCGTGCAGAAGGCGGCGGAAGGCGCGCTCAACGATCGTACGCTGGTGAAGAACCTCGAGTACGTCGCGGCGCTCGATCGTCAGCTCAATCAGCTCGAGAAAGCCGATCCGGCTTGGAAGTCGACCGCTATCGCCGGCGCCGTCTTGCAGGACGTTACGTTACAGAAGTCACTCGCCATCAACGAAGCGGGAAATCTCGCTCGTCAGCGCCTCAAGCGTCTGGCGAACGAAATTCAAGATCTCACCAAGCAGGCCATCAAGGTCGAGTACGAAACCCTCGGCGCTCAGAAGGGCGTGCTCTCGGCCGGTCTGGCTACCGAACAGGTGCTCATGAATCCGAACGCGAAGAACTTCAATCGCGTGCAGCTCGACGACGAGCATCAACAGTGGCCGTTCCGCGGCGAGTACTGGCGCGACGAGCTGGGATACTACCGCTTCAAAGTTCAAAATAAGTGCGGCCGCTAAAAAGGTCGACGGTCCACAGTTCACAGTCGACAGCTCAGAAAGAGATCGAAATGAAAAAGACCCTCGTACATTCAGCTCGGACTGCCGCGCTACTGTCGACTGTCGACTGTCGACTGTTGACTGTTGGCGCGATGATCGCGTTCAGCGCGTCGCAAGCTTTTGCGGCTCCGAAGTACACCAAGAAAGAGTCGGACATTCAGGCCACTCAGAGCGCGGCCACCAAGCCGACGCAACACAAGGCCGATGACAAGACCCGGCCCACCATCAGCGCCGAGGATGTGTTCGGCGGCGTGGGCGAGCAGCTGAAGGGCATTAGCGATCAGCAGATTTCGGTGCTCAAGCGACTCATCGATGCGACCAACGATTCGGATCCGGAAAAGCCGGACCTCTACTTCCGAATGGCCGAGCTCTACGCCGAGGAGCAGCGCTACTACAACTTCCGCTCGCGCGAGCTCGATCAAAAGATCTTCGATGCGCAGACCGCCAATCGTGGTGGCGAAGTTGCCAATCTCAAGACCAAGCAGGCCGACTATCAGAACAAAGAGAAGCAGTGGACGATCCACGCGGTGCAGCAGTTCATCTTCGTGGCAGACAATCCAAAGTTCGCCAACTACAAGCGAATGGACGAAGTGCTCTTCTCTCTCGCGTACCTGCTCACTGAAGTGAAAAAAGAAGACGCGGCGCTGCGTTACTTCAAGCGCCTCATCAAAGATTATCCCACCTCGAAGTTCATTCCTGATGCGAACCTGGCGTTCGGCGAATACTTCTTCGAGCAGAAAGAGCTCGACAAGGCGCTCCAGCATTACGAGCGCGTGCTCAAGTTCCCGCAGTCGCGCGTGTACGGCTACGCCCGCTATAAAGAGGGCTGGGTCTACTACAACATTCAAGATTTCAAGAAGGCGCTCGAAGTGTTCGTCGACGTCATCACCATGAGCGAAAAAGGCCAAGGCTCGGCGCTCAAGCAGAACCGCCTGGCGCTGGCCAAAGAAGCGAAGAAGGATTTGGTGCGCACCTATGCGCGCGTCGGTACGCCCGACAAGGCGTGGCCGTTCTTCCAGCGCTACGGCGGCGACTACGCCATGGTCATGGAAGAGCAGCTGGCCGAGCTCTACAACGGACAAGGCCAGTTCATCGACTCGATCAAAGTGTTCCGCAGCTTGATCGCCATCGCGCCGACCTCACCGAAGCTGTGCGCGTGGGAAACTGAAATCGTCAACAACACGCTGTCTGCCACTGGTTCGCGCGCCAACGCCGACTCGGTCAAAGAGATGCAGCGCCTCGCCGCGGTCTACGAGAAGACCAAGGAGATGCAAGGACTCAAGGGCGATGTGCTCGAAGAGTGCCGCGACTCGACGGCCTCGAAGCTGCGCGAGCTGGCGACCATCTGGCACAAAGAGTGTCAGAAGACCAACAACCAGGATACCTGCTCTCTCGCGCAATACATTTATAAGGAATACATCAAGACGTTCCCGAAGGAGAAGGACAGCTACACCATGAACTTCTACTACGCCGAGCTTCTGTTCACGCTCGGTCAGAAGTTCGACGACAAGCAGAAGTTCTGCGACGCCGGTCCGGCCTACACCGACGTGATAAAGATGGATCCGTCGGACAAAGCCAAGTACCGAAACGAAGCGGCCTACGCGGCCGTCATCTCGTGGAAGAACTGTCTCGACATCGACGACTCGCGCGAAGAGGCGCAGCAGGCGCGTCAACGTCAGATCGCGCAAGGCAAACAGAAGGGCACCAGTCCGGCTGACGCGTTTGCCGAGCATCCCATTCCCGATCGCTATAAGAAGATGCTCGAAGCGTTCGATACCTACATTAAATACGTGAACGACTCGAAGGAGCTGCCCAGCATCAAGTACCGCAAGGCGCGCGTCTATTACGAGTACAACCACTTCGACGAAGCGGCTCCGTTGTTCAAGGACCTCGTCGATCATCACGTGACGTCGGAGCTGGCGATCTACGCCGCCAACCTCTATCTCGACTGTCTCGCCATCGGAAAGAAGTTCGATGTGCTCGAGACCACCATCGACGATTTCGGCAAGAACAAGGTCCTCATGGCCGACGCCGAGTTCGCGCACACGGTCGATGGCCTCAAGTGCCGCATCATTCGTAAGCACATCGAGCAGGTCGAGAAAGAAAAGGACTATCGCGGCGCCGCGTCGATGTATATGCGGCTCGCCGAACAGTGCCCGAACGACAACAAGATGGACGAAGTGTACTTCAACGCCGCCGTCAACTTCGAGCGCGCCAAGCTGATCGGTCCCGCGATTCGAGTGCGTGAAGATCTCTTCAAGCGCTTCCCCGATTCGGCGCTGGCCAAGAAGGCGGTCTATCTCATCGGCCGCAACTATCAGGACATCGCAGCGTTCGATCTGGCCGCCGACAAGTTCGAGACCTTCGCGTCGAAATATCCTGGCGAGAAGGACGCGTCGACCGCGCTTTACACGGCATCGTTCTTTCGCCGCGGTCTCGGCGACAATGACAAAGCCATCGAGGACACCTCGCAATTCACCAAGACCTACGGCGCGCGCAAGGAGTTCACCGACAAGGCGGCCGGCGTGGCGTTTGAAGAGGGACAGATCTACGAACAGCAGAAAGACTACGGCAAGCTGCAAAAGCACCTCGCCGACTACATCAAGAACTGGGGCGCGCGTGGCGGAGTGGATCGCGAGATCATCGCGCACGTCAAGCTGGGCGAGCTTTTGTGGAAGCAGTCCTGCCCGCTCGGGGACAAAACCGTCAACGGCGCCTGCATCGAAGTTTCTCGTACGCGCTCGGGTGGTGCGGAGCGTGTGGCCCAAAGCGAGAAGTCCGAAAAAGGTAAGAAGAAGCATCACAAAAAGGGCTCGGACGTGCCGAAGCAGTGTGGTCCGGACACCAAATCGAAGATCACCGTGCACACACGCAAGCCGGAGCTGGTGAAGCAGGCGCTGGCGCACTTCGACGCTGCGCTCAAGCTGTTCAAAGGCGGCGCCATCACCGTGCCGGGCAAAGACGAAGCAGAAAAAGCCGGTCGTCTCTCGGCGGCGGCGTATCACGCAGCCGAAGCCAAGATGCTGATGGGCGATCTCGATTACGAGAAGTTTCTCGCCACCACCATTCCGGACAAACTCGACTTCTCTGAAGCGCCGGAAGGATCGAGCCCGGGCAAGACCAAGGCGGCCAAGGCGCGCGTCGAAGATTCTAAAAAGAAGTTCCTCGCGTACATTACCAACAAGACGGCGCAGCTGGAGAAGGCGCGTGCGATCTATGTAGCGGTCATCTTGTACAAGCAGGCTCACTGGGCGATCGCAGCGTCTGCGCGCGTCGGTCAGCTGTACCAAGACTTCTCCGGTCAGCTATACACCGCGCCGGTTCCGAAGGCGCCGCCGGGAATCGATGAACAGTACTTCCACGACGCATACTGCGACGGCATCGGCGAAAAGGCAGACAGCATCGAGGCGAAGGCGATCGATGGTCTCGACAAGTGTCTGTCCAAGTCGGCTGAGCTGTCATGGTTCAACGAGTGGTCGGCGCTTTGCGAGTCGGAGCTCAATCAGCTTCAGCCGAGCAAGTTCCCGCTGGCGTCGGAAATTCGCGCGCAACCGGGTTACGTACAGATCGTGCTCGATCGCGCGCCCGTTCAGTCTCTGGAGAACAAGTAGATGAACCCAAAGATCCTGATTGGTTTTACGCTGGCGCTGCTCTCTCTCTCGGCATGCGGCGGCTCGACAGCGAGCTCGAGTGCGGCCGGTCCTCGCACCGTGGTGGCGGAAAAGGCGCCGCCTCCGCCGAGCGACGCGGACATTCAAAAGAAAAAGGAGGAGGCCGATACGGCCAACTCCAAGTTGTCGAAAGACGACAAGATCGACTACGACGCAGCGGTGAAGAAGTGGGAGGCGGCGCAAAAGGCCGGCACCACCCAGCAAGATTGCAAGTCGCTGGCGCACGGGTTTTTGAGCATCCGCTCGGGCGCGCTGCAAGCGGCGGCGCACTTCAACGCCGGCACCATTTATGAGAGCTGCGGTCTCGAGCCCGACGCCGAGAACGAGTACAAAGCGTCGCTCAAGGCCAACGAAGGTTACAGTCCGGCGCTCGCCAACCTGGGACAGATCTATTATCGACGCGGCGATGTGCCGACGGCGAAGACCTGGTTCGAGAGCGCCATCAAAGCCGATCCGACCCAC
>PLXG01000158.1 GCA_003153195.1 Myxococcales bacterium
GAGCAGTTCTGCTCGTGATCGGCGTGCAAGATGAAGAGCACGTCGAGCGCGCGCTCGAGCACCGGATTGGGCTGGTACTTGGGCTCAGCCATCTTCTTCATCATCGACAGAAGATTTCCCGGGAACGAAAGGGAGTTATCGGGATAGACGTAGGGAAAGCCCATCGAGTGACGATACGACCACGCCGCGATGGTGGGCATCTTGGCCATCAGTCGAATGATGTGACTGCGGCGGATGTCGCGATTGCTGACGTCCTTGGCATCGGGATAAAAAGTGGAGAGCGCGCCAAGCGTGCCGATGAGCACGCCCATCGGATGCGCATCGTAGCGAAAGCCGTCGATGAAGCGGCGCACGTTCTCGTGCAGAAAGGTGTGCACGGTGATTTGGTTTTCGAAACCGGCGAGCTCGACGCGATCGGGTAGCTCACCGTTCAGCACCAGGTAGGCAACCTCGACAAAGGTCGACCGCTCGGCCAGCTCAGATACGTCGTAGCCGCGATAGCGCAGGATGCCTTTGTCGCCATCGATGAAGGTGATGGCCGAACGGCAAGAGGCGGTGTTGACGTAGGCCGGATCGTAGGAAAGCAGACCGAAGTCGTCGGCGCTGGTCTTGATCTGACGCAAATCGAGGGCACGAACGGTGCCGTCTACGATCGGAAGCTCGTACGACTTGCCGGTGCGGTTGTCGGTGACGGTCAGCGAATCCTTCGACATAGCGAGACTCTTGCCAATTTTCGATGTCTGCGTCAACTCATCCCGGAGAGACGCAATAGGCCTTTCGAGGTCAGGCAGGCCAGCGCTGTCTCCGTGACGTCCGCCGAAACGGCTCGAGGTGACAGCTGCTCGGCAAATTGAGCGCAATTGGCAGACTCGCTCGCGGCGAGCAAGTAGTTCCGCTCGGTGGAGCTCAGCTCGGAGGGTGCGCCACTCCCGTCGACGCCAACCGCTCGCATTTTGGTTCGCTTGAGCTCCGCGACGAAAGACGGACTCAAGTTCAGGCTCAATCTGATCTTCTTCGCAACGGGCAGGCGTGTTTTGGTCGCGCGCACCAGTATCGTCGCCCGCTCTTGCCGCACGAATCCAAAGTCGACACGCGAAAACGAATAAGGGAGGTTCGGGTGCAACTTGAGCGTATCCACATCGAAGCCGGTCGCACGCAGTCCTCGCACCACCACGTCCGGAAGCCGCCCAGCGGTGAGGCTCATCACGATTACGATCGACTGTCCGAGACCAAGCTGTTGACCGAGACGAATCAGCAAAGTCTCACACTCATCGCCGGTGAACGCATCCAAAAGATAGGGAGCGACGAGCACATTTTTTTCAAGCGAACGATCGATTGCGAACGCATCGGTGACGGCGAATCGAATCTTCGACCGGCTAATTCGGGTGGATGGTTCACCAAAAGCAAGGCGCCGAGTCTTTTTCTTGAATCTGCCGTTTTCGATCTCGAAAAACAGTCGAGGGCCACCGAACTCAGTAGGTAAATTTCGGTGACGTCCGGCCAGTAGCTCGCGTCCAAAATAGAGCATCTCCCAGGAAAGATCGGTGCAAGTCACCGAATCCACCGATGAGATGCAGAGCGGATCGGCGATTCGGCAGAGACCGGCTCCAGCGACCAGCACGTGCTTCGCGCCGGCCAGATTGCGTGACGGATCGATGAAATCGATGAGCGAGTCGAGCTCGTTGTATTCGGAGTCGAGCCATTCCCGATCGACCAGTTGCTGAATGATGATGCGATTCCAACGGGAGCGATTCGCGCCCGATGACCATTCGGTCCAGCGGGTGGCGCGCTTCTTTGACGTCCGGCCGATTTCGCGCACGATCGCGCTTCGGCCCGGCCAATCGCCATATTGTTCGGCCAGCTTCTGCCGAAGTGCGACTAGGTATCCCGCGGGCGAATCGACGAGCAGCGGAATTTTTGCGAGCGACAGTGTCAACCCTTTTGTACGACTTGTCATCGATCCCTAACCGCGCACGTTCTGATGAACCGAGTCAATCCCTATTCGACGAGTCGTCGGCTTGACGCTCGCGTGTACCTCTGGAAAGCTGAACCACATGGCGCAAGGATCGCTTTCGGAGATTCGACTCGACGAAGAGATCTGGCGCTCCGGATCGCCCGAACGTCGCCTCGAATGGCGTGCGGCGATCGACGAGATCCTGCAAGAGGGAAAGTTCGAGTTCGCCGGCGAGGTGACTGGCGCCAAGGCGGTCCTGACCGTGCGCAAGACGGAAATTCTTCTGGCCATGTCCGCACACGGAAGTGAACCTACGACCTGCACGCTGGCGCTCGACCAGCTCGGACCGTATCTGACCGACTACATCGATACCTGTCTGGAGATGACGCGACTTTCCGTTGGCACCCGCTCGCCGCGCCTGGAAGCGCTCGACATCGCCAAGCGGCTGGTCCACGACGAAGCGGGCGAGACCGTCCGATCGATGGTCAAGTCGCCGCGACCCGACCACGCGACCGCGCGGCGATTGTTCACGCTGATCGTAACCTTGATCTATGACACCACGCGGCTGACTGCGCGCCCGCATCTGCGACCGACCTAGCTCGACCTCGACCTAGCGCTTTCGTTTCGTGCCCGATCTCTTCTTCGGTTTCGTAGTCTTCTTGCCCAACGTCTTGCCGCCGAGCTTGGTCGCACTCAGGAAGTGGACCTCATACGAATTGGTCGACCGCCGCGTGATGCGAAGACTCCAAGGAATCTCCATCTCTTCATCGATGCGGTAGCGCCCCGACAGAAACATTCCCGCCGAAAGCGTCACACGCAGCCGCACCGCTGGATCGGCTACATCGAGTGAATCGGCGGGATCATTCGACTCCCAGAAATAGGGCGACGCGACGATCAACTGTCCGCCGCCTTTGCACAGACGATCCATGGAGGCGAGCGCCTTCGATGGCGAGCTGACCTGATCGATCAAATTGAGCGCAACCACGCGATCGGCAACATTCGACGCGAGCGGAACATGAAGCGCATCCGCACAGATCAGCGCCACGCGCACCGGCGTCTTATAAGGAAGAACGGTCGCGGCCTCGTAGTTTCGGCCGATCGAGCGCCTGGCGAATCGAACCGGTTTGCCGGCGAGAATTCGGCGTGCGCGACGGAGCGCGGACAGATCGCTGTCGATTCCAATCACGAGGTCTGCGTTTTGTGCCAGCTCATGAAGTCCGCGACCGGTGCTACAGCCGAGCTCGATCGCGATCGCGGCGCGCTTTTGTCCCGACCGGCGAAGGGCGGCAAATAGATCGCGACTGCCCCACTCCCCCCCGCTCGGCGGATCGATGCGATCGGCGTAGTGCGCTTCGAGATAGGTGGAGCGAAAATCGACCAACGCTCGAATCTCTTTCGATCCGGTGCGAGCAAGAACATTTTGCAGCGTTGGATGCACATCGCCCTCGACTGCCGCCAGTTGCGCGTTACGTAGATACTCGGCCGTGTCTGCCATGAGGATCGGAATTCCGTCGAAAACAGGATAGGTGCGCCGGCACTCGGAACCACTGCAGCGCAGAATCCCTTCGAGAATTTCGCCGTGCTCTTCGGTGAGCACCTGCTCGAGCTCGACCAGGGCGGTCTCGGCGGAAGCGGCGTTCCCATCGAGCTTTTGGCTACGACACCAGGGACAAAACAGCTCCAGCTCGGCGAGAAGGTCGATATGCACGACTGCTATGGTACGAAGGTGGCGGCGGCCTTGAAAGCGCTTTCTTTGGGCCAGCCCGTTGACCTCTTCCGTGCTTTCAGTCAGGCTCCAAGACGAAAAATGCGCGCTGTACCCAAACGCCCTCGCACCGACGGCAACATGAACGGATTTTTTCGCGATCTCGGGGAGCACATTGAATCCCGCTGGGCGGAGCGCGATTTCAACGAAGGGGCATTTGCGAATATCGCGCAGCGCGCACTCGAAGAGCTTCCGCCGCACAAACATCTCAAACCTGCAGACTTGATCGAGCATGTCTTAAGCGGTGCGCCTCTGCCCGAACAGTTCGACCTGCCGGGAAGTTTCGGGCAGCCTCCCATCACCCTCTTCGTCGGCACCGGCTTTTACATCGACGCTCTCTTTTGGGTCGATGGCACGACGTCCGTTCACCAGCACGGCTTCGAAGGGGCATTTCAGGTGCTCTCCGGTTCCAGCATTCACAGTCGTTATCGCTTCGATCTCGATGAGCAGATCAATTCGCGGATGAAGCTAGGACGGCTGCATCTCGAAGGAGTCGAGCTTCTGACGCGCGGGCAGACCAGAGAGATTCACGCCGGCTCCCGGTTCATTCACGCGCTCTTTCACCTCGATCGCCCGTCGGTGACGATTGTGGTGCGCACCATCGGGAACCCGCAAGCGCAGCCGCAGTGGAGTCATCGCAAGCCGGGAGTGGCGGTCGATCCATTTCGTAAGCTGCCTCCGAGGTTGATGCGCCGCCTGCAGGTGCTCAAGTTGGTCGAGCGTACCCAGTCGCCGTCAGAATATTTGCGCGCGCTGGAGACGCTCCTCATTGAGGGCGACGCTGAGACGACCTTCTACGTGCTGCAAGAGGCGTTCGACCATGTCGCCGACGCGAAGAATCTAGAGAAACTCTGGGTGCGAGCGACCAAACGACATGGCGCCCGGATCGATCGATTTCGAGCGGTATTCGAGCAGAGCCGACGCGAAAACGCGATCATCAATCGTCGTCGATCGGCGCTCGATCCCGAGCAGCGCTACTTTCTCGCGATCCTGCTCAACTTGTCTGACCGTGCGCAAATCATGAAGCTAGTGAGCGCGCGATTTCCGCGCCGCGACTCGACCGATACCGTGGTGGGATGGATCGGCGGACTGTGGAACACCCACTTTCTCGGTGCCGATCGCTCGCCATTCGGACTGGAAGACTTCTGGTTCAACAAGCGAACCGGCATTCGCTGGAGTCCCGCCGTCGAGAAACTCGTTCGCGCTGCCCTCGCCGATCGCGCGGCGCCCACCGAGAAGGAGGCGCGCGCAGTTCATAGGACCTTGCTCGAGTCGGCCATTCTGCGGCCGCTCTTCAATCGCGCAAAAGGTCGCTAGTGACCGCGCCCTTTCCGCTTTCGGGGCGGGACATTCTGTATGTGTCGTCGATCGATTGGGACGATCATTGGCAGGGACATCAGCAGATCGCGCAGACGCTGGCCAAGGCGGGCAATCGGGTGCTGGTGATCGAAAACACCGGCGTTCGCTCACCGAACCTGCGTGATTTCGCCCGCATTCGCCGACGCGCCGAGAATGCCGTCCGCAGCCCCAAAGGAATTCGCCGCATCGAGGAGCGACTGTGGGCGCTGGCGCCGATGCTCTTGCCGTTTCCTTACGCTCGCGCGGCGCGCCTGGTAAACCGAGAGCTCCTCACCGCGAGCCTCCGGCGATTTCAATCGGAGACCGGTTTCAACCCTGAAATTATCTTCACCTATCTGCCGACACCGCTAGTCTCCGATTTGATCGAACGATTGAAACCGCGCGTCTCGGTCTACTACTGCATTGACGATTTCGCCGCCAGCTCGACGGGCGCACGAGAGATAAGACAAAGCGAGGACGCGCTCATCGCTCGCGCCGACCTGGTGTTTGTCACCGCACAGAAGCTGTTGCGTCGTGTCGAGCAATTGGGCCGCACCGCCACCGTTTTTCCGTTCGCGGTCGATATCGAGCGCTTCGACGCCGAGCGACTCAAAGACGCCACGATTCCCGTCGATCTGGCGACGCTTCGACGACCAGTAGTGGGTTACATTGGCGCGCTCCATCGCTGGGTCGATCAAAAACTCTTGGTCGCGGTGGCGCGAAAAATGGCGGAGGTAGAGTTTGTTTTGATCGGCCCCGATTTTCGACTCACGCGAGAGCTCGAAGGTCAGCCAAACATTCACTTGATCGGCAAACGTCCGCATGAAGAGCTGCCTCGATATCTGCGCGGTTTCGACGTCGGGATCATTCCCTATGTCAGATCCGACTACACCGACGCGGTCTATCCGACCAAGCTCAACGAATACTTGGCCATGGGTCTGCCGGTGGTAGCGACGGCGCTGCCGGAGATCGAGCGCTTCAATCAGCGATACGGCGCGCTAGTATCGGTGGCCACGGGCGCAGACGACTTCGCCGCCGCGATCAGGCAATCGTTCGAGGGCGGATCGTCCTCCGACCGCGCGCGGCGAATTGCCGTTGCGCAGCAAAACAGTTGGCAGATTCGCATTCCGGAAATGGCGCAGCTCATCGCGGACAAGTTCCGATGAACGCGTTCGAGAACGGTCGCATGCTCGCGCGTGCGCTAAGCGGTGCCTGGCGCAAAGAGGCGCTACCTCTGCCAACCAGCGATGGGATCGCTGAAAACGCCGAGCTCATCATTCGCACCGGCGCGGCGGGGATCGTCCATAGGCGTCTGACAAAAACGCCGGGCGCGGACGGCGACCTTTTTCGCCAAGTCGTCCGGCAACAGACGCTGGCCGAGGCGATTCGCACCAAGAACCTAGAGAAGGTTTTAGTCGGCCTGGCGGCGCGCGGCATCGAGCCGACGGTCATCAAAGGTTGGACGTTAGCGCGCTACTATCCGGAGCGTGGTCTTCGCCCCTTCGCCGATTTCGATCTAGTCATCGAGCCGCACGAGCTGGAGAGGACCTGTCAAGCACTCCTCGAGCTCGGTACGGCGGCGATCGACGTTCCCGAAGGTATCGCGCGACCGGCGTTCTTGGGCACGCCCGTTCCGAACGAGGCGCCGAAGCCGCAGGAGATCTGCGTCGACCTACATCTCGGGCATCACCGTCTCATCGATCGCATCGCGTCCGAACGCGACCGCCGCGTGCTCCGCGAGAAACTGGGCGAAGCCAGCGTGCGCACGCTCGGGCCGGAAGATCATCTGCGCACCGTCGCGCTACATCTGTTCGAGCACGCCACCTGGCGGTCCTTGTGCTTGGTCGACATCGCCATCCTGGTCGAACATCACGCGCACGAGATCGATTGGAATTATCTTTTCGCCGGCGAGCCGCGCCGCACCGAAGCCGTAGTGATGGCGCTGAGACTCTCGCATGAGATCTTGGGCGCGCGGTTCGATCTGCGCGTGCTCGATGGCCGCCCGTCACTTCCGCGCTGGCTTCCCAGCACCTTGCTGCGCATTTGGGGCACGCCATTCAAACCGGCATTCCGATTCGACGAAGTGGCACGCACGCCGACCGCGCTGTGGGAAGCGGCCAAGAGACGCTGGCCCAATCCGATCGTCGCAACGTTCGCCATCGGCGGCAGCTTCAACAACCTGCCGAGGCTGCCGTATCAACTAGTCGATTTTTTGGGACGAGGCAAACGATACTTGGTGAAGCGCGCGCGCAACCGGCTGAGTGCGAGTTAAACTAGCTGCACTTTCCAGTGCCGAGGCAGTGCGAGTTGCCGGCGCACTCGGTATCACCGTGGGGGTCGGCGGCATAGGTGCCGGGCGCACAACAACTGACGCCCGGATTTCCGCAGGCTGCCGACTGCGCTTGTGCGACCGTCGGGGCGACCACCGAGTCGACCAGCGGTAGCATCAATGCAACACCGCCAGCGATCGCCATGCCACGTAAAATTCGGCGACGCGAGATGCGCACGTTGCGGTGGCGTCTATTGGCGGCTGGTTCGAGCAATCCCGCCGACGCTAGCTGCTGAAGCGCCATCTGAATCACGTCTTCATCACTGGCGAGCTTGGCGGCGGTGAGAAGCTTGAGCATTTGGCTGTGCGTGGTGCGACCGTCGCAATGATTCCAAACCAGCGCTGCCGAGCGATTGAGGCAATGTGCCTTTTGGCTGCGGCTGTCGTACACCAACACCTCGTCGGCCATCTCTTCCACGATCAGATCGCGTCGATCGCGAACGCGGGGAAGACGGGCTCGATTCTCCTTCATCTCGGGGCCTCCAGACGGCAGAAAACTAACACTAAACTCTCTTTCTTCGCAAGCTTAGACCGCTTTTTGAGCTTTGGTCAAAGCCCGCTTCTTTCGAACTTGGTTGCCCGACTTCGTAAGATCATTCAGGCGCTCGAACAGTATTTTTGCGGTTCGCGCTGCCTCCCCGCGCGGACTTTTCAGACACACCGCGTTTCGCACCGCGCGATGCAAGCAATGCAGTGCCTGCGCCGGTGCCCGACGAGCCGGCACGGTATTGTCGAAGAGCTCGAGCACTGCCTGTCCTGGTGAAACGTCGCGCGGTTGAAATCGACCGCCGACCTGAAATCGGGTCAACACGACCAAGCCCACCGGCACCGCACGTACGCCCACCTTCTTCCCCAACTTTTGCGCATCGACTCGCAACGCCGGTCCGGCCGCGGTCCTGAGCGAGAGCGGACGCGGAAACGGACGCACCCAGCCGCGCGCATCGACTACTGCATATTCATCGGAATAGTAGATCGCGCCACGTTCGATGAGCGCGCGCACGAGCGTGCTCTTGCCGCTGAAGCTGCGACCGGGAATGACGATCGCACAACCGTCGAGCGCCACCACACCGGCATGGACGAAGATGAACTTGCGACAGCTCGCGGCCACCGCCAACTGGATCTCACCTTCAATCAGATCGACTGCCGCCGCGTGATTTTTGGCGGATACGATTCTGCCGTCGTGCAGCCGAACCCGAAATCCACGCGGCGTACGCTGGATCGCATAACGGCAATCGGACTTTCCTGATCGCGTTTTGACAGCGAGCGGCGGAAGAATTTTCTCGAGGAGTGGTAGAAGCGCGGAATCGTCGACTTGAATCGCCACGTTCACATCGAACGAGCGAAATCGAAAGGTCGTGCGCGCGGACAACTAGCGAAGATTGAGCAGGATGCTCAGATTGTTGGTGCCGAAATTTGCCACCACTACGTCGGGCTTGGTGCTCCCAGTGCGCAGCGGCGTGGCGGCGATGGCCGCCGGACTGTTGCCGGCGGTGTAATTGAGCGGCATGGCGAATGTGCCGGTGCCGCTGTTGAGCAGCAGGTTCACGTTGCCTGCGGTGTGGCCGCCTTCGACGGTGACAATGTCGTTGTGCCCGTCGCCATCGAAGTCGGCAACCGCGACGTCGTCGGCTTGATCCCCCGCGGTATAGGTGACGCCGGTATTGTATTGTCCCGCGGTCGCTTTGGCCAAAAACACGCTGACGGTGCCGTCGGTGTTGTTGACGCTGACAAAATCATTCCCGTTTGCTCCGTCAAGATCTGCGTAGGCCATGGCGAATGGCCCGCCGCCGGTCGACAAAGTGCGATCAGGCGTGGAGTGGAACACGAATCCGTTGCCGGCTCCTTGCTGGTTCATGTAGAGGCCAATGGTCTGAGTGGTTTGATCGATGACCGCGACATCATTTTTGCCCGAGCCGTCGAAGTTCGCGATCAAGATTGCCTGTCCGCTGATGGTCGGTCCCACCGACGTGGCGGCACCAAAGGTGCCGGTGCCGGAATTGATCGATACATAAAAGGATGGATTTCCCAGCGTCGTGCTGTCGGTTTCCACGGTTGCGACATCCAACTTTCCGTCACCATTTAGATCGCCCACGGCGACATCGCCTGGATAGGCGATGCCGGTGTCGTAGTCGGGCGGGTCGGGGAGGGTTGGTACACGGAAGGTTCCGTTGCCGTTGCCCAAGAAGACGCTGAATCCCCAGCCATTGCCCACTATCAGATCCTGATTAGTGTCGTTGTCGATCAGCGCGACCGCCACATTGGTTCCGGCACCGCCCGCTCGGCCAATCTTGATGGAGGACGGAGACTGCAGCGTACCGTCGCCATTTCCAAGAAAGATCCAAACATTGTTGGTAGTGTCGTCGGCGTCGACCAACACGAAATCGGTCTTGCTGTCGCCGTTGAAGTCGCCATATGCAACTCCGTGCGGCGTGACTCCCGCGCCAGCATTGGTGGCGGTACCCAGCACCGGACCTGACATGTCTTGGCCCGCAAGATCGATAGTGGTCATGTCGCGGATGGTCATGTCCGACACCACCATGTCATGGACAGTCATGTCCGACAGGATCATGTCCGAGCCTCCGAGATCGCCGCCAGCGTCGCTGATCTCGAGATCGTTCTGCACGGTCATATCGCCGACAGAAAGATCCGGTGCGGCCAAATCTTGGACTGCTAGATCGACCACGCTCAAATCGGCGACAAGGCTCAAATCGGACGTCGGTAAAGCCTGCGTTCGACATGCGGCCATGACTGAAAACACGGCCACTACCACGCCACGGCGCATCCACATCCTCCCAGTTTGCTCAGAAGTAATAGGCACCCTTATATGCTAACACAACACGAGCCCGCCGTGCGTGCTGCGTGCACCGGATTACTGCAGGTCGAGAAGCACGCTCAAGTTGTCGCTCGAACCATTCGCCACCACCAGATCCGCGCTGCTCGCAGTCCTGAGCGGTGCGGCGATTACAGCGTCGGGGCTGTTGGCCGCAGTGTACACCACTGCCGTCGACAAAGTGCCCGAGCCCGCGTTGAGCAGCAGCTGTATGTTGTTCGTAGTCGCGCCAGAGTTCGTGGCCACGACGTCATTTTTTCCATCGTGATTGAAGTCACCAATCGCGATCGAGTCGGGTGAGGTTCCGGCTGGATAGGTGACGGCACCGCTGTAGGCCCCGACCCCGGTAGCAAGATAGACACCTACCTGATTTGCACCGAGATCCGCGACCACGAAGTCCGAAAGACCGTCGCCGTTGATGTCTCCATATCCGAGCGCCCAAGGACTGTTGCCGGTAGAGAGCGTCGAGCTCGGCGACGCGGCGAAGTTCTCGGTCGCGCCCGCACCGGTGTTCAAGTAGATGCCAATCTGCTTCGCGAGCTGATCGAGCAGTACGACGTCTTTCTTGCCAGCTCCATTGATGTTCGCGATCAAGACCGATTGACCGACCACGCCGGTGCCATAGGAGTTGGCCGCGCCGAGGGTTCCGTCGCCCGCGCCGCGGAAGACGTAGAAGGCAGAGCCGAACGTATTGTCGGTTTCTGCGACGACCACGTCTGCTTTGCCGTCGCCGTTCAAGTCGCCGACGTCGATTGCGCCGGGGAAGCTTCCGCAGAAGTAGTCGACCTCAGCGCCGAACGTTCCGTCTCCATTGCCGAGGAAGATGCTGACACCGAAGCCGGTCCCCACCACCAGGTCGAGATGGATGTCGTCGTTCATGTAGGCGGCCTTGACGCTTACGGCCGTCGCGCCCGAGAGCGTGATGGTCTGTGGCGCCGCGACTTGCAAAGTTCCATCGCCGTTACCGAGATGAATGCTGTATTGCGGCGTGGCGCCGATGCCGACTGCGACAATATCGGTCTTGCCGTCTTCGTTGAAGTCACCATATGCCACGTCTCGCGGCGCGGTCGCCGACGAGTAGTTGGTCGCGCTGCCGAAGACTGCGCTGCCGCAGACGCCGGTCACGCACGGACTGCCGACGCTGCACACGATGCCGCACCCGCCGCAGTTGCTCGGATCGTATTGCGTGTTGGTGCAAGCGCCCGAGCATAGCGTGCCCGAGTTCGGGCAGCTGCA
>PLXG01000439.1 GCA_003153195.1 Myxococcales bacterium
CCGAGGTGTAGTTCACGTTCACGTTGGCGGTGCTGAGGGTGGAGCCCGATGGCGGCGGCGGAATGGCGAACGAGCAGGAGATCTGTTGCCCACGGATCATCTCCAGCGCTTTTTGAATGTCGGTGGCGGTCTGGGTGGGGTTCGAGACCGAGACCAAAATCGGCGCGCCGGTCATGCCGTCCTGCGCGATCTCGTTCAGGCTCGACACGTCACCGAGACCGATCACGTAAGTGGGAATGGTGCTGGCGACTTTGGCTGCTTCCAGTCCAACGTTGCGCACACTCGACTCACAGTCATCGGGCTCACCATCGGTGACGAGGACGATGGCGACACGCGCATTGGCGTTCATCATCTGTAGATTTTGTGCGTAAGCGATGGCACCGATGATGGCCGGTCGAGTGGGCGTCCCGCCGGCGGGAGTGGTGGCTGAAATCGCGGTTCCGAATTTGTCGGCCTCGGGAAGCGCGGTGAGATCCACCGCCGGGAAATAGTAAGCGGAGGAGTTGCACTCATCGCTCAGCGGAAAGAATTGCAGCGATGCGCTCAGTCCTTTGGAGTTGGTGTCGGCGAAAAACGCTTTGAGACCATTGCCGACCGGGACCCATTTCTGCGCCGGATCGCCGTTCACGCCGTCGCCCATCGAGCCGGAGCTGTCGAGCATCACCACCAGCTCGACCTGCTTGAGGCCGGTTCGCGCCGACGCGGTCACACAACCGGCGTCGAGCTCGATGAGGGGCGCGACGCCCAGATCGTCTTTGCCCGACGGCGCTCCGGCCGGGCTGGCGTGGTGGCATGCCCAGAGCAGCGTTGACACCAAGATGGCTGCGCGCATCGTCGTCACAGAATCAGCGACGGACAGCCGAACTGAACGTCGATCTCTCCGTTGTCGCTGGACTGCACGCGGTCGCAAGTCTGATCGCACAAGATCACTTTGGTGGGCATATCGGCGTCATCGTAATACCAACCGTGATCGCTCGCGAAGGAGCAGTTCCCGACATTGCCGACGTAGCGGAAGAGGTCTTGCTGGTTGTCGTAGCTGTAGAGCACGTTGACCTTGCCGTAGTCGAGCGGCGAGCCGTCGGGCGTGGCCGGGATCGGGTATTCGCAGGCCAGCGCCGTTTTGCGAATGGTGTGGATCGCGTCGGTGAATTCCTGTTCGACGTTTTGGGTGGTGTCGACCAAAAGGGCGTTGCCGGTTCCGCCGGCCATGGCGATCTGTCCGAGCGCGCTGAGGTTGGCGCCCACGCCGATGACGAAGGTCGAGATCTTAGGATCATTGTTGTTTGAATCTGCCACCAATTGCACGGCGTTATCGAGCGAGTTGGTCAGTCCGGCATCGGTCTGCACGATGCAGCTGTCGTCAGGCGTGCCGTCGGTGGCAATCACGATGACCACTTTGTGATCGGGGTTTTGCGTCGCCCAATTCTTGGCGTAGGAGATGGTGCCCTCGAGCATCGGCACAGTTGGCGTGCCGCCCGACATGCGCTTGGATCGGAGCGACGTCAGCAGGTCCGAGCTGATGGTCGACAGCGGCGCGATCCCCACCGCTGGCGTGCTGTAGTCGTCGACATTGCACTGCGCGCGCAGAGGGAAATATTGCAGCCCTAGCCCGAGCGTGCCGAAGGAGGGATCGACTACGAACTGCTCCATCGCTTCTTCGACGGAGATCCACTTGAGATCGTAGTCCATCGAATACGAGGTATCGAGCACCAGCAGAATGTCGAGTGGCGCTAGCTTGGCCTGAGCCGACTTGGACGCGCAGATGTCACCATCGTTGTCGACGATGATGACCGTGCCGCCGTCGCCATTCAGATTGGCCGAGGCGTCGCCGCTGTTGGTGATGTGGCTGGAACAGGCGCTCACCATCGCCGCTAGAAGAACGTATTTCGTCTTCTTCATAACTAGGCTCCACAGTTGACGGGGTTGCCGCAGCCGTCGTTCGGATAGGTGCCCGGCCCGCCCAATTCGATGCAGGTCTTCGGATTACATACGCACGTGCCCCAGGTTTGTCCGCCCGGCACCACGCACTGATTGTTCGGCTTGTTGACGATGCTGCACGTTCCGCAGCTAGTCGAGCTGCCGCAGGTGGTGTCGAAGGTTCCGCACTGTGCGCCGCCTGGGCACACCGCCGGCGTGCAGCAGGCCGAGCTGTGACAGACCTGGCTGCCCGGACATCCGCAGCTCACGGTGCCGCCGCAACTGTCTGACATCGAGCCGCAAAATCCGACCGCGCAATCGGCGGTGGTCTTCTTCAGGCAGCAGCTTCCCATGTAGCAGGTCTTGCCGGTGCTGCAGGTCGAGCAGGGAATGGTGCCGCCGCATCCGTCGGAGATTGTGGCGCACGAGTTCGCCGGACAAGACGACGCGGTGAGCGGTTGGCAACAGGCGCTCATATAGCAAACTTTACTGCCGCTGCAGCCGCAGCTCTGCATCCCGCCGCAGCCGTTGGTGGCGTTGCCGCAGAATCCGCCGCCCGGGCACGCCGCGATCGTGCAGCAGGTTCCTCCATTGCAGGTTTGATTCGAACCGCATCCGCAGTTGACCGTGCCGCCGCAGTTGTCGCTGATGGTCCCGCAGGTTCCGACCACGCAGGCGGCGGTTGTGAGTGGCTGACAGCAGCCGCCCATGTAGCAGGTCTTGCCGCCGGTACAGGTGCTACAGGTCATCATGCCGCCGCAACCGTCACCGATGGTGGCGCACGAGTTGGTTGGGCAGGTGGACTGCGTGCAGCACGCGTTCATGTAACAAGTTTTGCCCGCGCCGCAAGTGCAAGGGAGTGCTGCGCCAGTGCAGCTGTCATGCGCGGTGGTGGTGCACGGATTCGCCGGACAGGCAGTGGTATTGGAGCAGCAGCTTCCCGTAGTGCCGCCGCTGACCTGCACGCCGCCGGACGAACAGACAAAGCCAGAGCACGGGCAAGTGAGATCGGTGCCGTCGCCTTTGGGGAAGCTTGCGCTCGGTCCGTTCGAGCAGGGAGCATTGAGTGTGCCGTTGGCCGTGTTAGGAGCAACGCCGCAAGCGTTGTTGCCGGCGCAGGTTCCCGGCGTGCCGGTGCAGTGGTTGCCGCTCGTGCAGGTGCAGTTGATAGTCGCGCCGGTGCAGCTGTTGATCACCGAGGTGTTGCAGGTGTTGCCGCACGAGTTGGTGTTGGTGCAGCAGGTGCCCGGTGTGCCCGGCGTGGTGCTGGTACAGGTGTCGAGACCCGTGCAGATGTTGCAATCGATGGTGCCCATGCAGCCGTCGTCGAGCCCGGTGCCGCACATTCCGGCGTAGTCGGCGTCACAGGTCTTGAGCGTGCAGATGGTGTGGCATTTTCCGTCGGAGCCGCAGGTTTCGGTCGGCTTGCACGAGCCGCAGCTCACCTGTCCGCCGCATGCACTGTCGATGGTGCCGCAGGTCTTGTCGAGCGCCACGCACTCGAGTGGCGTCTCGAACGGCGCGCACTTGTTTTCGTCGCCGCCAGCGGCGCAGGCGTGACCGGCCGAGCAGGTGCCGCAGTACACGAGCCCGCCGCAACCGTCGGAGGTGTAGCCGCATTCGGCGCTCTTGGCGGTGCAAATGGTCTGCGCGGTGCCCGGAACGCAGTTCGGCTCGCAAATGTGGAAGTTGGGATTGCAGACCTTGCCGCTTGGGCAGCTGCCGCAGTCGGTGGTGTTGGAGGTGGGGCCGCAACCGAGCCAGGCCATGCCGCACTCGTAGCCGAGATCTTGGCAGCTGACGGCGGTACAATCGGTGCACGCGTTGGTGTCCGGATCGCACTCTTTGCCCGACGCGCAGGTGCCGCAGTCGATGCGAGCGCCGCAGCTGTTCTTGGTCAGACCGCACGCGGTCTGTAGATCCTGACAGGTCACCTTGGGCGCACCGCAGGTGTGGGCGACCAGGTCACAGACCGTGCCTTGGGGACATCCACCACATTGATAGACCATGCCGCAATGATCNNCGACGGTGCCGCCGTCGCCGCCCTGATCCCCGGCGCCGCTGTCAGCCTTCCCCGGCACATTGTGATGACAGCCCGCGCTCACCAGGAAGGTGGTCGCGAGAACGAATTTGATGAACAGCTTGGCGCCGTTCGTAGATGACAGGCTCTTCATTCGCTTCTCCCTGACAGCTGGAATGTCTGGCCGCTTGATCGAACCATATGACGGTGGGGACTGTCAACGATTCTCAAAGTTAAATCAGCTGATTAAGGCCCTTTCACTATCCTCCATCAGCGTAAACGTCGTCCAACGGATGAGGTGTCGGAAGGAACGCGCGCGATAATATTCGTACGGCCCATGACGATAGGCGTGCTATATCGACGCCAATGACACAGTACGGCGTCAGCTTCGCAGCGAAGTTGATCGAAAAGGGCGAGTTTGTCGAAGCGATCGGAGCCGCCGATAAAGCGATCGCGCTCGCCGAAGAGGACTCCGAACCGCGCTTCGAACGGGCACTGGCGCTGGCCGGAATGGGGCAGTATTTGGATGCCGCCACCGATTTCGAGCAGGCGATTGCGCTCGAGGTCTCGTCGCAGATGCTCGACACCGACATCCTCGACGACTCGTACTTCGATGCGCTTTTGAGCGCCGCGCGCGGTGAGTCGAACATCGCTGACGGTGTTAAGCACCTGGAACGGTACGCCAAGACCCTTCCCGAGGGCCGCCATGCACAGGATTCGATCGATTGGGCCAAACGGCTGCGTGGCGAGCTGAAGAGCGAGTTCGTGAAGCGGAGCCTGGACGACTGAGCGGACGTTTCGTTTTCGTCGCGATCGTTTGCGCCGGCGCTCGGCTGATCGCATGCCATTCGCCGAACGCGCGGGCGCCTTCTTCAGCGCTGCCGCAGTCGACGGTTCGCGGCGAAGTCACCAGCAACATCGTGCGCGGCGATTACGCCGGATCGCCAGCCTGCCGGCGCTGTCATCAAGAGATCTTCGAAGCCTGGACGGGCTCGCCCATGCATCGTATGACCCGCGCGCTGCCGACGGAGATTGGCTCGCCGTGGGATGGTCGCGAGTTGCGCTTCAAAGAAGATCGCGCGTTCCCGCTCATCGATGGTGGTGAGCACTATTTGAAGGTCGAGTCGTCTCAGTTTGGGAACCATCTCTTTCGCGTCACCAAGGTGATTGGCGGACATCATCGCGAGGATTTTGCCGGCGTGGAGATGAGCGATTTCGTCAGCCGCGGCGGGCGCCTACTCGGTGCAGCGAAGGACGAGTACATCCTGCCGATCTCCTACATGCTCGAGAGCCGAGCCTTTCGCTACAAAGGCTACTCGGTCATGGTAACCGAGCGGCCGGGCCTGAAGGTCGGCGGCGCGTGGAATCGCACCTGCATTTTTTGCCACAATACCGTGCCCTATTTTTCGGTGCTGCAAGGACAGCTCACCACCGCCCTGCCGTATCAGGGCGAGGTGGTCGACTCTCGTCTTCCCAGAGAAAAGCGCGCGCAGTTCGAGATCACCGATCCTTCGCGCTTCGCACACGCCGCGGCCGGTGAAATTGAGCATCTCGGCGGGTATGGCGAGCCCAACGCGGCGGAGATGATCCGGCAGACCCGCGCGCGCTTCGACGGAGGACAGCTCATCGAGGTGGGCATCGGCTGCGAATCTTGTCACGGCGGAAGTCGTGCCCACGTGGAGAACTTTCACGTTCGGCCGGCGCTCGGTCCGCGCTCCGATTTTTTGCAGGTGCGCTTGCCCGCAAATTCCGGCGCTTTGTCGACGAAGGGCGAGCGTGTGCAGGAGATCAATCGCATGTGCGCGCGCTGCCATCAGGTGCTGTTCACTCGCTATCCGCACACCTGGGAGGGCGGCGCTCGTCGCGGCGCGATCGATCAGCTCGGTGGCAGCAACATCAACTCTGGCGAGGGACGAGATTTTTTGCTGGGCGGTTGCGCCAGCCAGATGAGCTGCGTCACCTGTCACGATCCGCACGCGCCCGACAACCGAAAGCGCATGAGCGAGCTGGAAGGGCCGCGCGGAGTCGAGGTTTGTCTCGGCTGCCACGAAAAATATCGCGCCGACGCCAGCGCGCATACGCACCACTCCGAAAACGTGAGCTGCATGGATTGCCACATGCCGCGTAAGAACATGTCGCTGGAAAATGAGCTCACCCGGTATCATCGAATCGGCTCGCCGACCGATCGCGCGCGGGTCGAACGCGATCGTCCGCTCGAGTGTGCGCTCTGCCACGTGAACAAAACCGTCCGCGAGCTGACCTCCGCGATGTCGCGCTGGTGGAACGAAACTTTCGACGATGCAAAGCTCGCCGCACTCTACGGATCTCTCGACGCCAACGTGATGCGCGCGACGCTCGAACGCGGCAAACCGCATGAGCAGGCGGTGGCGCTCGATCTGCTGGGCCGAGCCGCCGCGAGCGATGTGCGGATGGCATCCGCCGACCTCCGCGCGGGAATTTCTGCGCAGCTTTCGAACCCCTATCCGATCGTGCGCTACTACGCGGTGAAGGCGCTCGAGCGACTGGGCGAGAAAGTTCCGATTACGCTTGAGCCCGGCCGTTCGCACCCAGTGGCCCGCGGCAGCGACGACGAAGAATAGCGACTACTTTCGGTCGAGCACGCGTTCCCAAAATTTGGAGCCCTGTCTTTGACCAACCGGCGTAGGCATCGCCAGCCACTTGGTGGCTAGGTTATGGAGGTCGCTCGTCGACGGAGAATTGGGTGAAAGCAGCACGCCGGGTTTGCCCTGGCGCACCGCATCTTGCATCTGCGGATCGAAGCCGATGGCGCCGATGAGCTCGAGCTCCGAAGGTAAAAACTGCTTGGTGACCCGGCGCAGTCGCTCGAAGACGTCGTTTGCTTCGGCCAGCGATCGCACCTGATTGACGATCACCCGCACCATCACTTGGTTGCAGCGCGTGGCCAGGAGCTTCACCATCGCGTAGGCGTCCATGAGCGCCGACGGATCGGGCGTCAGCACCACGATGACCTCATCGGCGGCGGAGTTGAGGAGCTGCACCGAATTCGAAATTCCGGCGCCGGTGTCGATGAGCACTATGTCGAAGCGCTCCTCCAGCGACTTCACCCCGTTCAAAAGATGACCGTGCATCTCGGGCGTAAGGTTCTCCATCTCCACCACGCCTGACGCACCCGGCAGCACGTGCACGCCGGTGGGGCCGGCGACTAGAATGTCTGACAATTCCACTTGACCGGTCACCACGTGAGAGAGATTGAATCGCGACGAAATCCCGAGCTGAATGTCGACATTGGCCAGCCCTAAATCTCCGTCGAAGATGAGTACGCGCTGGCCGCGCCGCGATAGGCAGATGGCCAAGTTGATGGTGACCGCGGTCTTGCCGGTGCCGCCCTTCCCACTGGTGATCGCGACGTATCTCATGCGGTCCTCATTTGAAGAGCAGCGCGCGCTCTTCGGCCGAAACGCCCGCCGGCTTCATGCGCTCCAGATCTTCGGGCGAGCAGCAGACCTGATTTCGTCCAGCATGTTTGGCGCGATAGAGCTGCTTGTCGGCGCGCTCGTAGAGCGAGGTGGGCGTGTCTTCGTCGCCGGAAACGAATGCGGCCACGCCGATGGAGACGGTGAAGGCGATCGCCGGGCCCTTTTCGCTCAGCCGCGTGGACTGCGCCGCTTCGCGCACTCGATCGGCGACCACGACCGCGCTGGCCGGGCTGGTGCTGGGCAAGATGGCGCCAAACTCTTCGCCGCCGATACGGGAGATGATATCGGTATTTCGCAGCGTTTTGGTAAAGGCATCTGCTACCGCGCAAATCACGCGGTCACCGGCGGGATGACCGAAGGTGTCGTTTACGGTCTTGAAGAAGTCGATGTCGCCGATGAGCACGCACAAGGGTGTCATCGAGCGCCGCGCGCGGCGAAGCTCACTATCGAGCTGCTGTTGAAAGTAGCGACGGTTGAAGAGCTTGGTGAGTGGATCGTGCATCGACAGCCCGCACAGTGAGTCGATCACTTTCTGCAAATCGGCGGTGTTCACCCCCGGATCCATCGATTCCACGATTCCGACCGCGCTTTCGAGATGGAGCTTGGACTTGAGGATCATCTGTCCAGTGAATCGTTCGGCGATGATGCGCAAAGCTTCGTCGCGCCGGCCTTCGCGCTCGAGTTGCGCCAGGATGCGGTTGAGCTCGGCAAGCATGTCGGAGGCTTGAGTCACAGCTGGCGAAGTATAGCGCAAAAATTCGCGCTTTCCGTCGCCTCCTCTTAGGCTAAGAGCGTGCTGATTCTGCCGCAGACTTCGTATCTCGAGCTCATCGTTCGGTCGACCGCGGTCTATGGATTCCTATTGGTGGCGCTTCGTTTGGCTGGGCGGCGCGAGCTGGCGCAAATGACCAGCTTCGACTTGGTGCTGTTGCTGGTGCTTTCGAACGCGGTGCAGAATTCGATCAACGCAGGTGACAACTCGCTCATCGGCGGCCTGGTCTGCGCGGTCACCTTGGTGTTGCTCAATTGGGTGATGGCATTTTTGGTCTACCGATTTCGCTTCTTGGAAAGAGTGGTGCAAGGTCAGCCGATTCGGATTGTCAGCGACGGAAAAGTTCACGTGGGCGCGCTCAAGCGAGAGCGCATCACACTGGCCGAGCTGCGATCCGCACTGCGCAAACAGAGCATCATGTCCATCAGCGAATGCAAACAGGTGACGCTCGAGCCCGATGGAACTTTGTCCGCGGTAAAGTCTGGTTTCGAGCCACGTCCGATCGCCGAGCTGGCGCATCCCAAACGCGAATTCGAAGGCGACTTCCCGTTTCGCTAACGCGGGTCGGCGTATTTTTGCGGGACGATGATGCGCAGCGCGCGCCGCAGGACTTCGATGGTGACGCTCGAGGTGGCGGGAAATTCTTCGCCGTCGATCTGTGCGCATAGTGGCGAGCCTTCCGATCGCGCCGACAGCGTCAGCTTGATTTGCGACGCGCGAATCCCGCGGCTGTGCGTGATGCCGAGGCGCTCGAGCCGTTCGGGCTCGAGGCCACTGCCATCGAAATGAACGATCGCTTTGGAGAGCCAATCGTTTCGGCCTAAAAATGGTACCACTTCGAAAACTCCATCATCGTGCTTGGACGAGTCGTCGAAGATCCAGCGCCCGCCGTAGATGCGCGTGCCCTTGATGATCAGATCGGTGAGGCCGCGCCATTCGTGCACCTGTCCGTCGGCGTGGACGACCGCATCGAAATTTTGATCTTCGACGTACGAAGCCAGGAAGGTGCGCAGAAAAGCGCCGGCGTAGACCAGCTGATCGCGATAGATGTCACGCAAAAGCGGAATGGCGGCGATGGCTTTGCGATCTTCGTTGCGCAGCTGCAGCACGCGCGGGCTGATGCCCCAACCGGCGCTGTCGAAGAATAGATCTTCCCGTGCGCTCGGTCCCTCTTCGGCGCGGATTTTTCCCACGTCGAGTCGCGTCTCCAGACCTTCGGCGATCACTCGTACGTTGTATTCGAGCTGACCCGGATTGGAGCGCAGCCCGAAGCTCTTGCCCTGATCGTTGGCCGTCCCCGTTGGGAGCATACCCAAGCGAATGTCCTCTTGGCGACCCGATCGAAGGATCCCTTTGGCCACTTCGGCGAATGTGCCGTCGCCGCCCATGTAGATCGCCACCGTATAGGGATGCTGCTGCATTCGCTGCGACACCCCTTCCACCGTCGCGCCGTGCGGCAGGGTGGCCATGAAGTCGTGTGGCACCCCCAGCGTGTCGAGGAGCGCGCGCGCCTGATCGATTCGTTCGGCGTTCTTTCCACTCTGTGCGGTCGGGTTTCCAACCAAGAGATGTGTGGCGTTCATGTCAGTCTCGCCCCACCAAAGTTTTGACGATAATAATGAGAAGGAATCCGGAGAGCACACCGACGGTGGCGCGCCGTTCGTGGCCGTGGCTGTGCGACTCGGGAATGATCTCGCTGCACGTCAAATAGATGAGCGCGCCGGCGGCCAGCGCCAGGGTGAGTGGCATGGCGGTGGGAATTTGTTGCGAGAATAAATAGCCGCACACCGCTGCAACTGGAATGGCCAGGCCGGTGGCAGCGACGGAGACGAACAGTCGCCCGGCGGAGAATCCGCCCTTCTTGAGCGGCGCCGCCATGATCGCCCCTTCGATCGCGTTTTGCAGCGCGGTGGCGACGGTGAGCAGAATCCCGAGCGCGCGATATTCGGCTGTGGCGAAACCGGCGCCGATAGCAAACCCTTCCGGCAAGCGGTGCAGCGACATGGCGCCGAGGATGAGCAGTCCGTGATGGCGCGCGCGTTCGTCGACCGAGCGGTGGTTACAGTCGCTGTGCTCGTCCGACTCCGGCGCTTCGTGCATGTGATGGTGGTGGCCACCCGCGTGTTGGTGTGGAATCAGTCGATCGAGAAAGAAGAGAATGAGCGCGCCGAGCACGAAGCCGACGATTACCAGCGCCAGGCGATCGGGTCGCAACACATCGTGATCGTGCGTCTCGCGCAATGCGGCGGGAAGTAGTCCGAGCGTGGCCGCCGCCAGCATCAGCCCGGCGCCAAATCCCAGCAGCGTGTCGTAGGTGCTCCGCCCAATCTCGCGGACCATCAAAAACGGAAACGCACCGACGGCGGTGGCCCCTCCGGTCAACGTGGCGACGAGTAGAACCTGAAACACGTCGCCATCCTACTCAAACGGCGCCGATTTAGGATAGATTTCGCCCGTGCGTTATTGGATCGGGCTCGGCGCCAACCTGGGGGATCGGCTGGCGAGCTTGCGCAGTGCGGCCGAACGACTCTCGGCGGTGGGAACGATTGTCGCGAGATCGCGCGTGTACTCGTCTCCGCCGGTAGGGCCGCCTCAGCCCGACTATCTGAACGCCGCGCTGACGCTCGATGCCGAGCTCTCTCCCGAAGCGCTGCTCGATCGCTGTCAGGAGATCGAGTCGCAGCTGGGGCGTACCCGTGAAATTCACTGGGGGCCGCGCACCATCGATGTCGATCTGTTGCTCATAGGGGATCGCGGCCAGCTGCGTGTGGATTTACCGCGTCTGACCATTCCGCACGCGCATCTTCACGAACGCGGATTTGCGCTCGCGCCGCTCGTCGATCTCGACGCGACGCTGGAGCATCCGATCTCGAATCGAACACTCGGCGCGCTGCTCAGTAAGGTCGTCTCGCCGGTGGCGACGGGCGATCGTCTTTAAACTTTGTTCTCTTCACGGTGAACCAGCCGCAAAATGTTGGCGCGATGGCGCCACAAGATCAGCACGTACATGGCCGCGCCGNNGAGCGGGGTGAGCGCAAAATCGCCAGCGTCGGAACGAGCGCAGTGGCGGCCGCTAACGATCCCACCGACGCGGTGTGCGTGAGGAAGTAGAGAATCGCCCAGACGATCGCCGCGGCCAGCGCCACCCAGGGCGAGAGCGCCAGAAAAACGCCGAAGCCGGTGGCCACGCCTTTTCCGCCCTTGAATCGCAGCCACGGCGAATAGATGTGCCCCAAAAACGCGGCGAAGGCGACCGAGACCAAGATCCAATCGAGCTCCGGCTGGGCGCGAAAAATTCGTTTGGCGATCACCAGCGGTAGATAGGCCTTCAGGGTGTCGCCGAGAAGAACCAACACCCCCAGCTTTTTGCCGAGTGTGCGCGCGGCGTTCGACGCGCCGATGTTGCCCGAGCCGCTGGCCTGCAGGTTGACCCCTTTCATGCGCGCGATGAGCACGCCGAATGGGATCGAGCCACACACGAATGCGAAAATGACATAGAGCGTGATCAGGACGCGCTCCGTCGAAAAAATGCTCGAACCTCTGCCAACTTGTCGGTGCGCGGACAATCGGGAGGGAGCGAGGAGAGCACCTTTCGCCCATAGCCTTTGGTGGTCGCGCGGCGATCGAGCAGCGCCACAACTCCGCGGTCGGAGCGATGGCGAATCAGTCTCCCAAATCCTTGCGCGAGCTGCAGCGCGGCGTTCGGAATGTGATAGTGCATGAACGGATCTTTACCCTGCTCCTCGAGATGTTGCGATCGCGCGCGCGCCAGCGGATCGTCGGGCGGCTGAAAGGGCAGCTTGTCGATGGTCACCAGCGCGAGCGCGTCGCCGACCACGTCGACGCCTTCCCAGAAGCTGGCAGTGGCGAACAGTACGCTTCCACGCGACTGCTTGAACTGTTCGACCAGCAGATGCTTGGGTGCTTGGCCCTGTAGAAAAACCGTTCTCCCGTCGGAAGTCAGCTGTTTGCTCAGAAGATCGTGCGCGCGCAGCATTTGTCGATGCGAGGTGAAGAGTAAAAACGCGCCGCCGCCGGAAGTGGCCACCAGCTCGGCCATGCGCTTCGCTGCCGCTTCGATGAAGCCGGTCTCGCCTGGCTCGGGCAGATCGCGCGGAAGATAGAGTAGCGACTGTTTCGCGTAGTCGAACGGCGAAGGGACGCGCGCTTCGATCGCCGATTCGAGTCCCAGTCGCGCGCGCAAGAAGTCGAAGCTTCCGCCGGTGGACAGCGTGGCCGAGGTGAAGATGACCGACTCGCACACGCCGAGAAGTTTTTCGCGCACCACTTCGGCTACGTCGATGGGCGAGGCGTGCAAAAGCAAGGTGCGCCCGCGCTCTTCTGCCCAAAAGACGTGATGTCGATCGATCTTTTGTGCTCCTTCGAGGAGCATCGCCAAGTCGTCGCGAATGGCGCGCGCCCGTCGAGAAAGTGCGGTGGCCTCTTCGCCGCCATCGGCGAGCGATCCCTGTTCGATGGCGCCGAGTGCGCTCTCCGCTTCTTCGAGCGCGTTGTCGAGCGCAAAGGCGAGCTTCTCCGGCTCGCCCGCCCAAGTTTCGCGCGTGACCGATGCGCGACCGCCCGACGATGAAGATGGAGATGCGGACGCGCGTAATCTAGGTCGGAGCGAATCGAACATCGCGTCCGATCGCCGCTGAAGATGGGTCGCGGTCTTGGCGATGTCGAGCGGTGCGTTGCGATGGCGCGACGCACGTTCCAGATCGCGGACCAGCGCGCCCAGGCGCAGCGTCGACACACCGATGCCGAAATAGTCGGTGATCACATCTTCCAGCTGATGGGCCTCGTCGAATATGACCGCTTCGTACGCCGGCAGAAGCTGGGCTTGTGGCCAAGCCGCCTTGAGCGCCAGATCGGCGAAAAACAGGTGATGATTCACGATCACGATCTGCGCCGCCTGCGCCCGTCGTCGCGCGTTGGTCACGAAGCAGCGCTCGAATTCAGGACAGCGCGGTCCGAGTCGCGTTTCCACCGTGGCCGAAACGGCGCTCCATTCCGGCGAATCGTCAGACAACATGGTCAGCTCGGCGCGATCGCCGCTGGCCGTGCTCTCGCTCCACGCGCGAATTGCGTCCAGCGTTCCGTTGGCGCGTCCGAGCGCCGCCTGATTTCCGCTGTGCTCGCCAAATCTCCGACGGCAAAGGTAGTTCGACATGCCTTTCATGCAGGCGGCTTCGAATGCAACGGGCAGCTCGGCTTTCAGCAGCGGAATGTCTTTGCGAAAGATCTGCTCCTGCAGATTTTTGGTCCCGGTGGAGACCACCACTTTCAGGCCGCTCATGATCGCCGGCACCAAGTAGGCCAGCGTCTTGCCGGTGCCGGTGCCGGCCTCGACGATCAGCGCTCGTCGGCGGGCAAGCGCGTCGGCCACCTGCTCGGCCATGTCGACTTGCGACGGACGCGTCTCATATCCGTGGATGGCTCGCGACAAAACGCCACCCGGACCGAGCACGTCAGCCACCTTCATGGTTGAAACGCGTATTTGCTCGGATCGGGAAATTCGTATTCGGCGCGCAATACCTGATAGGAGACCCGCGCCCGTGGATCCCATCCGATCTGAAGGCAGATGGCGTGATCGATTAGCGCCAATCCGTCGAGCATCCTGCCGGAAGACGCTTGGCACCAATCGGCGACGATGGCGCGCGCGGCACGGATCGGCGCCGGTGCGAATTCAGAATCACGGCCGAAGGCGTCACCCTCTGGCGGCTCACTCAAGACGCAGTGCGCGTGCACGATCTCTTCGCGGACGTGCAAGAGCTGACAAAAATACATGCTCTCCAGCGACGAATCGGGCGAGGCATCCAGAATGCGCGTGCGTGCCTCCTCGTACGAAATCGAAAGCGCCCGACAGAGTGCGCTCGCCGCAGTGCGGTAGTATTCGCACAGATCGATGGGAAGTCGCGCCAGACTCTCCGATGCGTAGAGTCCTTCGTGCAAGAGCAGCGACACAAGATCCGACGGACCGAGCTGGGCATCGGGCGCGAGCGAGCTGTAGTCGGAAATCATCATCAGAGCTTGACGCTCTTTATACGGGCCGCCACCTCGACCATCTTGGCTTTGTCCGCGCATAAGGTCAGACGGATGTAACCCTCGCCGCAGGCGCCGAATCCAGTGGCAGGCGTGGCGACGACGCCGGTATCGACGAGAATTTTCTTTGCAAACTCGATCGAGGTGAGTCCCTTCGGACAAACCACCAGCACGTAAAAAGTCGCTTCCGGCCTGAGCACGTCGAACCCAGCCGCCGAAAGTCCGTCACACAGCACGTCGCGTCGCTCGCGATAGATCTTGCGCGCCTCTTCTACGCACGATTGCGAAGACGAAAGCGCGGCGATGGCGGCTGCCTGCACCGCTTCGAAGGCGCCCGAGTCGGTGTTGGTTTTGACTTTGCCGAGACCGCCTACGAGATCGGCATTACCGACGGCAAATCCGATGCGCCAGCCGGTCATGTTGTAGGTTTTGGAGAGCGATTGAAACTCGATGCCGACTTCCCTCGCGCCGGGAACTTCCAAAAACGATCGCGGCGCCTCTTTGCCGAAATAGATTTCCGAAT
>PLXG01000315.1 GCA_003153195.1 Myxococcales bacterium
CGGTAAAAGTGGTGGCGGAGGCGGCGGGGGTGCGCGTGATGCAGCCGGCCAGCGTGCGCAAGCCGCCCTTTCTCGACGAGCTCAAAGCGATCGCTCCCGAGCTGGTGGTGGTGGTCGCCTACGGAAAAATTTTGCCGGCCGAAGTGCTGGCGGTTCCACGGCGCGGCTGCCTGAACGTGCACGCTTCTCTACTGCCGAAATATAGAGGGGCGGCGCCGATTCAGTGGTCGGTCATTCGCGGAGAGAAAGAGACCGGCGTGACCCTCATGCGGATGGACATCGGCATGGACACCGGCGATATGTTGGCCAAACGCTCGCTCGCGATTCCCGAAGACATGACCGCGGGAGAGCTGCACGACACGCTTTCTCCGCTCGGTGCGCAGCTCCTTTCGGAAGGGCTCGAGCGCTTCGATTCGCTCACACCCCAAAAGCAAAATGAGTCGTTGGCCACCATGGCACCGATGCTGTCGAAGGAGACCGGCCGAGTCGATTTCAACGCCGGCGCGCGCGTGGTTCGCGATCTAGTGCGCGGCTGCGATCCGTGGCCGTCTGCTCATACGACATTCGGCGAACAGCCACTCAAGCTCTTTGGCGCAAAAATCGTCTCTGGATCGGGAGTAGCTGGCGTAGTGATGGGCGCCGATCGCGATGGGCTCATCGTCGGATGTGGGGCCGATGCGGTGGCGTTCGCCGAGCTGCAGCTTCCCGGCAAGCGGCGCATGCCGGCGCACGCGCTTCTAGCCGGAAATCCGATCCCGCGCGGCACGGCGCTCGGCATCGCAATTTCCGCCGTGGGCACGAGTCCGTGATGCGATGAAACCGAACGCGCGCGACCTGGCGCGCCAAGTTCTCCGTCGGGTCGACGAAGGCGCCTACGCGACACTAGCTCTTTCAGGCGAGATCGAACGCGCGAACCTTTCCCATCCCGATCGCGCGCTCGCGACCGAAATCGTTTACGGAGTTTTGCGTCTGCAGCGCCGTCTCGATTTCGCCATCGCTTCGCAGGCTCCGCGCGGAATCGCCAAGCTCGACGCGCGCGTGCTCGAAGCCTTACGGATCGGCGCCTATCAGATCCTGTTCATGCGCGTGCCCTCACACGCCGCGGTCGACGACGCGGTGAACGCGGTGAAGCGGGTTCGCGGCGCCACCTTGGCCGGGTTCGTGAACGCACTTCTGCGCCGGCTGTCGGAAAAGGGTGAGCCCACTCCGCCGGCCGATCTGCGCCAGCGGCTAGGCATTCGCTGCTCCGCGCCCGATTGGCTGGTCGATCGCGCGCTCGAGCAATTCGAGCCCGACCAGGCGGAACGATTCTTGGAGTCGCTGAACACGCCGTCGCCGTTTTGGATTCGCCTGAATCCGACGCGGGGTGACGCGGAAGCGCTGACCAAGCTCCTCAAAGAAGAGCGCCCTTGGGAAGGGTTCAAGGTGGAGCCCGGCCGGGTCGAGGTGAATCCCGGAAGCGCGCTGCGCATTTCTGGCGAAGAGGTGCTGCATACTCGCGCGTTCGCCGAAGGACTTTTCTCGGTGCAAGATCTGGCGGCGCAGTGGGTCGGATCGCTTCTCGGGGCACAGCCATCGGACACGATTCTCGATGCGTGCGGCGGCGTGGGTGGGAAGGCCACGCAGTTGGCCGAGCTCACCGCTGATCGAGCCAAGATCGATTCGGCCGATCTCTCCGAGCGCAAGCTCGAGCTCGGCAAAGAGCAGGCTCGCCGCCTCGGTCTGCAGTCGATTCGTTTTGTCACCGCAGATTTGACGCGTACCAATAGTGGAGGCCTGGCTGAGTCGTACGATCGCGTTCTCCTCGACGCCCCCTGCAGCGGACTCGGTGTGTTACGGCGGCATCCCGAAGCGAAGTGGCGTTCGGCGCCGAACATCGCGTCGCTGGCCGAGTTGCAGGCAAAGATCCTACGAAGTGTCGCCAGGCGCGTGCGTCTCGGCGGCGTGCTGGTCTATTCGGTGTGCACTTTCACCCAAGAAGAGGGACCGGCGCAGATCGAGAGATTTCTGCGGGAAAATCCGGCCTTCGAAAAAGATTCGCCGCCAATTCCCGCCGAGCTGATCGCGGACGGTGCGCTGCGAACCTGGCCGCATCGGCATGACGCCGATGGATTTTACGCGGCGCGATTAGTTCGCAAACGTTCGTGAGCCGTCGTCCTCTTCGATAGCGGCCGACCAGACTTTTCGATGGTAGAGTAGGGGACATGAAGATTGCGCCTTCGATTCTCTCCGCCGATTTTGGCCGCCTCGCCGAAGAGGTACGTGCGATCGATCAGGCCGGCGCCGACTACGTCCACGTCGACGTGATGGACGGTCGGTTCGTTCCCAACATCACCATCGGGCCGTTGGTAGTGGCCAGCCTGCGCCAGGCGACCAAGCTGCCGCTCGACGTGCATTTGATGATCGAAGATCCCGATCGCTATGTCGATGCGTTCGCCAAGGCCGGCGCCGATCTGATCGGCGTTCACGTCGAGGCCTGTCGCCATTTGCATCGAGCGATTCAGCAGATTCGCGCGGCAGGAAAAAAGGCGTCGGTCACGCTGAATCCCGCTACTCCCATCGATCATGTGCGTTACGTCCTCGAGGACGTTCAGCAGGTGCTCATCATGTCGGTCAATCCCGGTTTTGGCGGACAGAGCTTCATTCGCAACGTGATCCCCAAGATTCGCGATCTGCGCGCCGAGATCGATGCGCGCAAGCTCAAGGTCGACATCGAGGTGGACGGCGGCATCAAGGTCGATAACATCGCCGAAGTCGCCGCGGCCGGAGCCAACATCTTTGTCGCCGGCTCCGCGGTCTTCGAGTCGGGCGACTACAAATCGACCATCGCCGCGCTCCGGAAGAACGCCGAGGCCGCCAAGCGCTAAAACGCGCCGAACAGCTCGGTGACGCGAACGTCGAGGGCGTTGGCCACCCGCAAGAGCGACGAGAGCGACGGTTGCGACTCCGATCGTTCGATCTGCGAGAGTAGCGAGACCGAAAGATCGGTTCGCCGCGCCATCTGCTTGAGCGTGAGGCCGCTTGCCTGACGGAGATCGCGAATGGTTCGGCCGATGGTCTGGTAGAGCTCGTCCTCGCGACGAAGCACCAGCCCCTTTTTCTTGGCGATGCGCTCGATCTCGGCGCGGAACTCTTCCAGCGTGAACGGCTTGCCGATGTAGGCCGAGACCTCATGGTGGATCGCCCGCTTCATGCTCTCCATCGACGGATTGCCGGTGAGAATGATCACCGCCATGTCGTCGTCGACTTTACGAATCTGCTCGAGGAGGTCGAGCCCCGACACGTTCGGCATCATCAAATCGAGAATGCAGACGTGGAAGTTGTCGTCCTTGAGCGCCTCGATCACACCTTCGGGTTTGGTGAGGGTGCGAACTCGATGTCCGGCCTGCGTCAGTAAATCGGAGAGGTACTCGCAAATATCGGCATCGTCATCGACGACGAGCAGGCTCAGCTGCGGCGATACGGCAGAGGCAGTTGGCGCTGAAGCGGTGCTCATTTGCTCATGATACGGTATTTTACTCTACATCTAGTCGGGGCGAGAGGATTTGAACCTCCGACTTTTCGGTCCCGAACCGAACGCGCTACCAGGCTGCGCTACGCCCCGAAAAACGACTCTTTCTACCGCCTTGGATGCGGCTTGTCAACGCAAGTGGTCGAGCTTCCTCAAGATCGCGCACCGCGGCTGGCCGTAAAACGCGGCGGTCGTCACTATCTAACCGGAATAAAAGGAGAAGTCAGCCTGTGAAGGCAACCGAAAACCAGCTAAAATTGTCGACAGTATGGCAAAGTCCGGACCGCCTAGGTCCCCCGATCCGCCCGATGACTTTTCCGAAGGGCAGTCCACGTCGGTGAGCGCGCCGGACATGGGGATCTTTTCGCAGACCTCCGCCGATGCCGACCGTATCGATGGTGATCGGCTGTTTGGAACCTCGTCGACTCCGATTACGGACGTTTATCAGAGCTCGGGCGGCATTTCGCTCTCTTCGGAGGACCTCGATAGCCCGACCGATCCCGGCTTCGACCCCTCCCACTTCGCTGAGGTGACCACCCAGTCCGCGCTGGTGAAACCGCAGAGCTTGGTGAAGCGCGTGATAAAAAGCGTGGTCGCCAAATTGCCGATTGCGCTCAAGACGGTGGTGAGCGGTGAGCGTCCACTCGAGTCGATTCCGATTTCTCACGCGCCCAAGAGCTCCGACGCTTGGCGAGCCCTGCGCACTGCGCCCATCTTCGATGGAGTGCCCAACGAGATCCTGAGAGAGGCGCTCGATTCCGGCCATGCGCGGGTGCTCGAGCTCGAACGCGATTCGCTCATACCGCTCGAGACCAGTGTCGGTCTCATCAGTGTCGGACAAGTTGCGCTGGGACGATTCGCGCCCGACGTCTTGGCGGAAGAGCGCGCCGCATCTCCGCTGCGGCTAGTGGGCGCGGCGATCGACAAAAAAGAGCGCAAACGCCGGCGCGAGCTGGGCCCGATGATGCGCGTCTCCGAAAAGAACATCACCACCTTCGAAGAGGGCGACGTGGTGGCCACCTCGTCGGATGAGCACGGCCATCCCACGCTGGCTTGTTACTGTGTGACGCCGGCCACGGTGATCGTGCTCGATCGCGGGCGACTCGAGACTTGGCGCCGGCAATTCCCGTTCATGGCCGATCGATTTCGCCGCGCCTCCGACACCGCGCGCGCGCGCATCGATGGCACCGCCGGCGCTCCGGCGATGGTGGCCGACTTCTTCATCCGTCATGGGCTCAGCATCTCGGCCACCTTGCGGGTGCGAAAGCTCGATACCTGCATCGAATGCAAAGCGTGCGAGGTGGCTTGCGAAGATCGCTTCGGCGCGAGCCGGCTCGAGCTCAACGGCCGCGTGCTCGGCTCGCTCGACTTCGTCGACACCTGTCATACTTGCACCGATCAGCGCTGCGTGGACGCGTGCGACTTCGACGCCATCTCCTACAACGAAGAGCGAAAAGAGGTGTTGGTAAACGAATCGCGCTGTGTCGGTTCCGGCGCCTGCGCGAGCGCCTGCCCGTACGACGCCATCAAGATGGTGACGCTCGATGAGCAGCCGCGGCTGAACATGCGGTTGGCCAACGCCAACCTGCTCAGCTTCGGCGACATGCCGGGCGCCCAGCGCAAGGCGCGACTCAAGCGAATCGCCTCCAAGTGCGACCACTGCGTCGATTTCGCCGATCAGGCCTGCGTCGCGGCCTG
>PLXG01000075.1 GCA_003153195.1 Myxococcales bacterium
TCTGTGAAGAGCTCGGCGTCGGGCTCACCATCACCGAGTTTCTCTCCGCCAACGCGCTCACCGAAGGCGCCAAGAAGGCGGTCGACAAGATGACGCCTTCGCTCGGCGGCAGGCCCTTCGGCGTGCAGATCTTCGGTCGCGAAGAAGAGCGCATGGCCAAGGCCGCGCTCATGGCGGTGGAGATCGGCGCATCGCTGGTGGACATTAATATGGGCTGTCCGGCCAAACGCGTAATAGCCGGCGCGTGCGGCTCGGCGCTGATGTGCGAACCGGCGCTGGCACAAGGGCTGGTGCGCGCGGTGCGTGCCGCGGTCCCAGCGCACATTCCGATCAGCGTGAAACATCGCTCCGGTTGGGATGAACGAAATGTGAATGCGCCCGAATTTGCGTTGGCGATGGTCGAAGCTGGCGCCGCGATGATCACCGTGCACGGACGCACGCGCGCTCAAGGATTTTCGGGGAAATCAGATCGCGCGGTCATCGGAAAAGTACGCGCAGCATTGCCCGCGCACATTCCCGTGGTTGGAAACGGCGACGTGCTGACGGTCGATGATTATTTTCGCATGCGCGAAGAGACCGGCTGCGACGCGGTGATGATCGGACGCGGCGCGCTCGGAAATCCGTGGCTGTTTCACGCCATTCGTCAGCGGCTGGCGGGCGAAGCCACGCCCGAGCCACCGACGGCAAAACAGCGACTCGACGTCTTCTTGCGCCACATCGATCTGATCGAGACGCACACGCCACCGAAAAAATTAGTCCACGAATTACGCAAAGCAGTCGCGTGGTATTCGAAGGGTCTTCCGAGCTCTTCGCACGTGCGCGATCGCGCGTTCAACATTGTCGATCCGCAAGAAGTTCGTCGACTCGCGCTCGACTTTTTCGCATCGCTGGCACAAGAAAATATTTCGCGCGGAGATCGTATCTCCTCTGTTGACAACAAGGTGCGCGAAGTCGCATAACGCTGCCCTCGCATGGCTCTCGCTCTCCGTGAACAGCTACTCGGATCGTCTCCGGCGATGAAAAAGCTGCGTGATCTGATCGCGGAAGTGGCCGAGCGCGACACGCCGGTTTTGATCGAAGGCGAGCGCGGGACTGGACGCGAACGAGTGGCGCGACTGCTGCACGAGATCGGTCCGCGTCGCGATCGCGATTTCATTCGCGTCGATCCCGATGACGATGAGGAGACCCATCGCGTCGAGCACGAGATCGAGCGCGCTCAGGGCGGAACGCTCCTCGTCAAAGAGGTCGCGCACGTGGGCAAGGGTCCGCAGCGCAAGCTTTTGCGCGCGATCAAACGCAAAGAAGAAGAGCGCGACGACGTTCGCATCATCGGTGCCACCGGGGTCGATCTGGCGCGGGCAGTGGCCGATCAGCTGTTCGACTCCGAGCTCTATCAAAAGTTGGGCGCGGTGCGCATCGTCCTTCCGCCACTGCGCAAGCGTCCCGAGGACGTGCCCACTCTCCTCCATCATTTCGCCCAGACCGAAGCGCGCGAGCTCGACATCGAACGTTTGATCTTTTCTTCGCGCGCGCTCGACAAGCTCAAGGCCTATTCGTGGCCAGGCAACATCGCGGAGCTCCGCGATGTCGTCAGACGTCTCTGTTTGCGTCGTCGGCGCGGTGCCGCGCAGGCGATCGAGCTGGCGGACGTGGAAGCGACGCTGCCGGCGCTGGTCGAGCGCGTTCCGATCGAGCAGCTCTCGTTCGAAGAGATGGTGCGCGCCAAGATCTACAATTTGCTCCAGCGCCTCGAAGGTTGCTCGATGGAAAACCTTTACGAAGAGGTCATTTCACGCGTCGAACGCCCGCTCATCGAGCTGGTGCTCGAACGAACTGGAAACAACCAGATCAAAGCCTCCGAGATATTGGGGCTGAATCGCAATACCCTGCGCAAGAAGATCACCGAACGAAAAGTCACCATCCCCGAAACGCCCAAATCGATTCGCCGCCGCAAGTAGCTCTTATTTCACCATCAACGCGTCTGGCGAAGCGCCCAATCTATGCTAGTCTTTGGAATGACCAAGTCCTCACCTCGCTCCGCTCCCCAAGTCTCTGCGCAAGCGGGAATCTGTCGAAGCTGCGGTAAGCGCCCCGGCCGACCGACGGTCATCGTCGGACAGCTCTCTTCATCGGATCTCTGCACCGAGTGTACCGCACTGCGAAAAGCGCGCATCCGAGAAAACCGTGCCGCCGCTCGCTCTTATCGCGGACGCGGATTCTAGACGTCGCCAGCCGGCGGCGATTTTTCTTCTTCGTCGACATTGCCGAGCGGCTTGGAACGCTTCGGTTGCTGAAAATAGGCCAGCGGTACCCGAATACAAAGATAGAGTCCAACCACCACAGACAGCCACCACGGCACCGGCATGGCCCAAGTGGGATGGCCCGCGTGCGCGAGCACACCGCTCAGCGCGGTGACCAGCGCGGCGAAGAGCGCAAGGTAAAAGCTGAAGCGACTGCTCAGAAACAGACTGAGTCCGCCTAAAATCAGCAGGCCCGCGATCGCATAACCGGCCGGCGTGTTGGGCTCATGCGATCCCATTCCACCGACGGAGAGTCCGGCCACCACGATCATGAGCAGGCCGACCGGCCACCTGGGAGAGCGCACGACTTCTCATACCAATGTTCGTGCGGTGTGTATACTTCTTCTGCCGATGGCTCGCACGCGCCTCAAGCTCGCCTGCTTCATCACTTGCGCAGGACTTTTCGCCGCCTGTTCCGATCACTCTGCCGACGATGAAATTCGCTCTTCCGTGATGGTGGTGGCACATCACGAAGGCACGCCCATCGAGGAGGCGATCGTGCGTTTGACCCGTCATGGCCGCGCCGCAATTCCGACGCTGGAAGCTGCGCTGCACACCGCGCCGGTGCCGGGACGAAAAAATTTGATCACCGCGCTCCGTCGCATCGGCGATGAAGAGGCGATTCCGGTGCTGCGCCATTTCGGCGAATACGATCAAGACGAGAGCGTGCGGCGTGAAGCAACTTGGACGCTCAAGCAGTGGGCCATCGAGCACAACTCGCGCGGTGAAAAAGCGCGCGCGGCGCTGCGCACGCTCGATGAATCGATGGGAAACGAAGAGCCAGGCTGACGCTCAGAGTGAGCGAAGGAGCTCCACAAAGCCCGCCAAGCAGAGGGCCATCGTGCCAAGGAGCATGAGGGTCACCGCATCTCGCGCCTGAGTCCGCATCGCAATCTCCTTCCTATTAGTACGCACGAGAAGCGATTTCGTTCCACTTTTCAGACACCTACATGGTCCTACAGGATCGCAATGATTGCCGAGTCAAATCGGGTGAATAAGTCCGTGACACGGAGGTGACGGATATTGCTGCGGCCACCGATCTCCTTGGATCGGATATGGCCGGCACGACTCAGGACATGACGGCGTCCTCGACCGCCAGCGTCGCGGTCGCTCCCGGCATCGCATTTTCACCAGCGGATGTGACCATCCTGCACGGCGGAACGGTCACCTGGACCTGGTCAGGCGGAGTGTCGCACTCGGCCACCTCAGGAACGTGCGTCAGCACCACCTGCACGCCCAACGGCACTTTCGACAGCACGATCAAGTCGAGCGGTACATTTCAGTTCTCGTTCCCGACGGCGGGCGACTTCCCCTATTACTGCATGGTCCACGGCTCGATGATGACCGCTATCGTCCACGTGCAGTAACGCGCACGGAATAAGTCGTCCCGCGCGCCGCCCTCGCTTGACAATCCCCAGTTAACTCCGTAATTTCTCGGCGGACTTTTGACTGTCGCGGAGCGCCCATTGCCTGCCGAATTCTCCGGGGAAGCAAAGAAAAGAATCGAAGAGATCCGGAGCCAATATCCGACCGCGCAAGCAGCCTGTTTGCCGGTTCTGCATCTGGCCCAGGACGAGTTTGGCTACATCTCCGACGACGCGGTCGGCTTAGTGGCGCGCGCTCTCGGGCTGCCGGCCTCGCATGTGTGGGGCGTGGTGACGTTTTACACCATGTACCATCGCCACCCGACGGGCAAACACACGCTCATGATGTGTACCAACGTGAGCTGCATGCTGCGCGGCGGATACGACGTTTTGCACGCGCTCGAGCGCAAGCTCGGGTGCAAAGTCGGCGAAACCACTGCCGACGGTGAGTTCACGCTGATCGAAGAAGAGTGTTTGGCCGCCTGCGCGGATGCGCCGGCGATGATTTCTGGTCACAAATACTTTTTGCGCCTGACGCCCGATGCGGCGATCAAAGCGCTCGACGAGATCAAGAAGATGCCGGCCGATCACATTCCGCTCGCCAAGCGCGGGAGCAGCTGATGCCCGTCACCATCCAAGACATGCCCAAGATCGTCACCCGCAACATGGGGGTCGAGGGCGTCAATCAGATCGACGAAGCGGTGAAGCGCGGCGCCTACGGAAATTTGCAAAAAGCGTTTGCCACGCAGCCAGCGGCCATCATCGACGAGATCAAAAAGTCGAACTTGCGCGGCCGCGGCGGCGCGGGATTTCCGACGGGAATGAAGTGGTCGTTCATCCCCAAGGATGCGAAAAAAGTTTATCTGGTGGTCAACGCCGACGAGTCTGAGCCGGGCACCTGCAAAGATCGCGAGCTCCTCTATTGGGATCCGCATCTGCTCATCGAAGGCGTGATGATCGCCAGCTACACGCTCGGGTCGACACACTCCTACATCTACATTCGCGGCGAGATGATTCGCGAGCACGCGGTTTTGGAAAAAGCGGTTCGCGACGCCTACGCCAAAGGCTATCTCGGCAAAGAGCATCAGACCGCGCGTGGTCCGTTCAAGCTCGACGTGACCGTGCATCGCGGCGCCGGCGCTTATAT
>PLXG01000268.1 GCA_003153195.1 Myxococcales bacterium
TGAAGTGGTTCAACGACGCGAAGGGATTTGGCTTCATCACGCGCGAAGGTGCGCCGGACGTCTTCGTCCACCACACCGCCATCACCGCCGAGGGCTTTCGTAGCCTGGCCGAAGGCGACGCCGTGGAGTTCGAGGTCGTCCAAGGACCCAAGGGTCTCCAGGCGGCCAACGTCCGCAAAGTCTAGTCGCTAAAAAATATTTTCACCGAGAGGGCCCAGATTGCTTGCAGTCTGGGCCCTTTCCATTTCAAAACTGCTCCCGAAACCGATGACCACCCGCGTTCGAGTCAGGCATCACGTAAACCCACTCGGCTCCGAGTTCCAACGCCGCAAGGTTGGACGGATTATCGTCGGTGATGAGTCGATCGAGATGGAGCTCGGCTGTGCCGACGCGCGCTTTTTGTTCGAGCGGGCGCCGCACCATCCCGAGACGCGCTTCGTGGGCGTGGAGATTCGCGAGCCGCTGGTCGGCTGGGTCAACCGCACCGCGCAGGAGCTGGGCGTGCCGAATGTGGAGGCGCACTTCGGGCACGCGTACCATCATCTCGATTCACTGTTCGCCGACGAGCGCCTCGATCGGATCTTCGTGAACTTTCCCGATCCGTGGTTCAAGCGCCGTCACGAGAAGCGTCGGCTGATGTCGACTGAGCTGCTTAAAATTCTCCATCGCAAGCTCAAGCCGGGCGGATTTCTGTTCTTTCAGAGCGATGTTTACGAGCTAGCGCTCGACGCCCTTTTCGTACTTGAGCAGGCACCAGAATGGTTTTCCAACTTACAGGGTCCGTGGTCGTTTACGCGCGAGAATCCTTATGATGCAAAGTCGTTACGTGAGGTTAAATGCGAACGTCGAGGCGACCGGATTTGGCGCCTCCACTATCTTCGTTCGAGTCCGTAGGTGTACAGATTGTAGGCGACACTACGCAAGTTAGCTTACGATTTGTTTTGATCTAACGCCCGTTGACGACCTTGCCGCGGACGTAGTATTGGTACCCCCGGGTGCCAGTGTGGGCAATTGTAGGCATAGTGTTCTTCTCGGGGTTCGTCATGGGTGAGCGCCAAGCTCTCGCCTACGATCAGCCTGTGCACGCCGCGCTTTCGCGCCGCGCGTATCGCGGACCTGACACCTTGAGCACCAAGAGCAGCAATGAAACGCTGAGCGCACTTCGCGAGCTGGTTTGGCGAAGTGGCGATGGCGCCCACGATGAGTCGCTTAGAAATCGCTTCCTCTCGCGCTATCCCGATCTCGCCAAGTTCGACACCTGGGAGCTCAAACGATTTCTCGGGCTCAATCCTGACAAGGCCATTCACGGCATCGACGATCTTCCCGAGGTCGATGGCGAGCCAGCCGATCTCTATGCGCAAGCTTCGCGTTGGCCGGACGACGACGAGCGCAATCAGGCGCGTTTCGCCCACGATGCGGCGCGCAAGGTGCGAATGGATTCATTCGGCCGGCCGCTTCCTGACGATCCGGCGACTCTCGAAATGGGATCGCTGACCGGACTTTCCAGCCAGGCGCACGCGCATTACGGCCTGCCGCATCTCCAGTTCAGCGACGATCCCCAAGTGCTCAAGAGCGATCCGCGGCGCTTCGCAGTGCCACCGACGGTTCACACCTTCGGGGCCGAATTCGCCGATGTCTACACCGACCTCGCGCTCTTGGCCGCGCGACTCCCCGATGGCGAGCCGCTATCGGTGGTGTTCGCCGGCGCTGCGGCCCATCACATCGAAGACGTCGCCAATCAAATTCATACTGTGCAGGTGGGCGACTACGATTTCTTCGTCGACGCCAAGATCGAATCGATCAAGCTCGACCTATTGTCGGTGGGCGGACTGCTTCACTCGCGGCCCGACTTCATCACCATCGGCATCGGCATCATCGAAAACCATCACACGCTCGCCGAAGCGCTTTATGCCAAGCATCTTTTGACCGCCGGTGATCCGGTGGCCAAGCAGACCGAGTCGGCACGCGTCGACGAAACCTTCGCCAGTCAATTGTCCGCCATCGGATCGGGTACGAGCTGCCCGGTCGGATTCGGGCGTGCGCTCACCGAAAATCTGATCGAGCGATCGAGCTTCGAAGGACCGCAGGTGTACGACGAGATTCGCAAGGTTGCACTGCGCAAATGGTCGCGCGCGGGCGAGCATTTCTCGGGCGATCCCGATGTGGCGATCCGGCCCGGAGCCAAGCTCGATGCGTTCTTTGCGCTCGAAGTCGCTGGCGCGGCGCGAGCCACGCAGACACTTCGTCATTGGTGGCGCCATTTCGACCTCTGCAAAGCCGGATCGCCGGCGATGCAGGCGCAGATCGCCGAGGCGCTGATTCGAATTCGTCTCGACGCGCTCGACGCACAGGACGATCGCGCGCGAAAATATGTTTCCACTTTGCCGGCCGCGGAGCGTGTGAATCCGTGGATTCCGGCTGGATATCTTTTGTTCTTCACCATTTTCATTCTCGCTGGGCGCGCTTGGCGTCGTCGCGCGAGCCAGAAAGCAAGGAGCTGATCATGCGCACGTTGTCATTGGGGATGTTGTTGGTCGCGGGGATCGGCTTGGCCGCCTGTGGCGGAAGCACTACCACCGTCATGGACATGAGCCCGGAGGATGGTAACACCCATACGCAAACGGGCTGCTCCAGCAACACCGATTGCGACGACGGCAACAAATGCCACGTCAACACCTGCGTGCAGTCGGCGACCGATCCGACCCTGAAATCTTGTCAGAAGAAGGACAAGGTTTGCCCGAACGACGACGATTGCAACGTCGGCATGTGCGACGCAACCGACGGATCGTGCGGACAGACCGCCACCAACGAAGGCGGCACTTGCACCGCGTCGGATGGCTCGACCGGCAGCTGCCAAACGGGCACCTGCTCGCCCCTTCCGAGCTGCTACGCGAGCGGCAGCTTCAGCAGTTTGGCGTGTGGCACCGGCTACGATGGTTCGATCGATGATACCAACGATCCGAACCAGGGCCAGCCGACCCAAAACACGGCCAACTATGCCTGCGCCAAGGACGAGACCGCGCCGGAAGTGGCCTACACCTTCGCAGTCAACGTTGACGAAGACGTGAGCATCACGCTCGATCCGACTGACCAACTCGGCGCAATGGGACCGGACTTCGACCTCGACCTCATCATCCTCGACACCACTTGCACCGAGAGTGCGGCCTGCCTGAATACGCAGACCGGTTCCACCTATCAGGGCATCACGGCGGGCACTGGCCACGAGCGCTTGACCTTCCACGCCCTCGCGGCACACCAGTACTACATCGTCGTCGACGGCAAGGCGAACGCGATCGGTAGCTATCACTTGGCGATCGTGGCCTGCGGCGTCTGCCAGCCGAGCGTCTCGAACACCCTGAGCTGCAACATGTCGACGCCCGTCAGCGGCGACACCTCGCAAGGTGTGTCCAACTTCGATAGCTACACCTGCGCAAGCGGCAACTCGACGGTAAACGTGAGCTCGACCGGCAAGGAGCAAGCGTTCTACTTCCACGACGACGCGTCAGTCACGCGCAAGCTGCGCGCGAAGGTGACGAGCGCCAACCATCCGGTCAACGTGATGGCGCTTCCCGTGGGCGGCTCGACTGGCGACCACGCTGGTGAGTGCGATCCGACTCAATGTCTCGGAACCGCGGCGTCGAGCGGCGGAGCGGCTTCGTTCGATTTCACGGCTGCGATCGACTACGGTCCGAGCGACTTCTGGGTGCTGGTCGATGCGCCAAACGCGACCGACGCCACCTATGGACTCGAGCTCGATTGCCTTCCTTACTGCTCGTACCAAGAGTTCGGCAGCCAGGATCTCGATTGCACCAACAAGACCGCGGACTCCGCTGCCAACAATGGTGGCAGCGGTTCGACCAACGTCAACACGGCCTGGGGTCCCTCTGGTTCGCCTTGCGACTCGGGACTGGCCGGACCGGAGTTCGTCTACCTCTTCACCAAGCCGAACGGCGCAGCCAAGAGCTACAAGTTCTCGTTGACCGCCACCACGGCGGGCAAGAAGCTGCACCTGGTGGTCCTCGACGCCGGCAGCAGCGCCCCAACCTCGTGTGATCCAACCGTAACCTGCGCGGCAACCGGTGCACACACCTCGACCGGACCGAGCACGGAGACCAACATCACGGTGAGCGCACCGGCCGGCAACCACTACTATTGGGTGATCGTTGACGGCGAGACCGCAACCGACATCTCCGACTACGCACTCGAAGTCGTCACCGGTTGCTAACAGCGTCATCTAACGGCGTCACCGGTGGCGAACAGCGTCACCGGGTAGAAACTCGCTCCCTTTTCGTGTTAAATCCCCCCGACCATGATTCCCTCTGGCGGCACGCTCGATCGCGCGCAAGTCGAGAAGCTCGTCCGTTCCGCCCTCTCCGACCTGGAGAAGCGCGGCGGCGCAGCCGAGTCCGTCAGCCATTCGGGTAATTCGAGTTCGAACGCTTCGCTCAGCTCAATCGCCGCCGTTCCGTCGGGCGAAGCGATTTTGCTCAAGCCAGATCGCGGGGCCAACCTGGCCACGCCGTTCGACGGCAACGCCATGAAGGCGATTCTCTCATCGACGCCAGCGCGCGTCGCGGTGGGGCGCACCGGCACGCGCTATCGCACCAACACCTTGCTCCGATTTCGCGCCGATCACGCGGCGGCCAAAGACGCGGTGCTGTCGGAGGTCGATCCGAAATTGATCGAGAAGCTGGGCCTGGTCGAGCTCACCACGCAGGCGCCCGACAAGAAGATTTTTCTGCAGCGTCCCGATGCGGGTCGCGTGCTCTCGCCAGAATCGCGAGAGATTGTGGCGCGGCAGCTGGCCAAACGTCCGCAGCTGCAGATCTGCTACGGCGACGGGCTGTCGGCGGCGGCGATCAACGCCAACCTCGACGCATTTCATCATGCGCTGGTGCGCGAGGCAGGCGCGCGCGGAATCAAAATCGGAACGCCGGTGTTCGTGCGCCATTCGCGCGTGAAAGTCATGGATGAGATCGCACGGCTGGTCGAGGCCGAAGCGTGTCTGTTCGCGTGCGGCGAGCGGCCCGGGCTGGGATTCTCCGACTCGATGAGCGCCTACTACATCTATCGTCCGGCGACCGGCGCCACCGATGCCGATCGCGAAGTCGTTTCCAACATCAACTCGCGCGGTCTGGCACCGGCCAGAGCCGCACAGGTGGTGGCCGACGCGTGCGCCCGCATTCTTCAGGCCAAAAAATCGGGTGTGCTCCTGTCGGGAGCATCCTGATGGCCAAGCGGAAGTTCACCTGTCCGGTCTGCGGGTTTGCCGCGCTTACCGAGCCGCACGTCGATCCGATGGGAAGTCCGAGTTACGCCATCTGCCCGTGTTGCGGAATCGAGTTCGGCAACGATGACGAAAATCGCACGCACGTGCAGCTGCGCGCCGAGTGGTTGGCCAAAGGATCGCCCTGGTGGTCGGAGCGTCAGCCCCCTCCCTCGAATTGGAACGCATCAGAGCAGCTCAATGCGGCGGGGTTCAATGTCGGCCCCAACTAAGGTCGCTGGTCGGGGCTTGGGCCTCGTCGATCTCGAACCGATCATTCCGCGCGTGCTCGCCATGCGCACCATTCCTCGTGCCGACGATCAGCTGGCAAAAAAATGGAATCTTCCCGAAGGAAAACGCGCGGTGGGCATGCTCACTTGCAGCTCCGACGACGCGCTGTTCGTGGCGCTCGACGAAGGTACCAAGGCGGCACCGGTGGAGGTGGTCTACGCGCGATCGTTTTACGCCGGATCTTCCTATCCATCAGGACCGCTCTCCGGGGAAGCGATCGGCGTCTACGCCGCCAGCGATCCAGACGAGATCGAAGCCGCCTTGAGAGCGTGCGTAGAGACGCTCGCGCGCGAAGCCTGGTTCTACGCCGCCGACGAGCGCAAGCAGCTGGCTTTTTTTCCGCACGTGGTTCGCGCCACTGGAAATTATCTCTCACGCGAAGCGGGGATCGCGCCGGGCGAATCGCTGGCCTATCTGATCGCGCCGCCACTCGAGTCGATGATCGCGCTCGATGCCGCACTTAAAGCCGCGCCGGTGAAGTTGGTCAAATGGTTTGGTCCGCCATCGGAGACCAACTATGGCGGGGGATATCTGACCGGATCGCTGCCCGATTGCGAAGCGGCGGCTCGCGCGTTCGCTGCGGCGGTGGTCGATGTGGCCAAGGCGCCGCGCGAGATCGATCGCTCGGCGCGCGCAGCCGGCGAATCACTCGGCGCGAGGCCGTCGGGTCCGGCCGGCGCCGGTCGCTTCAAAGTTCTCGCCACCGGCGAGCGGCTGAGCGAAAAGCCCGAGCACCTGACACATCTTCGCGATGACGAATCGTTGGTGACCAAGCTCCATCCGCGACTGATCTTGCGCGGCAAGCTCGACACGCTGCAGGGACTTCTACTCGAAGCACAGTTTGCCGCCGACCAAGAGGGCGCGCCCGGACTGGTGGGTGAGCTTGGCGAAGCGCTCGAGCTCACTCGCGCGATGGTGGGTGCCGAGGTGATGGATCGTCCCTTACCCGAGTGGAAATTGGTGGGACTTCCGCCGAGCGAGATTCGCTACGCATCGCACCACACCTACGAGCTATACGGTGTTCCGTTCATGATCCCGTCGGTGCGTCAGGGTCGCGCGGTGGCACAACTCTATCTGGCCCGCGCCTATGCGCGCGAGGCCGAGCTGGCTGCCTATGTCGCATTTTCAGACGACGGCGAACGCGCCGATCTCAAGCTGGCGCTCAATCGACTGTCGTCGGCGATCTACGTAATGACCGCCAAATACGTCGGCGGAAAATATGGACCGCAGCGTCCCGGACCGGTCAAAGGTTGGCGGCCTCCCGCTGAAAATCCCGGGAAGCCCGAGAAGGCCCGATGAGACGCAGCCATCGCGAAGACAAGCTGGCGCGCCTCTACGACACGCAGATCCTGCCAATCTGGTCGCAGCGTTTCGGCCGTCCACTTCTGCGCGATCTCGAATTGCCGCCACGGGCGATGGTCCTCGACGTCGGGTGCGGCACCGGCTACCCGTCGCTGGAGCTGCTCAAGCGGATGGACGAGCACGGCCGCATCATCGCCATCGATCCGTCGCCGGCCATGCTGGATCAGGCACGCGAAAAAGCGGGAGCGTTGGCGGGCAAGCGCATCTTCTTTCGCAGCGAAGCACCGCTGCCCAAACTCTCCTTCGCCGACGACGTGTACGACGTAGTGATCTCCAATGCAGCGCTACAAGAGTTCGAAGATCCCGAGCCGGCCATTCTCGAGTTCGCTCGCGTCACGCGCGAGTTCGGCCAGGTCGCGGTCACGCTGCCGCTGGCCGGCACCTTCAGTGAGTTTTTCGACATCTTTCGCGAGGTGCTCACCAAGCGCGATCGGCCCGACGGGATCGATCGACTCGATGCCTACTTGGCGCGCTTTCCGCCCATCGAGCAAGCGCAAGCCTGGTTCGAAGATGCCGGGCTTTCCGACGTACACGTGGAGTTCCAGGAATATTCGCTGCTGTTCAAATCGAGCCGCGAGTTTTTCTTCGCGCCGCTCATCGAATTTGGCCCGCTCAACGCCTGGAAGGCCATCGCCGGAAAAGGCCAAGAGATGCAGGACGTCTTCTGGGATTGCAAAAAGGCCATCGACACCAATTTTTCGGGTTCGAGCTTTGCGGTCACGGTCATCGCTGGTTATCTGCGCGGCACCAAAACCGCATCGGAGGCGGCGCGCCGTCTACCCGATGATGTCGATGGCGGAAACACTGAAGAGGTCGGTCCTGTTTTGGAAGACGAAGAGTCCGACGATGAGGTTTTGTAGCGACGAGGTTTGCTAACATGACCCGTGCGGAGTACGAGGCGCTCGCTCGTGAGATTTTGCAACATGATCGGCGCTACCATGTAGAAAACGATCCCAGCATCGCCGACGTCGAATACGATCGGCTGTTCGCGAAACTAAAGACCACCGAAGCCGAGCACACCGATTGGGTCGTCTCCTGGTCACCGACGCAGCGGATCGGTCACCAGCCGATCTCGAGCTTTCCCAAGATCACCCGCGCGGTGCCCATGCTTTCGCTCGACAATACCTACGACGAGAGCGAGCTGCGCGCATTTCACGATCGCGTGGTGCGCGGACTCGAGGGAGAAGCGCCGGCCTACGTGGTCGAGCCCAAGATCGATGGCATCTCCATCGAGCTCAAGTATGTCGAGGGAAAATTTCAAATCGGCGCCACCCGCGGCGACGGCGTGACCGGTGAGGACGTGACGGCGAACTTGCGCACCATTCATGCGCTACCGCTCGAGCTATCCCATCCGGTGACCGCCGACGTGCGCGGTGAGGTCTACATGGATCGCGTCGCGTTCGAAAAAGTGAACGCCGAGCGCGTCACTGCCGAGGAAGAGCCGTGGAAAAATCCGCGCAATGCCACCGGCGGTTCGCTCAAGCTGCTCGATCCCAGACAGGCCGCCAAACGACCGATGAAGCTGCTCACCTACGAAGTGGTGGGCGGCGAAGCTAGCGGCGCCAGTCAGGGCAAAACTCATTTCGAGCTGCTGGCCTGGATGAAATCGCTCGGCCTGCCGGTCTCGACGGAGATCACGCGCGTCGAAACCTTCGAAGAGCTGCTGGCGGTAGTCAACAGTTGGGCCGCCCGAAAAATGGCGCTGCCGTTCGCCATCGACGGCGTGGTGATCAAGGTCGATCGCATCGATCAGCGAAGATTTCTCGGTGCCACCAATCGCGCGCCACGCTGGGCCATTGCCTTCAAGTTTCCTGCTGAACAGGCAACCTCGAAATTGTTGCGATTGGAAGTGAACGTCGGGCGCACCGGCGCCATCACGCCGCTCGGACACTTCGAGCCGGTCGAGCTTTCTGGCACGACCGTGAAGCGCGCCTCGTTTTTCAACTTCGATCAGATTCGCCGACTCGATGTCGCCGTCGGAGATCGCGTGCTCTTGGAAAAAGCGGGCGAGATCATTCCGTACGTGATCACGGTGGTGGAGCGCGGCACCGATCGCCAGCCCATCGTCGAGCCTACCCACTGTCCCTCCTGCGGCACGGCGCTCGAGCGCGAAGAGGGTCAGGTCGCGCTCTACTGTCCCAACGTATTCGGCTGCCCGGAGCAGCGCGCGCGATCGATCGAGTTCTTCTGCAAACGCGACGCGATGAACATCGAGAACTTGGGCCCGTCGCTGGTCTATCAGCTGACCGAAAAGGGCTTGGTCAAAGATGTGGCCGATCTCTATGACCTCACCGTCGAGCAACTACTCGAGCTCGAACGCATGGGTCAGAAGAGCGCGGCAGGTGTGGTCAAAGGGATCGCCGAGTCGAAGGGCAAGGCTACGCTCACCCGCCTGCTGGTCGGTTTGGGCATGCCCAAGATTGGAGAAGTTTGGGCGCATGAAGTGGCGGTGCGCTTTGCCGATTTGGCGACACTCATGGCGGCTTCGCCCGCCGAAATCGATCAAGCGCTGCAGCAGCTACACGGATTCGGCGCCGAACGAGCCAGCGCGGTATCCGGATTCTTCGCCGAGGAGCGCAATCGCGAGGTGCTCACCAAATTGATGGCGCGCGGAGTTTCGCCGTCGGAGCCCAAGATCGAACCCTCGGGCGTGCTGGCCGGCACGCGCATCTGCGTCACCGGAACGCTATCGCGACCGCGCTCCGAAGTTCAGGCGGCGATCGAATCAGCCGGCGGCGTTTTCGACAAGAGCGTCAAAAAGGGAACCCACTATCTCGTCGCCGGCGCGGACGTGGGCGCGGCCAAGCTCAAAGATGCCGAGAAAAAAGGCACCCTCGTCATCGATGAGGCAGTGCTCGAGAAGCTGCTGCGCGGCGAATCGATCGAATCACCTTAGAGCGGGCCATCAAAACCTGTGCTCTCGCCTGGCTTGCTGCGAGCCCTCGTCACAGGTTTTGACGGCCCGCTCTCAGTAGAAACTCCGAAATCTTCTTCCAGCCTTGGTTGGGCGTTAGCATGAGCCCCATGTGATCGGTGTCCACCACGAAAAATTCGTGCGCGGGGATGGTCTCGATCAGTCGCGCGAAATCGGTCGCCGGCGCGAGCCAGTCCCGACTGCCGGCAACGCCGAGCACGGGAATGTCGATCCGGGGAATGCCGTCTTCGTAGTTGAAGCCGTCGCGCGCGGTCCACTTGAGCTTCAGCACCCAGCGTGTGAAGTCGCCGGCGTAGGAAGATGGCTCGTCTTCCGATCCGATGCGCAGTGCTCTCGCCGGAAAGCGGCCGAAGATTCGACTAAGCAGGTCGAAGCCGAGGATGGTGGCGCGCAGTCGATTGAAGCGCGACCAGCGAAAAGTCGGCACGTTACAACCGATCATCACCAGCGACGCGATCTGCGCGGTGCCATGGCGCGCCAGATGCGCCAGCGACACGTGCGCGAACAGACTGTGCCCCACCAGCGAAATGGGCAGCGTGGGAAACTTCGCACGAGCCCAATCGATGACCGCTTGCACGTCTTCGACCAGCCGATCGTAACCAAACGAAGTGCCCTCGTGGACGCGTGGTCTGCTCGAACCGTGACCGCGCTGATCGAATGCGATCACACCGATGTCGTTTGCCACCAGCTCGGCAAGAAATCCGCGATCGAGCGTGCGTCGGTCCACCATCATCGCGTGTGAGACGATGGCGATGCGCCGTGCCGGCATCGAGAAGGGAAGCCGCAGCTCGCCGCGCAAAACGAAGCCGTCAGAGGCTCTCACTTCGATGAGCTCACTTCGCGGCGATTCACTCACTCGTCGAGTGTAAGTGAAATCCGACTTTCTACGTGGAGATCCGCGTGCTATTTTGCGCACGGTCGCGATGCCGAAAATCGTCTATTACGATTCGACAGGGGTGGACCAGACGGTATCGCTCACCACCGATCCCGTGCTGATCGGGCGCGCGTCCGAATGCCCGATTCGCACCGCCGATGCCATGGTCTCGCGCAAACACGCGCGGATCTTTTGGGAGGGCGGTTACTTCATCGAAGATCTCGGCAGCTCAAACGGCGTCTACATCGGTGACAAGAAAGTCGAGCGGGCGCCGATTCGTCCTGGTGACACCATCACCTGCGGAAGTCTGGTGCTCAAGCTGCTCGCCGACGCACCGAGACCGTCATCGATGCAGCCGGCTCTGCGACGCCCTGATTCGGGCGCCACCCTCGAGGGGTCGAAGCGACCGCCGTCGGTGGAGATCATTCGCCTCGAAAACGAGCTCAACGCCGAACGCGAACGGCGCGAGCTGGCCGAAGAAGCGCTGCGCTCCGCCGAGCAACGCATGCGAGACGCCGAGACTCATGCGCGAGAGGCGGAGATCCGCACCAATGCCGATGCCGCCGAATCTGCCGAGCAGCGCCGAGAGATCGATCGTCTGCAGAGTGAAAATGCGCGGATGGCGTCTACCCACGAGGGCGCACCACCGGCGCGCGCGGCCACGCCCATCGATTCGGCCAACCTGACCACGCCGGGTACCATCGATGCGATGACCGCCGACAACATGGTCACCCTGATCGATCTGATGGCCGAGCTGCGTGCCGATTTGCGCGCCGCCCTCGACGAGGCCGAAGTACTCACCGTGCCCACCGAGGCGGTGCAGGTGATCAAGAACTCGCTGCGCATCGCTAGCGATCATTTGGAAGAGAGTCGCGAGCTGGCGCGCAGGCTGGCGCGAAACATCGGCTTGGGCTAGCGCGCCGCTTTATCTTTAGCGCACCACGAAATCGATCAAGGCGCGATTGAACTCGTCGGGCGCTTCCAAATTGGATAGATGTCCCGCACCCGCGATGGTGACGAGCTCGGCTCCGGGAATTGCGCGCGCCATCGCCGCGGCTTCGTCCGGCGGCGTGATCACATCTTCGCTGCCGACGACGATCAACGCGGGACAGCAAATGTTCTTCAGATCGCTTTGGCGATCGGGCCTTTCGCGCATGGCGGTCAGCGCTGCGATCATGCTCTCCGGCGCTTGAATCGACATCCGCAGCGCACGCTCGCGCATCTCAGTCGGCGCCAACGATGAAAGTAGTCGCGGCAGCACCGCGGTCGCATACGCTTCCGGTCCTTGGTGACGAATTTGCGCGATGCCGGCGTCGCGTTTCCGCTTGACCTCCACGCTATCGGCGCCGGCGCGCGTGTCTGCCAAGATCAGGCCACTGAGTCGAACGGCATGACGGGCAGCGAACGCCAGCGCCGCGTAGCCGCCCATGGAAAGTCCTGCCACGTAGGCCATCGGCACGCCGAGCAGATCGAGCAGACGCGCCGCATCGTCTGCCAAATCGTCGATGGAAAAAGACGCCAGCGGCGACTCACCGACGCCCCGAAAATCGAGACGAATGACGCGCGCGTGAGAAGCGAGCGCGGCGATGTTGTCGTCCCACAGGGTGCGATCGAAGGAGAAGCCGTGCAGCAGCAGAAGCGGCGGACCTTCGCCGTGAACGTCGTATCCGAAGCTACCGATGCGCATGACGTCTCTTCGGCTTCTTCGCCTTGAGAGACTGAGCAGCGTGTGGCGCATGGCGTGCTGGCCGGCGCGGATCTCGTCCGTGCGGCACCAAACATTCGGGCCGACTGCCGATCAAGTCGGTGCGTCGCGCCTGCACCAGCGCCTCGCGCACCAGCTCGTGCTGCTCGGGATCCCAATAGAGCAAAAGCGCCTTCTGCAGCTTCTTCTCACGCAAGCCCCGGGCAGTGTAGCAGGGCTTCATGGTGAGCGGATCGAGCCCGGTGTGATACATGGTGGCCGCCAGCGACATGGGCGTGGGAATGAAATCCTGCACCTGCCGCGGGCGAACGCCTTTCTTCTTCAGATAGAGCGCCAACGTGATCATGTCTGACAACTTGGATCCCGGATGACCGCTGATGAAATAGGGGATCAGGTACTGATCTTTTCCCGCATCTTCCGACGCGCAGCGAAACTGCTCGGCGAATCGATCGTAACTCTCGATGCCCGGCTTCTTCATGAGGTTGAGCGTCTCTTCGGAAACGTGCTCGGGCGCCACCGAAAGCTGTCCACCCACGTGGTACTTGGTCAGATCGCGCAAATATTCTTGACCGCGCTCACCGTCGGCAACCAGATCGGTACGCACACCCGAAGCCACGAATACGTGCTTCACCCCTTCGGTCTCGCGAACCTTCTTCATCAGATCGATGAGCGGGCCATGATCAGTTTTCAAATGCTCGCAGATGCCGGGATGCACGCACGACAGTCGCCGGCACTTGGACTCGTATTTCTCGTCCTCGCAGCGCATTTCGTACATGTTTGCCGTCGGTCCGCCCAGATCGCTGACGGTGCCGTGAAAATCGGGCGAGCGCCGCAGCGTGCGTAGCTCGCGCAACACACTGTCGGCCGAACGATTTTGAATCACGCGTCCTTCATGCTCGGTGATCGAGCAGAAAGTGCAGCCACCGAAGCAGCCGCGCATGATCACCAGCGAATGCTTGACTGTCTCGAACGCCGGCACCGTCGCATCTTTGTATTGCGGATGCGGCGTGCGATTGAAGGGCAGATCGTACAGCTCGTCCATCTCGTGCGTTTCGAGCGGTAGCGCCGGCGCATTGAAATAGACGCCTGCGCCGCGCGGTGAATCACGCTGAATGAGCGGTCGCGCGTTGTAGGGATTGGTCTCGTAGTGGAGCATGCGCGAGGCAAGCGCGTATTTCTTCTTGTCCGCTTTGACCTCTTCGAACGAGGGCATGAGCAGCACGCGCCCGTCGGTGACCGTCTCCGACGGATAGGCGGAAAGCGCCTCGGCTTCGGCCGCGCTCACTGAAAATGCGGTGCCACGCACGTCGCGCAATCGCTCGATCGATTCGCCGGTATTGAGGCGCTGTGCGATCTCCCAAATCGGCCGCTCACCCATGCCGAACACCAACAGGTCGGCCTTGGAATCGAGCAGGATCGATCGCCGAACCGTATCGGACCAATAGTCGAAGTGCGCGATGCGGCGCAGCGAGGCTTCGATGCCGCCGAGCACGATGGGAACCGTCTTGTAGGCTTCGCGAACNNTCGATGCCGCCGAGCACGATCGGCACGTCGCGATAGGCTTCGCGCGCGCGATTGGCGTAGACAATGGTGGCGCGATCGGGACGTGCGTCGCGCTTTCCGCCCGCCGAATATTGATCGTCGCCGCGGTTTTTTTTCTGCGCGGTGAGCCGATTGAGCATCGAGTCCATGTTGCCGGCCGAAACGCCGAAAAACAGCCGCGGCTTTCCGAGCGCACGAAATGCATCGACGCTGCGCCAGTCCGGTTGGGCGATGATGCCGACCTTGAATCCGCGCCCTTCTAGAAAGCGCGCGATGAGCGGCGGACCAAAGGCCGGATGATCGACGTAGGCATCGCCACTGATGATGATGATGTCGAGCTCATCCCAGCCGCGCGCCTCCATGTCCGCCCGACATACCGGCAGAAACGGATGCTCATACTTCCCGCGACGAAGTGAAACCAGCCCAGCCACGACCAGGACTTAGCACGAGCAATGGCCCCAGCCCAATGATATTATACATGTAAATACAGCCACTTGTAGTCGATTTTTATTCGATATTGCGTCTGTGCTACAGACCAGACAGTGAAGCGCTTTTTACCCATCGCGCTCCTGATTTGCGGCTGCCGCAGCCGACTACTCACGTCGGATGAGATCGAGGCACCGAGCTTCGATGGCGCAACGCTTTCGGACGGCGCAATCAGNNGTGCAGCCATGAGGTCGCGCTCTCGAATCTGCGTGGCGGCGCAAACCCGCGAACCATGAGTTTTGCGGCGAGCCCGACCAGTACGACCGACGTTGGCTCGCACCAAGATGTCACCTTCGTCAACTCAGATCAGTCGATCTGTGCATTTCTCAGATTTGAAGTGGCCGGAACTCTCCCGGTGAACCGAACCTTGAATCACGACCAGGTGTCGTTTGTCCTCTACACGGACAATGATGGATGCAGGGGCTTCGATAAGCGCGAGTGGGAGGCAACGTCCTTTACCATTCGAACCTCAGCGCTGGTCACGGAAGCGACTACCGAGGTCAACGTCTTCCTGCATGCCGAGCTGGCGGCGGGTCCCGATGATCTACCGGCAACCGTAGGTCAGTTCACCGTCGACGCTTGCGGGACAGTTTCGCTCTCGCACTAACGAGTCCCTCGTCAGCCAGGCGTCTTACCTTCGCTCCTCAGATTGCTGCAGATCTCGCACGGACAGTTGGCGCGCAAATCGCGAAAATTATAAATGCCGGTGGAGTGGCCGTCCGACCAATCCACGTTGATGGCGTATTGCCCGACCACTCGAATCGCACGCGCCCGCACCGCATCGGGCACATTTTTAGGATCGAGCAGCGGCTGACCGGTCATCTCTTCGATGCACGACGCACACTTGCAACGCAGGCGCAGCTCGCGCGCCGGATAGGCGGTTTGATGGCCGTCTTCCCAGGTGATGGCAATGTTCGAACGGAGCAGCCCCACAATTTCGGTCGGCATCGGCATGGCGATCGAAGGTATAAACCAAACGTGCGTCTCACGCTGAAAAAACCGCTCGAGCGAAGTTTGCGCGCCGGACATCCGTGGATCTATCGCGACGCGCTGGAAGTGCCCAAGGGCATCAAGACCGGAAGCAGCGTCGACGTGTTCAGCCGCGGACAATTCATTGCGCGTGGACTCTACGACGGTGGCTCACCCATCGCGGTGCGCGTTTACACGCTCCTGGCTGACCAGCTCATCGACGAGGCGTTCATTGCGCAGAAGCTTGAGCGCGCGCTCAAAGCCCGCCGCGGCGTCATCGATCCGGACCAGACCACTGCGTTTCGTCTGCTGAACGGCGAAGGCGACGATCTCCCCGGCGTGGTGGTCGATCTCTATGACGACATCGCCGTCGTACGTCTCGACGGAGATGCGGCGCGGGCGCTGCGCGGATGGGTGGTCAGTGCGCTGACGAAATTGCGCCCATCTCTGAGCACGGTGTACGAGCGATCACGCGGCGGAAAAGGCGAGCTGCTGTTCGGACCGGC
>PLXG01000264.1 GCA_003153195.1 Myxococcales bacterium
ACTAACTGGTACATTTCCATGAGGTGTAGTCCAACATAAAGGGGGGGATCTGAATGTCACCAAAGCTCGACGACAGGAACACGTCCAAATGGGTTCGAGGCGTAGGTACCGCGGGTTTGGTCGCCTTGGTAATCGTGATCGGGGCGATCTCGATGGGAACGCCGAACGGGTGCGGTGGCGCACCAGGCACCATCGATGAAAAGACCGGAGAAGACGTCTCGCCCATGTGCTCCAAGCCGCCGCCACCACCTCCTGGCGCGTGCTGCTCGATTTCCGCGGGATCCGGATCGTGTATCGGTACCACCCAGAGCACGTGCTCGGGCAATGGCTGCACCTGGTGCACGAACCCAGCTTCGTGCGACCCAACCTGGGGTGGCTGTGCGACGGCAACCAACACCGGCACAGGCACGGGTACCGGCACAGGCACCAGCTCCGGCACCGGCTCCGGCAACTAGTCGGCTCTCTCCGAATCAGAAGACGTGCGACTGCTGCGTCTTCGGACCGTCGACGTCGGTGTAGCTCAATGCGTTGTAGCCGTCGTAGACGAGCTCGAAAGTGCCGGGCAATCTCTTGCGCAGACGGAGTAGGTGCACCTCGCGCCAGGTTGACGATGGCGGGCTCGTACTTCCCGAGGAAATCATTCAACGGCGCGGTGGGTGTCTGTTTCATCATCGTGGACGGCATGGGATCGCAACCACGGACCTTCGTCTGCGTACTCGCCGAGCGTCCCGGCCGCGACATCCGCATTGAATCGCCTATCCGCGGATCGGCTATCGCTTCGGGGCGTCCACTTTCGTGTTGATGACCTGTGCCGCCAGTAACGTTTGTACGACCCGCAAGACATCGTCGGAGCCGGTGCGAATTGCGCTATGATCGCCGTCGGAACCTCCGGTTGTACCGAAGTTTACGAACTGGCTGTTCGACAACGCATTCGCAACTTGCGCCGTGAGCTCCGGCGCAAGTTCCAGGCGACGGAGGTCGAGGTAGGCTCCGCCCGATTCCATGAGCGCGCGCGCCTTTAGTCGGATCGACTCCGCTTCAGCGGTGGCGATGGCCAAGATTCTGGCCGCTTGCGCTCGCCCTTCCGCCTCCTGTTGGATCACGTTTTGGTCGGCATCGGCCTTTGCTTGCGTAATCTGGCTGGCGTTGAGCTCAGCTTCGCGCTGTTGACGGACAGCTGCCTGTTTGTCCGCCTCCGCTCTGGCGATCGATGCGCCGTTTGACGCAATCTGCATGCTGAGCGCCCGCTCTTGATCGTTGACCGCTTGCTGCGCTTCCAATTGGGCGATGCGCGCACGCTGCTCTTCGCGCGCCTGTACGACATCGGCATCGGCCTTGGCCCGAGCGCCGGACTCTCTGCGACGGGCCTCGGCGACCTCACTCAGAACGGCTTTGATGTTGAGGCTGTTGAACGAAAGTCCCAAATCCATGAGCTCGCGCGAACAGGCCTCTTTGATGATGACCGCCAACTCGTCGTCGTCTGCACGCTGCGCCGCCTTCACCAGTTCGGCTGTTTGTGCAGCTACCAGTGCCGTCGAGGGCGAGGTCGCAGCGCCGAGCGCCAACGGCGCCCGCACGCTAAAAAGCTGATCGTGTTTGAGAAGGTTGATCGCACGCCGTCCGGCTGACGAGAGGACATCGGTGAGGGTCGAGAGTTGCTCGCCGGCAGATTTTGAGAAGAATTTATTCGCCGCGGTGTTTACCATCGACTCATCTTCTCCAACGCTAACGATGGCGGATGCTCTCACCGTCACTTTCACTGGAGCCGAGCGTCCGTTTCCGTCGACATCGGCGGTTTGGTCGGTGATCTCGATGTCTACGTTGATCGCCTGTGCCGGAATCACTCGAACCTGTGTGATCACCGGGACGACCAGCGCCTTACATGGACCGCGATAGATGCGCAAACCGCGACCACGGCTAGCGAGCAGAATTTCGCCAGCGTCTACGCTTCGCAAAAATGTGGTGATGATGAGTGAAGTTAATCCAAAAACGGCTGCGACCGCGACGCCCGCGATGATAAGAGAAGGCTCCATGGCCGAGACCCTATCACGGGGCGCTTTAGGTCGGCGGAAGAACAGTCACAATCAAACGCTCACGTCCAGCATCGACGTCCACGATTAGTAGAACCGTACCAACTTTTATCGGCAATCGGGCCTGATCCTCTTGGAGCTCCGCCATGAGTTGAATTCTGCGACCATCCCTTACGGTCTCTACCAAGCCTTTTCCATTCCTGAATGCATCGAGCGCGCGGGCCTCACTCAGAACCAATGTTTCAAATGGTGAGCTCGGTGGCGTTTGGAATCGAAAGACGAAATTCCACAATGGATTGAGCAAGAGACGTTCGATCAGAAGGGCGGGGATCACCGCGGTGATCGCGGCCGCTGCAAAACTGAGATGCGCCGCGTGAACGAGCGCATTGCCGAATGCTCCATAGAGCGCCAGTGAGCTGCAAACGGTCCGGGGAGAAGGGATCCATCGAAGCGCATTCGAATGCGACAGGTCCGCGGGAATCAGCTCCCCTTTGGCGGTCGCAGCGCTTCCGTGCGCGTGACCGTGACCGAGAAGCGGATGCGCGGAATGTCCGCCATTTCCGAGCATCCCGTGACCTCGGCCGACTGCGGGAATCGCCATGATTACCAGCCCGACCAGACCAGCGACCATCAGCATCAGAAACATTCTTTGCTCTAGCTCAAACCGCTTTTGATTACAATGTTCGTCGAAAGTGCCACCTTGGTGGTGTATCGCTACCCTTGGGCTCACTTTGCTCAATTTGAGCGTCGCTGCGCAACTTACACGGGCGTGATCTCGATTCCTTCTTTAAACCTAATCACCAGTTCCTGCCCCATCCGCACCACAACGTCGCGCTTTCCGACCGTGGCGTCGTCCGCCACTTTGAGATGTACGGCGCTCGCGATTCGTCTCGCCAGTCTCGCCCTCGCTTGGTCAACCGAGGCGAACTCTGGGTTAGTTCACATCGGAATAGACGAACAGGTGTCCCAGTCGAGCGTTTGCGCTGGTCGTTGTAACCTCGACCGTCTCCACCGAACTAGACGTGGGCAGACGCAGAAATCGCGCGGCCAGACCCGAACCCGCCACCACCGGTGCGATCAATCGCGCCACCAGCGCGCCTTGCCCATCAAACACGTTCAGTTCGAGCGGAACGGTCGCGCTTGCGGAGATTTCGATCACATTGCCGTAAGTAGCCCTTTCAAAGGAGAGGATTTGTCCCTTCGATCCGACTGGAATCGTACCTGCGGTCTCGTCGGAAACGCCGTCATCGCGATGCACGTTGAGCGTCGGATGACTGACCAGATGCGACGGAGGCGCAGCACCGTTGGCGGTGAGCGCCGCCACATGCAGAATCTGGCGAAACGTTAAGTCGGTCTGGCGATCGTAAATCGAAATCTCAAATTCGCCACAGCGCTCGGTCCGCGCCGGAACGCCAAAACGTTCGACGATGTGCTCCATTTTAAAACGCCCGTGGACGAGAAAATCGTAACGCAAGTACGGATCGGGATCGCCCGGCTCCGGAAGATACCAGGCCGGGTTGTTCTCCCATGCGCGAAGGCTGAAGTCGGAGCCGAGCAGCACGTTGATCGGAACCGGATGATGCGAAAGCAATCGCAGCTGTCTGGCCGCCCAATAGTCTCCGTAACCGGCATGCAAGTGCTCGTGCTCGACGAGCTCATCAAAACAGGACGCGTAGTCGGGATAGGGAAGCGATATTAACGTACTCGCGATGGCAGGCGTGGCTGACACGATCTTTCCCGCGGCGATGAGCGCGATCCCAAGCAATCCGGAAACGACGACAGAACGTAACCTTGGTCCGACAATCGGCCACCGAACAAGGGCGGCGACCACGAAGATCGGCAGGACATAGGCTGGTTGCAAATAGCGGATCGTGCCCTCGTCAAAAATATTCGCCTTCGGCTGCACCATCGTTCCCAGTCCCACCCAGGTCAATCCAGCCTCGAGGAGCGTGATGCCGAGTGAGATCAAAAAGAATGCCGCCATCAGCTTGCGATATCTGTCCGCCAGCTTGTCTCGCAGCACGACGATGCTGAGCGCTACTGCAACGATCGGCCAAATCCACAACTGCGGATCGCGGGCCGCGAGCATCCCGAGGTCGCGAGCCATGTGCTGGAGATTGGCCGCAGGCCATCCCGCCGGTATGGGGACTTGAGAAATGAAACAGGATCGCGCGTGCTGGCCTATCAGGCAGATCGTCAAAACGATCGCGCAGAAGATCGAAATTCGAAAGACCGGAACGGTGACGAACGGTTTCAGTTGATTCCATTTGGTGCGCAAAAACGGGAGAACCCCGAGCGCGAAACCGCTTGTCAGCAGCAGCTCCTTCGTACAGGTGGCCAGAGGATTGCCGAGGAACTGCACACCCGCGAGCGACGTAAGGGCGCAGAGCGCAGCCAGGTGTATGAGCGCTGCATAAATACAAAAACGAAACCATCTACGCGCGGCCTCTTGTATCTCGACGTGGTGACGACCGGTGAGGTGCAGCGCCAGGAGAACAGGCAGGACAAATTGGGTCACGAAGAAGAGATCGGAAAGCGAGGCGAGCGCGAGCAGCATCACGGCGAGAAACGAGTCGCGCTTCCGCCACTGAACTCTGACAGAGCGCACCACCATGCTGAGTAGAAATACGCCGGCCAGCGTCGAACCGGCATGATAAATGGGAAGAAAAAATACCAGCGTGCTCGGGTGAGCCCCAATGATTGCGCCGAGAAACAAGAGAAGCGTTCCGCAGAGAAGTCCACGGAGGCGGATGCTGAGGCTCTTGAACCAGAGGTTTAACGAAAGAGTGAACAGCGCAAAAAAGATCAGCTCGTAGAGGAAGAACGCCCGTCCCGGATCGCGCGATACGAAAAGTGCCATACAGATCAAGACCAGATCGGGAATCGCGAACGACGTCGGGGTGAAATAGAGATGGTTGATTGGATACCGATTGACGAAGAGATCACGGTAGACGTCGACGACGTAGAGGAGATCCGCGCCGAGATGTGCGGAGACGGCGCGTTGCGTGCTCACCAATACGCCGAGCAAGATGAGAGGAATCGCGAGCGCGACGAACCAACGAGGCATGTGTCGGGGTACTGACGCAAACGAAGTGCCAATCATCGCTCGCCTTGGACACGGTCACTTGGGCAGCGATCGGTGTTGAAGGTTCACCGCGTATGTCAGGAACCGGACAGGAAGAAGCGGATGAGGTACATTTCCCACGTGCGATGGCTCTCGCTGGTTCTCCTCTTGCGCGGCACTTGGGGGTATGCGAATGAGCATCCGCCCGTTGAGATCGTTTATCGCGTCGACCCAGTGGTCGATGTTCCCGTCACGCTCGGCGGCCTCGCGCTGTGGATCTCGCCGTATTTGGTGGTTGGCGACGCCGCGCCCAAACCCGATTGTGATCCGTGTGATCCGAGCAAGCTCAATTCACTCGATCGCCATTTTGTTGGCTATCACAATGCAGATGCGCGGACCGGAGCGAATGCGCTCCTCGGACTTCCCGCGGTCTATGCTCTCTTCGATTTCATCGACGTGGGACCGAAGCGGTGGCGAGGATATTTGTCAGACTTTTTAGTCATGACCGAGGCACTTGCCTGGGATGGAGCACTTCAGGAGATCGTCCGTCGAGCTGTTCGTCGTCCGCGTCCGTATCTGTATCAAGCCGGCGTTTATCCCACGGACCGAACCAGCCCTGAAGCGTCTTTCTCATTTTACTCGGGACACACCTCGGCAACATTCAACATAGCGGTGTCGTTTGCATACACCTACTCTTTGCGCCATCCCGGATCGAAGTGGCGCGCCTTGGTGTGGAGCTTGGTCATGGCCGCCGCCTCGGTAGAACCGTTTTTGCGCGTAGGCTCGGGTGACCATTTCCCCACCGATGTGATCGTGGGCGCCGCGATCGGGTCGACGCTCGGGCTGGTGATCCCTGCGCTCCATCGTGTGAAGGCGAACACAGTTCCAGGGGTTCGCAATCTCAGGTTGGTGCCGAACGTTGAAGGCGATCGAACGACCGTATCGCTCGCCGGGAACTTCTGATGGAGCGCTGTGTCCCTTCGCGCTACCTTCGTGTCGTGCGCTACGCTCTGACCGCGTTTTGTTTCTGTGCATGCGGCAACGTACCCATCGACTACCCACCGCCGCCGCTCAGAGATTTGGGTCTCCATCAATCACCGACCTACGTGGCCCGGGATCTCCTGCCCGCGTCAGAAGATCCCTTCCTGATCGCCCATCCGAGGTTAGGACAGCCGGTGATTCGCAAGACCGGCGAGGCCATCGACGTGGGTTGGATCGCTCTTGCGTCGAGTGTGCTCACCGTCGAAGCGACGCTCGATTCCGGGTTGCCGATCGAGCTCGGCGTCCCTTCTTGCGACGCGGATGGAGTGTGCCACGCCTCTGCGGTGGTTCCCGAGGTAGCGCCGGGCCTTTATGGACTGTGTCTTCAGGTTGGAATGACGAGTCTCTGCACGCCCGCAGCGATCGACGTGGTCGATCACTACGCCGATCCCGCTACCGTGATTCAGATTTCAGATGCCCACATCGGAGACGGCGACTCGCAGGCGCTGTTCCACAAGGTCATCGACCACATCAATGCGCGCGCGCCTCGTCCCGACTTTGCCGTTTTTTCTGGCGATGCAGCCGATACGGGGTTGTCTGTGCAGCGCGCTGGCTTTCTGGTCGAGCTGGCGCGCTTAGAAATTCCAGTCTTCGTCGTCACTGGAAATCACGATTACGATGGCGACGGCATCGACGGCTATCTGCTCGACATCGGCCCCGAGCTCGACTTCTCCGCGCAGTACGGCGCCATCAAATTGGTCGGACTCTCCTCCGGGCAGGACCTCGATGACGGAAATCATGTTGGAACGCTGTCGCAATCGAGCGGTCCCGATGACAGTCAACTCGACTGGCTGGAAGGTGTGCTCGACGTCGGCTTCGCGCCAACGNNCCCGTCTACAATGGTCTGTTCGCCACGATCGGGCCGTACTCGCGCGATCGGTTGCGGGCGCTGGTGACGCGAGAAAATGTACTGGCGGTACTTGCGGGTCATATTCATACCAACGCTGTGTTCGACGCCGACGGGAATAGTCGCGGACTTTCGCTGAGCGGCGACTCGGTTTCGTTCGAGCGCTGGCCGCTCCATCACACCTCGTCGCGGTGCACCAATCAATCGGGCGGCTATTCGCTCTTGCATCTCGGGTCGACTCACGTGGACTACCAGTGGATCTCGCTCGACTGATCGCGCGCGTCGTTTTGTTGATGACGCTTGCTTCCGCAGTCGCGCAAGCGGCGCCACTCTCCTTTACCGTAGGGTTCGGTGGTGGCATCGGCTACGAGCGGCTAGCGGGCGTCTACCGCGACGATGGCGTCATCTCGCTGCGCCTCGGAATTGCGATCAAAGATCATTTCGCCATCGATCTCGGACTTTCGGAAGATCTCGAGCGCATCGAACCGGCGGCGCACGTCGGAGCTCGATATCGTCCCTGGACAACCGAATATTGGTCGCCCTACCTGCGTGGGGATTTTGCAGTCGTCGGCGCTTCGCACATCGGCTCGAACTTCGATCTCACGTTCGGCGCGGGATTTTGGGGGCGACTGTTTCCGAAACGCTTTCCTTGGATCGCCTGGTTCATCGAGGCCGACTCGGTCGGACGAGTCGGTGAG
>PLXG01000088.1 GCA_003153195.1 Myxococcales bacterium
GCGATGTCGACACGCGGCGTGGCTTTCGAACCCGCTTCGCCGTTGTGCCAGCCTTCGCCGACTTTTTCGCCGATGTAGAGCATGGGCGCCTCGTCGCGTTCGCCTTCGCCAATGACCACCGTGCCTTGAATCTGCACCGAGTCGAACGCACGTCGCATGGCATCGACCGCCGCTTGGTCCGCGCCTTTGGCGTCGCCTCGCCCCATCCATCGCGCGCTCGAGAGCGCAGCCGCCTCGGTCACACGCACCATTTCCAACGCCAAGTTGCGGTCCATCTCCATTGCTCAATCCTCCTTGTTCAAAAGCGCGACCAGTTCTTCGGGAAATCTGCGCACGCGACCACTTCCGTCAATGCAAGCGTGGCGCGTGCTGCCTGAGACGAGCTTCTGCCCGTCGGACTTGCGAGTGATTTGATAGTCGAAGACGGCGCTGGCCGCGCGCACATTCGACGGCGCCGCGAAGATTTCGCAGATGTCGTCGTATCGCGCCGGCGCATGATAGCGGAGGTTCGCCTCCACGACCGGCAGCTGACAGCCCGACGCTTCGATCTCTTTATAGCTTTTGCCACGCGCGCGCAGCCATTCGGCGCGACCGATCTCGAACCAACGTAAATAGTTCACGTTGTTGACCACGCCCATCTGATCGGTGTCGGCGTAGAGCACTCTTATCTCGGAAACCTTCACGCCGTTTTCCCACCGCGCGTGGCGTTTTCGCCAGGACGATCGAAAATGCGAAGGAGCCGAGTCGGCGCCACCACCGCCGGCAGCAGGTTGATGCGCATGAGCGCAGCCTGCATGTTCTCTTCCCGGGCGATGTGCGTAGTCATGACCACACAGGCACTCTTTCCATCGGTTCGTTGACCCTCTTGGACCATCTCGCTGATGGAGATGCCCTGTTCACCGAGTAGTCCGGCCAGTTGCGCCAGTACGCCCGGTTGATCGAGGACGTTGATGCGTAAGTAGTAGCGCGACTCGAGCTCTCCGGCAGCGCGAATACGCTTGGGTGTGCGCACGCGACCGGTCGGCGGTCCGCCTACCGATGAAGAGAGTAAGTTGCGCGAGACTTCGAGCAGATCGGAGACCACCGCCACCGCGGTCGGCATCATGCCGGCACCCCGTCCGTAGTACATCGACTGACCGAGCGCGTGCGACGAAACATAGACAGCGTTGTAAACATCGTTCACCGACGCCAGCATGAACCGTCGTGGGATCAACGTCGGATGAACGCGCGCCTCGAGTGAGTCGCCATGATCTTTGGCAATCACCAGCGGCTTGATCACGAATCCAAAACGTTCGGCGTAACGAAAATCGATCGGCTCAATGCCGCGCAAACCTTCGACCAGCACGTCTTTGGTATGAATGGAGATGCCGAAACAGAGCGGCACCAGCACGCATAGCTTATGCGCCGCGTCCCAGCCATCGACGTCCAGCGAAGAGTCGGCTTCGGCATATCCGAGCCTTTGCGCTTCAGCCAAAATCTGCTCGAAGGGCTGCGGCTCGTCGGTCATTTTGGTCAAAAGAAAATTCGAGGTTCCATTGACGATGCCGATCACCTCCGTGATGCGATCGGAGGCCAGACCCTCTCTGAGCGCGCGAATGATCGGTACGCCACCACCAACCGAAGCTTCATAGTAGAGGTCGACGTTCTTTTTTTCGGCCGCCGCAAAAAGCTCGTCTCCGTGCGCCGCCAAAAGAGCCTTGTTGGCGGTGACGACATGTTTGCCGTGCGCGATGGCGTCGAGAACGAGCTGTCTGGCCTTCTCTTCTCCGCCGATCAGCTCGACCACGATCGAGATCTCCGGATCATCCAAGATCGAGCTGGCGCTCTTGGTGATCAGCTTGCGGTCGACGTCCACCAATCGCTGCTTTTCCGTCTCGCGAACCAGGATGCGGCGGATCTCGACCGACGCGCCGCCGAGGCGTTCGCGAATCGAGTCGGCGTTGTCGGCGAGCAGCTTCACCACGCCCGATCCAACGTTCCCGAGCCCCAGAAGACCGACCGCGATCTTTCGCATTTGGTCAGGCTATCGCGCCGTCGAACCCGACGTCAACCGGCCGCGAGTGTACGTGCGATGGCCGCGCACGCTTTTTCGATGCGTGAGCTCTCTTCGACTAGCCCGAAGCGCACATATCCTTCGCCGCCCGGACCAAATGCCGCGCCCGGCGCCACCGCCACTTTGGCTTGATCGAGCAGTTGGAGCGCGAACGCGACTGAGCCCATCTGCGCATGCGACGGCGGAAGCTTGGCCCAAACGAACATGGTCGCGCTCGGCGTGGGAACCATCCAACCGGCACGTGCGAGCCCGGAGATTAGCGCATCGCGACGGTCGCGATAGAGCGAACAGATCTTCGCCACCGACTGATCGCCTTCGTCGAGCGCCGTCACCGCCGCCAGCTGCACTGGCGCGAAGTGTCCGTAGTCGAGATAGCCTTTGATTCGTTTGAGCGCCGCGCACAGCTCTCGATTGCCGACGCAGAATCCGACGCGCCAACCAGGCATGTTGTAGCTCTTCGAGAGCGTAAAGAATTCGACCGCGCGTGAAAGTCCGCCCGATACCGCCAACACGCTGGGCGCCTCACCGTCGAAAACCAGATCGGCATAGGCCAGATCGGAGACCAGCCACAGGTCGTGGCGTTCGGCCCAGCGCACGATCGACTCCATCGTCGCGCGGTCGATCGTTTGGCCGGTTGGGTTGTGCGGAAAATTCAAAATTGCCATCTTGGGCGGGCGCGGAGCAGACAGTCGTGCGTGCTCCAAATCGGCGAGTGCATCGCGGCCCGGTCCGGCCGGAACCGCTACCGTTTCTGCGCCGGCAAACCAGCAGCCGAATCGATGAATGGGATAGGAGGGATCGGGCGCGAGCACTACGTCGCCCGGTCCGAGCATGGCCAAGAAAAGTTGGCCGAGGCCCTCTTTGGAACCGAGCGTGACCACCGCTTCCAAATCGGGATCCACTTTGACGCCGTAGCGACGCGCGTACCAACGACAGATTGCCTGACGAAGCTCGGGGATTCCGTGCGACGGCGCGTAGCGATGATTGGCGGGATGCGGCGATTCCGCTAGCAGCCGCGCCACCACGTCGGAAGGAGTTCCGCGATCGGGATTGCCGAGGCCAAAGTCGAACACTTCCTGCCCGGCTGCGCGCATCGCCAGCTTCATGGCATCGACTTCGCCGAGCACGTACGGCGGAAGATCGGTCAGTCGCGGAAAGCGTGAATCGGGCATCGCGCACGTCCTATGTTCTTCGAAAGCTCACTCTCGTCGGAAGCTCACTTGGCCAGCGCAAAGGCGGCGGCGTAGACGGACGCCCCAACTTGGCTCATCTTGCCATAGTCGAGCGTCTCCGGTCGATCGCTTGCGCGGTGATAGTTCGCGTTTCGATAGAACGCAGTGTCGGTCACCATCACCGCCGGGTAGCCCTCGTCCCAATAGCTGGCGTGATCGGAGAAGTCGATCCCGGGGATCGACCGCGGCCCGTTCATCGAATAGACCGGCAGCTCGGAGGCGCCGGCCATGGCGGCTTTGACTCGCCGCACGATTCCTTCACCGCCCACCTTGCCGATCACCGCGATGAAATTTCCGCGTGTTGGATAGAAGAGTCGCAGCATGCCCAGCGGAAATTTTTGTGTATCGGGCTCGTTGGAGAAATAGCCGAGCATCTCCAGCGAGATCATTCCCTTTACCTGCACGCCTTCGCGCTTGAGCGAACGCGCGTGGATCGCGCTGCCCATGAGCTTGCCGCGGAATTGAGACTCTTCTTCCAGAGTGTAAGCAACCAGCTCGGTCTCGATGGGCGGCGGAGAAACAGCGAACGCGCGCGCCAGCTCGAGCAAAACCGCCACACCGGACGCGTTGTCATCGGCGGCCGGCAGCGCCCCGTCACTGTCGTAGTGCGCGCCGATCACGATTCGCTCAGGCGTCTTCGGCCCGAGGAGCACGCGCACGTTGAGATAGGTTTTCTCCTCGAGCTCATAGGTCTGATCGGAGGGATGGAGTCCGACCTGCGAGAATTCACCGGCGATGTATGTGGCTACGCGATCGAGATTTTCGAGATGGCGGTGATCGCGCGGACCCAAAGTGTCAGACAACATTCGCACGTGCGCTTCGAGGCGTTTGACGTCGAACGCGCCGGACGCCGGACGGACCGGTGTCGCTCGTGCGATCACTGGCTGCGTAATTTCTCCGATCAGCGCGGCGCCGAGCAAGAGTCCGCCGGCCAACCAAATACGTCTCTTCATTCCGATTGGCGAAGCAACGCTCCACAGTCGGAGCAGCGGTCACCGTGCCCAAGCGCACCGCAACCCGAGCAGCGCACCGGCACGGACGGTTCGTCGGTAGCGATCAGAGGCTCAGCCGAGATCGGGATCTTGAGCGTGGTCTTCGATGCGGACGGACGCGGCTTTGGCGGCGGCAGCGCGGCGGACGGCATCCTGCGGGTCTTGCCGTCGCGTTCGAACTCGAGTCGAGCTTGCTTGTTATCCGCGCGCGCCACCCGCGCCGCCACCGAATTACCAATGGGCTCTCCACATTCGAGACAAAGATCGGCGTCCTCTTCGAGCTCGCTTTTGCATTCGGGACAGTTCATGCGCTTTCCCCGAGGTGAGCTTCGTCGAGCTGTGCCAGACGCTCGCTTACGAACGCACGCGACACGACGATCTTCTCTCCTTTGCGCTCGGGGCCCTCGAACATAAGGTCATGACAAACTTCTTCGACGATCGAGCGTAGTCCGCGCGCGCCGATCTTTCGCTTGATGGCGAAGCGCACGATCTCGTGCAGCGCGTCGTCGGCAAACTCCAGGCCCACGTCATCGAGTGCCAGCAACGTCTGATATTCTCGAATGAGAGAGTCGGGCGGCCCGGAAAGAATCTGGACCAGTTGATTCTCGTCGAGCTCGCGAAGCTGAACCACCACCGGCAGCCGGCCCAGCAGCTCCGCCATCATTCCGTAGTCGAGCAGCTCCTTCGATCCGACGCGCTTTTGCTTCGGCTCCGCTCTGTCCGACGTATTGAGACCGATGGTCTTCTTTTCGTTTCCATAGATCGAAATATCGGAGAAAGTTCCGGCGCAGATGAACAAAATGTCTGACGTATCGACTTGCACGAAATCGTGCTTGTTCCAGTGCTGCGTCACGTTCATCGGCACGAAGATCTCGCGCCCCTCGAGCAGCTTCAGCAGCGCCTGCTGCACGNNTCTCATCGATGAAGACGATTCCGCGCTGCGTGTCCTCTATCGAGTGGTTCGATTTGAAGAGCAGCTCGGCAATCATCACTTCGATGTCTTTGCCGTAGTAGCCGGCTTCGGTGTACTCGGTAGCGTCGGCGATGGTAAACGGCACGCTCAAACAGTTGGCCAGATTGCGCGCGATGTGGGTCTTGCCCGAGCCGGTGGGACCGATCAGCAGCACATTGGATTTTTTGAGGAGCTTTTTGCCCTTGTCGGCGGGAACCGCGCAGCGCTTGAGGTGATTGTAGGCGGCGATGGCCACCTGCCGTTTGGCGCGATCCTGACCGATGACGTGCAGATTCAGGTAGTCGAAGATTTGTCGCGGGGTGAGCGAGATCGGTTTCGGGGGCTCGATCGGAAGGCTAGGGCGGGTCTTCATACAAGGTTAGTGTACCTGCAGAAGACGCGTCGGGGCTACTGCTTTTGCTTTGGTGCGGGCGCCGGCGGACGTCCCGCGGGAGCTGCTGGCGGCATCGCGTGTCCTGGAGCGGGAGGAGGAGGTGCGCCGCCCGGCGGCGGTGCGGCTGCCGGCGGTGNNGCGGCGGCAGCGGCGGCGGCAGCCTTCATGGTATCGATTTGCCTCTGAAGCGAAGCCACTTGGGTCTTCAAGTTGTCGCGCTCGGCGGTCACGGTCGTCAGCGACTGTTTGGTGGTGTCGAGCTCCTGCTTCGATGCATCACAACCAAACATCGAAAGTGAAAGCAGGGCCATTCCAATCTTGAGCATCTTCATCGTTCTCTCCTTTGTGCGCGGCAAGCCAATTTCAATCACTCGAACGTAAGGACCTTCGAAGGTGGTGTCAATTTATGTGCCGCCGTTTGCGTCGACCTCACCCGATGGCTTAGCATTCGCCTATGCGTCGCATTCTCTGGTGCGTTCTGTCGGTCGCAGTCTCATCTCTTGGTGCGTGCGCCTCGGCCAAAGCGCCGATGGACAACGTTCCACCTCCGTGGCCGATGCCGCGCGCAAATGCGGGCAAAGCGATGGCGCCTGCTGCGAGCACAGCTCCGACCGCCATGGATGCCGGCACCCTCGACGCGCATCACTAATGGCGCTCACTTCCACTCGGTTGGCATTTCAGATCGCGCTGTCGCACGTCGATCGCGCCATCACACTCGACCAGCAGGTGATCGTCGCGCAACATCCGTCGGAGACAACCGAACATCTGATTCTTCGCGTACTCGCCTGGTGTCTACTTCATGAAGAGCGGCTCGAGTTCGGTCGCGGGCTCAGCGATCCCGACGAACCCGATCTGTCGGTCAAAGATCTCACCGGCGAGGTTACCGCCTGGATCGAATGCGGCTCGGCCACCGATGAAAAACTTCAGCACGTTCTCCATCACACCCGCGCGCAACTTCATTTTTTGCTTACCGATCCACGCAAGCGCTCGACGATCGAAAACGATCGCTTTCATCAGTGGCTCATCGATACGCAACTGGTTCGCGAGCTGGCGATGAACGAAGCACGCCGACAAAAGTGGACCGTCACCATCGTGGGTGATCAGTTCTATATCGAAGTGGATGGAAAAAGCGTGGACGGAGCGATTACGAGGTAGAGAGCTCTCGCGAAAAAGTTACGCGCGCGGCGTAGCTTCGGGGCGCTTCTTGGTAGGCGATGCTTCGGCGACAGTCGACGCGCCTTTAGAAGTCGCAACCGGGCCGCTCTCGACGATCTTACCGGGCATCCTCGCGGGCACAGCCCGCTCGGAGTCAACTCGGCTCGCTTCACTCGCCTCGCCGATCGCGGCTTTGGCGATGATGCCACTGTCGCGCTTGATGCCGAACTTATCCAGGACCGCGCGCTCGATCTGCGTGGCGATCTCCGGATTGGCCTTCAAGTACTCTTTGGCATTCTCACGACCTTGACCGATGCGCTCGCCCTTCCAACCGAACCAGGCGCCCGACTTTTCGATCACGTTCGACTCGGAAGCCAGGTCGAGAATGTCGCCTTCGCGCGAAATTCCTTCGCCATACATGATGTCGAATTCGACCTCACGGAACGGCGGCGCCAGCTTGTTCT
>PLXG01000220.1 GCA_003153195.1 Myxococcales bacterium
ACCGGAGGGCGCGAAGCGGCGAGCGAAGCGAGCGCACCCGCAGGAAGTGCCGAGCCCGTGGCGAGGCCTCACTCTCTCGGTCACAGGCGCAGAGCCTGCTCCCTCGGTCGCTCCGGGCGTGCGCCTCGCTGAACGCAAATGTCTTTGCGCACCCGAAACGTATCGAGTCGATTTTGGAGCGATTAGGTCATGAAAGTTTTGGTGGTGGGGGGCGGGGGACGGGAGCATGCGCTGGTTTGGCGGCTTCAAGGTTCTCCGTCGGTAAAAGAGGTTTTCTGCGCTCCTGGAAATGCCGGGATCGCGGCGGATGCGCGTTGTGTCGCGACCAAGGCGGACGATTTGGGCGGGCTGGTTGCGCTCGCAAAAAGTCAACGCGTCGATTTGGTGGTGGTCGGGCCGGAAGCACCGCTGGTTGCGGGTCTCGCCGATCGCCTGAGCGCGGCGGGAGTTCCGGTGTTCGGCTGTTCGGCGGCTGCGGCCGAGTTGGAAGGATCAAAGGCGTTTTCCAAAGCGTTTATGGCGCGACACCAAATTCCCACGGCGGCGTTTGGCGTTTTTACGCGTATCGATGAAGTCGATCGATTCGTCGACGGTGCGTCTGAACGGAGATGGGTGGTCAAGGCCGACGGGCTCGCGGCGGGAAAGGGCGTCACCTTGTGCGCCGATCGCGCAGAAGCGAAACGTGAAGCGCGGCGCATGCTGGAAGGTGCGCTCGGCTCGGCGGGTGCGCGTGTGGTGATCGAAGAGTTTTTGGTGGGTCGCGAAGCTTCGCTCATGTCACTGGCCAACGGCGAGCAGGTGGTAGCGCTGGCACCGGCGGAAGATCACAAGACCATCTTCGATGGTGACCGCGGACCGATGACCGGAGGAATGGGCGTGGTCTCGCCGACGCCGGTGATGAACAGCGACGCGATCGAACATGCGACGCGCGACGTTTTACAAAAAACGGTCGATGGTATGCGCGCCGACGGTCGACCGTTTCGCGGACTTCTGTATGCCGGATTGATGCTCACCGCTGACGGACCGAAGGTGCTGGAGTTCAATTGCCGCTTCGGGGATCCAGAGACGCAGGCGCTGATGATGCGATGGGAGAGCGATCTGGCGCTCGAGCTTTTGGCGATCGCGAACGGAAAATTGCCGACCACGATTTGTTTCTCGTCAGATGCCGCGGTGTGCGTGACCATGGCTGCGCCCGGTTATCCCGGCACGCCCGCGCTCGGGCAGCCCATTGAAGGTCTCAAGCGCGTCGCCAAAATGCAGGACGTAAAAGTCTTTCATGCCGGTACGCGCCAACAGGGCGATCGCTTGGTTACCGCCGGCGGTCGCGTGCTTGGCGTCACTGCCCGCGGCGCGACGGTGGAAAAGGCGCGCGCGCTGGCCTACGCGGCCGTAACCGAGATTCATTTTGAGGGTGCGCAATTTCGTCGCGACATCGGCGCTCGACCGTGAGCGCAGACTCATCCGATAGCGCCGGTTCGGGCGCTTTGAATGTCGCCGAGGCGGTTGATGCGATTCGTCGCGGCGAGATCGTCGCCTTTCCCACCGAGTCGAGTCACGGTCTCGCTGTCGACGCCTGGAATGCGCTGGCCATCGAGCGCATGTTTGCGCTCAAAGGTCGCGAGCCGGGCAAGCCGCCGCCGGTGCTGGTGGAGGGCGAGGAGATGATCGCGTCGCTAGTCACCGAAATTCCGGCGCGCGCCCGCCAGCTGATGGCGAAGTTTTGGCCAGGACCGCTTACGCTGGTGTTGCCGGCGCACGACAATGTTCCCGCGACGCTGGTTCATGAAGGCAGAATCGGCATCCGACAATCTCCACATCCCATCGCCAGCGCGCTGGCGCAAGCCGGACCGATCACCGCCACCAGCGCCAACTTAGCCGGCCAGCCGCCTGCCTTTGACGCACAAGCGGTGCGAGAAATTTTTGGCGATCGCGTACGCATCGCTGCGGGAGATTCCGGTCGCGCAGTTCCGTCGACGGTGGTGCGCGTGAAATCAAATGGGGATCTCGAAGTTTTGCGTGTTGGTGCGATTGCCCCGACGCTGTTATAAAATCGCCCTCTCAAGGAGCAACGACCATGGCCGAGATTGCAGCGTTTCGCGGAATTCTTTACGACACTCAAAAGGCGGGACCGGCGGCCAAGCTCCTTGCACCTCCCTATGACGTGATCTCGACAGAGGAGCGCGCGCGGCTGGCGGCGCTCGACGCGCACAATTCGGTGCGGCTCATTTTGCCGGATGGAGAAGGCGATCAGAAATACGCCCACGCTGCCGCGCTGCTCAAAACGTGGATGGAAGAAGGCGTGATGCGTCGCGACGACAAGCCGGCGCTCTACCGCTATGTACAGACCTTCCAGGCGCCGGGAGAGAACCGCACCATCATTCGCAAAGGGTTCATCTGCCGCATTCGACTGCACCGATTCGATGAAGGAGTGGTGCTCCCGCACGAGCGAACGTTGTCGGGGCCCAAGGCCGATCGGCTCAAGCTCAAACGAGCGACGCGCACGCACCTTTCGCAGGTTTTCGGTCTCTATTCTGATCCGGCACGCGCCACCGATAAGCCGTTTGCCGAGGTGGAAGCCGGCAAGCCCGATCTAGAAGGCACCACCTCGGACGGCGTGCATCAGGCGCTCTATCGCCTGACCGATCCGGCCAAGCAAAAAGAGGTGATCGCGCTTCTGTCCGACAAAAAGATCTATATCGCCGATGGGCACCATCGCTACGAGACTATGCTGGCGCTGCGCGAAGAGCTCCGCCGCGAGTCGAACGGCGATCCCAATTCGTCGATCGAGTTCGGCACCATCTTTCTCGCCAACATGGATGATCCCGGTTTGGTGGTATTTCCCACTCATCGCGTGGTGCACGGCCTGCCCAACTTCGATCTGCGCGCCACGCTCGACGCGGCTAAGAAATATTTCACCGTCGAAGAGATGCCGCTCGGCGACACCGCCAAGGTCAAAAAAGATCTGGCCGACCGCGGCGCAAAGAATCCGGCGTTCGGCTTGGCGCACGCGAGTGGCATCGCGTATCTCACTCTGCGCACCGACGTGGCGCTGCCGATCAAAGGTCCCGACGTAGTCAAGACTTTGGACGTGACTCTGCTGCACGCGCTGGTGATCGAAGAGATCTTGAAGATCGATCGCGCGGCGCAAGAGGCGCAAACCAACTTGCGCTACGTGAAAGACACGGCGCAGGCGCTGGCCGAGGTGAAAACCCCAGGCGTACAGGCGGTGTTCTTGATGAACCCGACCAAGGTGACGCAGGTGCAGGCGGTGGCTGACGCCGGGGAAGTGATGCCGCAAAAGTCGACCTTCTTCTATCCCAAGATTGCTTCGGGCTTGGTGCTCAATCCGCTCATTCCGTCGGAGAAGGTGTGATCGACGACGAGCTCTCACAGGACGAGATCCTGCGCGGCGACCTCAAGCTGTGGCAGCCCAAAGCGGGATATCGCTTCACCCTCGATCCGCTTCTGCTCATCGATTTCATCAAGGAGCCAAATCTCCGTCGCATCTGCGATCTCGGCACCGGCTCCGGCATCATCGCGCTTGGGCTGGCGCTCAAATATCCAGCCGCGAAGATCACTGCGGTGGAGATTCAGCCGCGCCTGGCCGCTATCGCCACGCGCAACGCACAGGAAAACAAACTGACCGATCGCGTAACAGTGATCGAGATGGATATTGCCGACGGCAAAGGTCGGATTTCCGGCGGTGAGCAAGATCTGGTGGTGTCCAATCCGCCCTATCGTCCGCTCGGCGAGGGAACGCAAAACGCAGGCGAAGAGGAGTCCATCGCCAGGCACGAGGTTCGGCTCAAGTTGTCTGACCTGACGGCGGAGATGCGCCGGCTGTGCATCTCGGGTGGCCGCGCGGCGCTGATCTATCCGTCCGAACGTCTGACCAACCTTCTCTCGACGCTGGAAGCCGAGTCGCTGCGTCCGGTACGGCTGCGAATGGTCCATGCGCGCCAGGGAGAATCGGCATCGCGCGTGCTGGTGGAGGCGCGCAAAGGCGCCAAAGGAAATCTTACCGTCGAGCCGCCGCTCTATTTGTATGACGGAATGGAATATTCGAAAGAGGCGCGGCGCGTGCTTGGCGAAGACGACCTGATTGAATTCTAGAACGACGCGCTAGTCAGTCACGCGATTGCGGCCGGCTTTTTTTGCTCGATAGAGCGCTTCGTCGGCTTTGCGCAGCAGATCTTCGAACGCCTTGCCGTCGTCGGGATAAGCGGACAGGCCGATCGAAATTGTGGGTGACACCACTACGCCGTCTTTCTCAAAACGGTGGTTGCCGATGGCGTTGCGAATTTCCTCGGCGATTCGCTTGGCGTCGCTCTTGCTGAGATTCGGTAGAAAGCAGGCGAACTCGTCGCCGCCAAATCGGCAAGCGACGCCGCGAGTGTTGATGATCTTGCCGATGATCTTGCCCGCCTCGGCGATGGTGTGCGCGCCGACCGGATGACCATGGGTGTCGTTGATCTGCTTGAGTCCGTCTNNGCATCATGGCTGACACTCGCCCTTTGGTAGTCTCCGCCGACTCGAGCGCTCGCTGAAAGGCGGCGTCGAAACGTCGCTTGGCGGCCAGTCCAGTGAGGTCGTCGGTGCCGACCAGCGTGTCCATCTGCGCGTGGTAACCGACCTCGGCCGCGTCGGCGTGCGTGAACTTGAGCACCACCGCGCCCACGTAAATCTGGTCGCCCGCCTCGAGCTTCTGCGTTTCGACCACGCGGTGCGAGTTCAGGAGCGTGCCGTTGGTCGACTTCAGATCTTCGAGAAGATAGTGTTCGCCGTTGAAGCTAATGCGACAGTGCTTGCGCGAAATTCCCTCGCCCTGCAGCGTCATCTCGACGGTGGGATCGCGTCCAATGGTGATGGGGCGATCGAGCAGCACATGCGAGCCGATGTCCGATTCCGATCCCTGCAGGACCACCAGCACCGCCTGTTTGGTGCGCGCTCGGGCGATGGCATCACGCACATCGCTGGTGTTGAGCTTGACGGTCTCGGGCGCGAGGGTTCGGTGGCGTCGAGGAGGCATGGCCTGAGCATCATATCAGAGATGCCTCGCTTTCATTCTCCCAAACGGTGCCTGCTCGGCTAGCCTCTCTCCGGTGCCAGGGGCTGGCAGACTCCATCCGCGCTGCCGGTATTGAGAAATCCAATAGATTTCACCATACTGGTTTTGCTCTCGGGCTGGCGCAGGCATTGCTCGGAGCTCCCTGTGAGGTATTTCATGCGTAAGCTTGCCCAGGTGATTGCGACGGTGATGGGCCTTTCGACCCTCGGTTCGTTTGGCGCCGCGGGAAGGGCCTACGCCGACAATTCCAAGTCTGCCAAGGAGAGCGGGCCACGCGTGCCCGACTCGCTGGTGTTCAAGATCGGAACTTACAAACCGCGCACGGTGACAGCAAAACAGCTTCGCGAAGCGGGCATCGACGTTCGCTACACGCGGAATCACTCCAGTCACAATCCGGGCGTGGTGTTCTCCGCCAGTCGCAAAGGACTCAACCGAGAAAAGTTGCTCGATCTGCCGTTTACGACGCTCGATCAAATCGCCGAGGTGAAGTCGGACGGCGACCGCTATCTCCTGCGCACCTTCGTCTCTCGACCGACCACTTCAGCCGACATCAAGAAGGCTGACGAAGACGAAGCGCAGGGTCATTTGACGGTGGCGTCGAAGGCTTTCGATCCCAACGCCCTCAGACAGGTCTACGAGAAGAAAAACGTCATTCGCCTCGAAGCCTACTCCAAGTTCTAAGTGCTCCGCGATGTAGCGTTCGTAACCGCTTTCGAGATGAGATTCTCGCCAGGTCAGATGGTGTAGGAAGAAAGAGTTGCAGAGGCTGACAGCAATGTCGCGATATGCGCTCCAGCTTTTCACCTAAGTACACGAAACTAAGTCTGGTATGGAGAGTGCTACGTAAAGAAACACACAGGAGGTTTCATGCGCGCGCTCATTTTTTCAGCTCTTATGTTTCTCCCGGCGGTGGCACTTGCGGACGACGCCGGAACCGCCGATATGACCGTAGTGGCCAAAGCCGATATGACGACTGCGACGCCCGGCACTAATGACGATGGTTGCTCGGCAGCGCCGGGTCGCACCTCGACCAACCTCGGCGGACTCGTCCTGACTGGAAGCCTGCTTCTCGGTTCGCTCGCGCTTCGTCGCAAGCGCGCTTAACGCAGGAGCCTCGCTCACGCCCCAATCCAGTTTCTCTCCCTAGTACTACTTGGTCACTTTTCGCCTGCTG
>PLXG01000326.1 GCA_003153195.1 Myxococcales bacterium
TGTCGACTGTGGACTGTCGACTCTCCAAGAGTCGGCTGCACAAGTGAATCGCCGGGCGGGCGTGCTCCCCTTCGAAGGTTTGAGTCCGAAGCGCGGTTTCTAGTCTGGTGTCGCCACCAAGCCAGTGCCTCTCATGAGCTTCGCGGCGTTTCAGAGTGTTGTATGCAATCGAGAAGTGGGTCTATCGGGTTCCCCACTCCCGTGCTATCTCGCCGTTTCCGACGGAAAACTCGGGTTCTTTTCTCGACCGCCGTCCCCCTCATCACTTGCGCAATGAAGGTTCATCCTCTCGTACGCTTTACGCCTCTACAGAGTCCTTCCCGTCTTCGTTCCGCCCGCGATTTCGGTTGCCCAAAATCGAAGGCGCCTTCCTTGGGGTTGCGGTCCCTCATCGCGACATCCACCACCGCGTCCAGCCTCGAGCATCCCATGCGCTCGCTGCCTTTCCGTCCTCGGCGTTTCTCACGCCCTCGACGGCTTCCTCCGCGATTGGCTTGGTGGGCCTATTTCATCCCACTGCCACGTCCAGGGTTCACTCTTCAGGGGTTTGATTCCTCATCCGCAGCCGTTTCGCCTTTCAGCGCTCGGTGCCCTCTTGCCGTTAGACCCACTTCGCTGCAAGTAGTTGCCCACCTGCTCCACTCCGTTGGTCCCCGCCTTCAGGGCTTTCATCCGCGGAAGAGTCCGTAACTTCATCACCAGGGATTAGCCGATGATCAAGTCCGTTCCCCTCTTGAGTTTTTCCTCCTTCAGGTTTCTCACCTCGGATTCTGCGTGTGCCTTCACACCCGCCGCCGTTCATGACCTTTTAGAAGAGCCCGTCACTGTCGTGCTCGTCTTCGGTCTTCAACGTCCTTCGAATCTTCGGTTTGGCTGACCTCTCCCGAGGCTGCCGACCTGCTCGAGGTTTTTGACCTGCTCCGCTCGATCCACTTGCGTGAATCCGCGCTGGCGAGGTTCCCGCTCCTTTTCCCAGCGGCTCATTTCTGCCGCCGACCGTTTCTGAACAAACCTACTCTGCACTGCACGGGCCAACTCGCTCGCTGTGGTGAAAGCTCGCCTCCTCACAACTTTCTCCCCACTTAGCTCTGTGCATAAATCTGTGCGCTCTTTTGTGATTTGCTGTGTTTTAGGACAGCGCCTGTGGACGTCCTGTGAATTGCCTGTTGAGCGAAGGTGCGAGTCCGTTTCATTCAAGCGAGTTGAGGATCGACTGTCCTAAACAAACGCAGCGCGGAGGTGTGTTTGAGTTCGCGTCAGACGATGGACGCAAGCTTTTTACCGTCGGCAGAAAAGAGTCGACTCGACCAGCCGAGCTTGGCCGCACGAAATGTAAGCGAAGTTCCGAGCACGCCAAGTCCGTAGACCACGCTGCGCCGAAAGCTGATCGAAGAAGAATCCGCCTCGTAACGCGTAGGACAGCTCACCTCGCCCACGCGAAATCCAAAGTAGAGCGTCTGCGCCAGCATCTGCGCATCGAAGACGAAATCGTCACTGTTCTCTTCAAGCGGCAGAGACTCGATCACCGTGCGCGAAAACGCGCGATAGCCAGTGTGATATTCGGAGAGCTTGGCGCCGGTCACCAAGTTCTCCACCGCGGTGAGAACGCGGTTCGACACATATTTATAGATGGGCATTCCGCCCTTGAGCGCACCGCCGGATAAGATGCGCGAGCCGAGCACCGCATCGAATTGATCGACCGCGATGAGCGACGCCATCGCCGTGATGAGCTTGGGCGTGTACTGATAGTCCGGGTGGAGCATCACCACGATGTCCGCACCGGTTCGTAACGCCTCGGTGTAACAGGTCTTTTGATTTCCGCCGTAGCCGCGATTCTGATCGTGCACCAGCGTGCGCAGCCCGAGCGCGCGCGCCACTTGGGCGGTGTCGTCGCGGCTGGCGTCATCGACCACAATAATATCGTCGACCACCGTGCGGTTGATCTCGCGAACGGTGCGCTCGAGGGTCAGCGCCGCGTTGTAGGCCGGCATGACCACGGTGACTTTTTTCCCCTCTAACATTCAGCCCTTCCAACGCGCGATTCGTGATTTCTGCATGCGTACGTCGGCACTGTCAATTGACAGTATGGCTTGACGCATGGGCCGGCCGGCCATCAAATGCCCATGACGCACGTCCATTCGAGCTCAACCCAGTGCATCGACTCCTCTTTTGTTACATCGTCCTCGCCCTCTTCGCCGTTCAGGCACGCGCGGCCGCGCCCGAAATCGTCCTACCGCAAGGGCGCTCCTCCTTCTATTCAGATGAAGCGATCGAGATCGCGGTGGCGGGTCTATCGCGCGGTGAGCGGGTCACGATCGAGCTCACGCCGCGAGATTCGACGCTCGCCCCGATCACGTTCGAAGCGATTGGTGACGGATCCACGCTCGGCTTCGCGCTGCCTCCGCGCGCACTTGCACCGTCGGCCTACACACTCAGTCTGCAGCACAAAAAAGCGTTCGATCTGCAGCTCTCGAGCGGGACAAACATCTCGACGTTCCTCTTGTCTCAGACACGCAACGTCAACGAGCTTCATAGCATCGGCGCAAATTTCATCCTGGGAAACGCATTCAACTTCGGACTTCTGGCGTCCGACGGAGGGCCGGCCAAATCGATGCGCGCGCGACCTTCGGCGGGAATGGAGGCGTTCGACCGCGCCATCGCGCTCAACCTGCCAACGCTGGTCTACATGTATTACAGCGGCTACATCACCCACAAACCGTGGGGAACCAACAAGAGCTGGGCCGAGCCGCACCTGGTAGAGGCCATGCGCCTTCTCAGCTATCACACCGCGCAGCGGCTGAGGCGGTTCGGCAAGAATATTCTCAGCATCGGCACGCTCGACGAGCCCGGGCTGAGCTGGGGTGAAACACCGCTCGGCAAAGAGGTCTCCGGCATTCCCAATTGGGACGAGCATGTTTGGTACGAGAGTCGCGGATGGTCGTTCACCAACGATCCGGGGCGAAGGTCGGAGGCCGACTGGATGAAGTACATGACCGTTCGCACGCGCATCCTCAAAGAGGCGAACGCGGCGGCGCGAAACGATATGAAGAGCGTGTGGCCGGCGGTGCGCTTCAGCACCGATCTGTACGCACCACACGCGATCATGGACGGCACCGATCCGATGAATCAGGAGATCAACGACTTTCCCTCGACGCATGTCTTTCTCGATTGGGGGACCGGAAAGCTCGGGCTCATCGGTGCGCTCTATCTGGAAAAAGCACACGATCCGCTGGCGAAGATCGCGCACGCGACCAACGGTCAGCTGTTCGGCGACACGGTGCCGCAACCGAATCAGCGCGACGCGTATCGCCTGATGCTAAACGCGATGCTGGCCGCCGGCGTGCGATCCAACTGGTGGCTGAACGCGACTGGCATGTCGCCTTCGGATCTGGTTCTCGTCGATGAGCCGGGCCTTCGAATCGGTCCGCTGTTTGCCAACATGTCGCCGGATGACCACGACGTGGCTATCTTGTGGAGCTTCACCGAGCTGGCGATGCGCGAAAAGTCGATCGCGGCGGAAGAGGCCCAGCTGCCGCCGGAAAAAAATCTCACGCGATGGTTCAAAGACTATCCGCCGAATAGCGCGCTGACATCGGAGGGCGTCGAAATTCCGCGCGACGCCTATTCCGTGGGAGAGACCTACAAACAGTCGGTGCTCGGCGCGCATCAGGCGCTCAGTCGTGCCGGTTACGCCGCTCACATCCTGCACGAGGAGATCGTGATCCGCGGCGCGCTCGCGCATTACAAAACGCTGATCGTCGTCGGTCAAACCTTCGAGCTTCCGCCGCCGGTGCGCGCAGCCATCGAAACCTTCGTCAGCACCGGCGGCCGCGTCGTCATCGACAAGACCACCACCGTCGCGATCAAAGACGCGCTCGTCACCGATGGAAACTTCCGCGACCTGCACAACCGCTGGTCGGCGCTGTTCGCGCTCGATCCGAAGAAATTTCGCAGCGCCAAAGAGGCGAGCTACTTCCGCACCAACTATTTCATGGACGAGGCCGCGCGCTCGGCCGCTCGGCCGCTCAAGGCGAGGATGAAACTCTTGCCGGCCCGGCCGGTCTTCGAGAGCGACTCCATCGAGCTCGGCGGCGAGCGCCATGTCGGTGGAGAGGGCGCGCTCTACATGATCTTGAACGGGCACGAAGCACTCCCACCGATTCAAGATTCGCAGAAATACTTTCTCTATAACTACGCATCCTATTCCGCGCGCTATCGTTTGCGCGGCATCGCACCGACGAGCGTGGTCTATCGGATCGAAGGAACTGACTGGAAAACCGTCGCGCGCATCGCCAATCCGTCCGCGTTCGAGCAGCGCGATTTTCAGCCGGGCGAGATGAAGCTCTACCTGGTCGCACCGCGGGCGCCGAAGGGAATCGCACTCGACGCCAAGATCGATCGATCGCACGTTGTCATCACTGCGCGCCTGCGCAACTTGAAGATGCCGTGGCCGATCACCGTCAGCATCACCAAGCCCGACGGAACTGAAGCAACCAAGATCTATCGTGCCACCGACGCGAGCGGATCTTTCACGGAATCGTTTCCGCTCGGATCGAACGCGATGCCGGGCCTCTATCGCGTCTCGGTGACCAGTCCGATCGAAAATCTCGCCGCCAACACCACGGTCCATTTCGCGCGCACCGAAGTGGTGCCGACACCGCTCGATCGCGTGCGTATCTTCGATGCCGACGTGATTCGCCGATTCTTCGCCGGCAGACCCTCGGTGATCATCGCGCTCGGAAATGATTCGCAACGTCCGACCGCGGAGAAGTTGGCGTTGGCGCTCGAAGCCGCAGGCATTTCCGCCACACTCCGATCAGAAGGCGTGATCGCCGAAAAAGTCCGCTACCCACGCATCTGGAATCCCTGGGTGCTGGTCTGCAAACCCAATCGTCCCGAAGAGTCCACTGCCGGTCTCAAGATCGAAGCCGAGCGCACCGTCGAGAGTGACGAGGGCGGAAGTACCGTCGTACGCGACCGCAACGGACGGATCGAGAAGGTCGAGTGGCGAAAACCGAACACGCTCCTCACCATCGGCGGCGCCGGATTTCTCGACTGGTCGGGCGATAGCGAGATGGCGTTCGAGCCCGGCTGCAAGGTGTACGTCGACGGGGGCAAGAACCTCAAAGTCTTAAACGGCGCGATGGAGCGCACTGCCACCAGCGACGCGTTTCGCGCCAAATGGTCGCGTCCCTGGTCGTCTTTGTGCACCAACTTCGGCGGCTATCAACTTCAACCCGGACTGCCGGAAGCCTATCGCGTCGACGCACACCTGATCTTGCTTGGGGATGCGCGCGGCGGCGAGCTAGTCTCCGCACTTCAGGCGAGTGAGCTGCTCCCCGAAGTGGCCGACGAAAAATATCCTGGTCCTGGCAAAGCGCTGTTGAGCTTCGCCTGGAGCCCGTTTTCGGTGGGCAAAAATGTGATTTTGATCGGCGCGTCCGATGAAGCAGGCCTAAATGCGGGCGCCGAGCAGTTGATAGAGCTCCTGCACTAACCCCAGAGTTCGCCTCGGTCGATCCGCTACGGACGAGCCTAGCGGCCGACTCGCGGCTTTCGTCCTCACTTCCTCGGTCGCCGTACCTACGGGTACGGCTCGGTCGGTCGTTCCGGGCGCGCTCGCGATTCGTCTCGCCAGTCTCGCCCTCGCTTGGTCAACCGAGGCGAACTCTGGGGTTAGTCGAGCTCCTGCATCAAAGGTGCGACAGCGCGTCGCAGATCGGGGCACGCGCCCCCACTCAAACCTACGAAAACTGTTCGTAAATTGCGGATACTAAAAGACCTCCGCGCTGGCACGGGACGCGCACCTCATCGCGCGCGTGAGGGCATCGATACAGTCGGTTCTGTGCGCAATCCTGGCCGTAACAGCAGGCTGCGACGCACGCACCTTGAGCTCGCACGGCGACTCGACCACTGCGGTTGGATCGCCGACCCCAGCCAACGCTAACTCTTCGAACCCCACCAGCCCATCCGATTCCACCATCGTAAGCTGCCCGGTTCCCGCCGCTCCCAATGCATCGATCGAGAAGCTCGCCAACGGCGACTTTTCGATCGATTTCTCCGGCGGCACGGCCGCTACCATCTATTCGATTCAAGCCAGCGACGACCTGTCGACCTGGCTGACCATCGGCAGCGCCACCGCCGATTCGAACGGCAGTTTTTCTTTCGAAGACACCCACTCCGCCGCGCACGCAGTCCGTTTCTATCGCGCGTTCGCCATCTCACCCGAGGTCTGCTGCACGCCCAACAAAGAGTACGGCGCCATCGATTGCCACGACCAGATTCCCAGCTCGCTCAGCGCAGCGCGCCAGCAAGTTTGCAGCGCAGATGGCCGCAGCTTCGTCATCGGATCTTGCGCGGTGACGAGCTGCGCGCCCGGCTACTACGTCGACCAGCAGCAAGCATGTCTGCCACAGACCTGCACACCCGGCAGCGCCTTCGCTCCCGCCGAATGCACCAACCAAATCGCCAACGCCGCCTACGCCACGCAATCGACGAGCTGCAACTCCGACGGCTCCGGCCAAATCCACGGGCCGTGCACGCTCGGGATTTGCAATCCGGGCTTCATCCCCGTCGGCGACAATTGCACAGCCGGCAGCGCGTTGGTGCTGGCGTCGACGGGCGAGATCTACCAATCGTTGGCGGCGTTCTGGCTCGCCGGATCGATCTTGAATCCTCCCTTCACCGGCGTCGTCAACGACGGCGACAATCTGATCGCGGTGAACGCGCAAGGAGCGACCGCTCCGATCGCCTGGCCGAGCCCGCTCACCGAGGAGCCGGCAAGTGCAACCTGGACCGGCCTCGCCAGCGACGACCAATATCTCTATTTGCTCACCAGTAGCGGCAACGCCTTTCGCGCGCCGCAAGCCGGCATCAACGTGATCTTCGAAGGACTCGAATATGCCGGGCTCACCATCACTCGCACCGGCACCGCGTTCGCAGTCGCAAAAACCGGCCAGACCTATCTGCTGCACCTTCCCACCGACGTGATAACGCCGCCTGTGGGAACCGAATTCACCGGGCTAGCCGCCTATCAGGGCGCGCTCTACCGTCTGGCCAAAACCGGCGCGATCTACAAGACCGATCCGCTGCCGCTCTACTCGCCGGTGCCGTCCACCGTGGCAATCGTCGACGTCGCGATCCTATTCGAGTAGGCGCCCTTGCCGTAGACGCAGCCTATAGGCGCTACCGCTCAAGTAGACGATCGGGAACCCAGTGACTTTGGGCCATTCGCTCGGCACTCGAATATGATCGATGTACACCAACGTGCCGCCCACTTCGGCGGTGCGCTCTTTGAGCGATGGCAGCGCATCACGCGCCACCTCCAAAAACTCGGTGGTGCGGACGGTTCCGACCACGTGCCCGACGAAGCGATAGCGCTCCCTGTTCGGGCGATGCGAGACCACGCGCACCTTGGCGGCGGAATCGCTGATCTTCGACCCATTGGCAATCGATCGCGTCGAGGTCGCGCAGCCGACCTCAGCGAATATCAAGAGCAAAAAACCGGCATCACGAGAACGCATTCGTGAACCCTCCGACCTGTAACGGCCTTCGAAGTAGCAGGATTTATAGGCACTGTCTAGCCGGCCGCCACGAATCAGTGGATCTTTTCCATCCGTTTGTGGCATGAGGAGGCGTGCGGCTGAGCCACTCCATGTTCGCGGTTGTCGTCGGTATTTTCGGATTGAGCGGCTGCGGTACGCATTCGGCGACCGGCACGGCAGGCAACGGCGATTCCGCCGCCAACGCGAGCGCTCCACAGGATGGCGGCGCGACCGATGCGGCGACGGATGGAGCGACGTCTGGCGCCGATCTCTCAATCATCGTCACCGGTCCACGCACCTGGTCGCAGCTGCTCGCCTACACCGATGCGCTGCACGCGATGAAATATGTCGGCGGTTTTGTCTATGCGGTCGACTCGGCAGCAGATTCGGTCGAAGTCTGGAACGCGAGCACGCACGCGCACGTCACCACCATTCCCGTCGGCCACGTCCCTGGCGATTTGGCCACCGACGGAACCTACCTCTACGTCGCCAACATGCTGGCGCGCGAGTTTGGGGACGACTATCTGTCGGTGATCGATCCCGCCAGTCAAACCGTGATCGCCACCTCGCAGGTCACCGAGCTCGACTGGGGAAACGATCCGGACAACGATCCGGTGACCAACTTTCCCACCAACGTCACCGTGCTCGGACACGAAATCTACGTCGTATTTCCCGCCAACGCGGTTCCCGGTTTGATTCCGGTCGCCGTCGGTTCGCTCGATGAAGACACCTATCAAGCGGCGGGCAGCGCGCCGGCGAATTTGGCCGGCATCGGCGATCTGCTGGTGATCACCAACTTGAAGGCGCTTGGCAACTTCACCGATGACGACATCCGAATTCAACGTACCGACGGCACATTGCTGCAAACGCTCGAGACCGGCGGCAAGTTGCACGACGCGATCACCATCGAAGATCGCGTGTGGGTCGCGCACGCGCCGCTTTCGGCCCCAGGCGATCTGTTGGTGATCGATCCGACCACCGGAGACATCGAGCACGTCGCCACTGCAGCGGGCACCTACGGCCTCGCGTCGTCGGGCGGCCTCATCTATGTCACCTGCACCGACGCTGCACGTGTGCAGACGTTCGACACCAAAACACACACCCTGGTCGAAGATGTCGATCTCGCCGCAGTTGCGCCGATGGTCGTAAATGCCCGCGGAATCTCAGCCGCCCCGAACGGGGACATCTATCTAGAGTCGGACGGCATGATCTCGCTGCTCTCTCATTAGATAGAAGCTCCGCCCAAGGTCTGCGTACTTACATTCCACCGTATGTCGCACCCAAGTGACCGACGACACTTGCATCTCGCCAGGACTGGTTGAATAATCAGGTTGGTGGTGCGTCTACGCTTTACAAGCGAATGCACACCACTTGGAGGTTGCCCATGAAAGCGCTGCTGTTCTCGGCTGTTATGCTGCTTTCTCCCGTCGCGATGGCCCGTGGCGGAGGCGGC
>PLXG01000105.1 GCA_003153195.1 Myxococcales bacterium
ACTTCGGCATTAAGCAGCAAGCTCGACGGAAGCAACTTGGTTGTTGCGTGAAATATTGTGCCGCCCCGAAGCTCGCACAAGCTTAGGAGTGACCGTGCAAACGCTCCTCGTTATAGCCCACAATGGGAGGACGAGTTCGCCTAAAGTTTTTCCCGCCCAGCCAAGGCAATAAATTGAAAGTTGGGAACACGGTGCCGAGCCTGCCGCCAGAACGAGCATCAACCACAATATAAAAACCGCCAATACGACCACGACAGTTAGCTATAAACCTGTCCTGTCAATCCAATTTAAATGTCACGGAAACCACATCGGGAAACCGTTTCGAGTCAGCGCCAACGGCTATAGCCGTAGAAACCACCGCCGCCGAAAAGCAACACGAGCACTACGATAATCAATAAGAGACTCATCTTAATCTCCCAAATTAGTGCGGCGAAGCACTACAGCTTCACCCGATCGTCAATGGTAACGAACAACTCCTGGAAGGGTTGCGCCACGATTGTCGCGGCGCGTCCAAGATGGGGGGCAGATCCCTACGACTGGTTCGAAAATTACTTCAAGCTGGGCAATCGCAACCCGGCCTGGTGCGCACTATTTTTGCGGGCCCGCCAGCACCCATGACCGAAACACGCACCTATTGGAGCCGAAACTTGGCCTTATCGTAAGCCGAACGTACTTTTTGCCGCATTCGCGGAACGCTCCATCGATGTAGCGCGTTTTATCATTGTAACTTGTGCCTCAACCAAGGAGATCGCAATGGATAAGGATAGAATCAAGGGCGCGGCCGACCAGGCGAAGGGTACGGTCAAGAAAGTCGTTGGCAAGGCCATCGGCGACCAGAAGATGCAGACCGAGGGAACCATCAACAAGCTTACGGGGAAGGTGGAAAGTGCAGTCGGCGGCGCGAAGGACACTCTTCGCGACACAGTGAACAAAGCTGCCAAGTAGACTGTTTCCAAGTGAACGACGGAAAGCCCGGCTCAATAAGCCGGGCTTTTCTGTTTTGGTTAGAAGCGCATAGTCGCCGCCCCGACGGGACATGCCGCTACGCGATCGGCGGCGATCGGTGGTCGACCTGAACAACACCTCGCCCAGGCTATTGTCTCCGTCCTGGCCGCGCGCTTGGTGATTGCTGACGGCCTGACGACAGGAACGATTGTCCAAATCGGGCGTTGATCTACAGGTGCCGCCGAAGCCCCCCCTAAGGCTGGCACCGCGAATTCAGCAGCTCGTGTGCTTACGGCTTCGAACTGCTGATTTCCAACATGCAAATGGTAACAAACCAATTGACAGTTTGTCGGCTCAATCCACATTCGGCAGCGTCGAATCTGTAGTTTCGTATCGCAACCCGTTCGCAAGCAATGTGTGAATAAGCCGGTGTGAATGTCTCGTCACATCATTGAACTACTTCTTTTTTTTCGCGTTCCTTTGTTGGAGGCAATCGCTATGTCAGTTATTCCAGAAGCCCACCACTTTCTCAGGACAATGCCGCCGCTGCCGCAACGGGTTCTCGAGCTCGACGCTGTGGTAGAAGAGTCCGCGCTGCCGGAAGAAAATCAATTTGCGCTGTCGGCGCCTCAGTTCCAATGGGGCCTCGGTTGGGTTCGGGCGCGCAGCCATTGGCCGCGTTGAGGTTTCAGCAGCAGGAGGACGAATTGAAAAACAAGAAGGTGACAGACAAGGCTGATCAACGAAATGGCAAGTTGAAGGCAAATCACGATCGCGCCGAACGGGAGACGCTCGAGGAACGAGTGCAGCAAGAGGCCGGCCGCGATACCAAGCCGGAAGGCATCAATAAGGACAAATCTCGACAGCCCGGAACCCGCTGAGCGAAGAGCCGTCTATCGAGTCTGGGGTTTTACTCCTAGCGAATAACAAACCGGCCAATGACAATCCCGAAAAAGATCGCTGCCGCCAAAGACGTTAGCGGCCGGGATTGAACAAACTCTTCGAGCGTGGCGACTTCGCGGTCGAACAATTTGGCGACGTTGTCGACTTCAGTTTCTGATCTGTGGGTCAGGGGCATGGCAAGCTCCAGTGCCGCATTTGTGCAGGAGTCTAACTCGGGCACCGGCATTATGGTTCCGCTTTTCCGCTACGAACGAGCATTGTTATGTCACGCAAGACGGTTCGAGAATCACGCAATGGCGTCACGCTCACGAAACTTGTGCTGTACGACGGAATGCCTAGGCGGCGAATCGGCGTGACCTACGTTGTGGAAAGTCCGCGAATGCCGGCTGGCCGGAATTTCGAAACTCTTGATGCGGCGCAAAAGTATTTCCACGTGCAGGCGAGCCTTAGCCCGAGACAGCAATAGCGCATCCAGTTCCGCCCCGCATCGTGATCAGATCGGTGAATCCGGAATATCCGACATACGAACGCGATGCCGAAGAGGTGAATATCGTTGGTCGCGTGATCTGGGCGGCGAAGAGGATTTAAGGTGCGGGCGCTGTGCGTCACTCTTCGATCTGCTCGATCCGGCCTCGCATATCGTCACTCGACAGATGGCTCTTGAACCATCTTCAAGGAATTGGCCCGAGCCGTTGCATTGCGTGCAGATCAAGCCCAACCGGGTCTCCTGCTTGGGCGGAAACGCTGTATCAGTGGCTTGCGTGCTATTCGACCAGCTCACGTTCCTGTTCAGCAAACAGCCTTTCGATCCGCTCGTAGTTCAGCTTCAGCCTTGTTAGCTCGTTCTCCGTGACATCTACCCAGGGGCCACCTCCCGTGCGAGCGCCAATATGGCGTGAACCCGTTTCGAGCCAGCGGATTTGTTCCAAAAGCCTAGACTGTTCAGCCCTGCACCAATCTGACAAATGCATTCCGAATAGGGTCATCCTAAGTTCCAAAAGGCTAGCGCCGCCACGCCGAGCACGAGACCCATGAGCGGCATGGATGCCATGACAATTCTCAAGATCAGATTGTTGTCTTGATCGTCGCAGAGAGCCTCTTGTGTAGCCGATCCGCGGACGATGGGAACGTAGCGCGTGGGCCGATAGTGATCGTCGACGTACATTTCCACTCTCCTCTAACCCAGATAGTGCGCAAGGAGCGCGATGTTGATTGCGAGCGCGGTCACCAGAGTGAGTGTCAAAGCAATGTCCATACCAACGTGTTCGGGCGAGCCGTGTTTCGCGGGGATCTTTTGAAGAATACTGTTGTGCTTTCTTTGGTCACGCCTTGCGAGCGGATACCCATACCATTCGGGACCGAGAAAAAAGACGAAACCGTGCATCTTGTAAGCTCCTCTCGGAGTGGCGGCGCAACCAGAAGCGACTCCAAAGATGCTCTGGACGACGTAAAATTTCGAGTGGTGCGGGGTTTCGACAAAATAAAATTGCCATAAAGATTTGCGTCCCGACGATCAGGCCCGTCTTCGCGAGTTAAGCAAACATCTCGCCGAGCGCGAGGTAGAACGCGAACAGAAAACCTCCAACGGTCGGCAAGACGATTAACGAGCCCGCGTCTTCGATCGCTTCGGGAATCATCGCATGCGCGACAAGCGCCAGAACCGCGCCTCCGGCGATAGCCTGAAAGAAAATTGCCAGCATTGACCCGGTTCCACCGAGGAGCATCTTTCCGGCAATCGCGGCTAGCACTCCAGCGACAAGCACCGTCGACCACAAAAGGAAGATTCTGAGCGGGCTGACCGCTTGGTCCACTTCCGGTTTACGCGCGATTCTCTGAGTGTTGAGTCGCTACCGGTCCCGAGGCGTTCATTGCCTTTCGAGATTCGGCAACCCGGTTAATTGTCGCGCGCGATTCTGGATTCGCATCCATGAAGGCCTCAAAATCCGCGCGTCGGAGAACAAGCAATTGGCAGTACGATCGAGCGACGACGTCGGCTTGTCGGGGCTGACCCGTCAGGAGAGCCATTTCGCCGAAAAATTGCCCGCTACCCAGCGATATGCGCCGCTCCGGACGGATCACCTCAACCGCCCGCGATGCAATGAAGTAGACAGCATCGCCTTGCTCTCCCATACGGATGATATGGTCGTTCGGGACCGCGAGTAGCGGACGCAACATCCGGCTCAGGCGTTCGAGTTGTCCTTCGTCGAGGCCCGCCAGTATGTCAAGCTGCTGAATTAGCTGCCGGGTGTTCAAGCCGATATCAAATCGTGGCCGTTCGTGCGTGGCGTTTGCGTCGAGCACTCCACGTTCCAAATCAGTGAATACCTCCCGCCCGATCAGTCCTTCGTCGAACAAGCTGCGGAATCGCGCCTTTACCTCTCGCAAGGTCGACTGACGCAGAAATCGCACTTCAAGCTCCGCCGCGAAGTCGGGATATTGTCGCCGTAAGGCATCGAGACCGCTGCTGATTGCATCCCGACGTTGATCGAGAATCTCAGCCACTATGTGCGTGATACGTTCACCAAAAATCGCATGTATTTCGTGCTCGTTGAACGGACGGAGATGCTCGATCACAAAGCGCATGCTCTGGAGTATTTCTGCGCGATCGGCGAGGCGATCGGCCAGAAACGGAATAATACCCAGCCGTCGATAGAGGAAGTAGGCGATGCGGAAGCCGATCGGGAATGCTAGCGCCGCCTCGCTAGTTCTGTGATAGCCGAGTCGCCCCTCGTTTCGTGCGGCTTCCGCAAATGTGTCCGCGTTGTCGAGCAACACCTGGACGACGGCCGGCGACGCGGACCGATCTGCCAGCATCGCAAGCACGACCACGCGCTCATTGTTTGCCAAAGCGACCAGTGCAAATGCCAGACGGTCCCGCTCGGTTAAGTCCTCCGGAGCCCTCTTGTCGGCGTTGGCTTGAGCGATCTTAGCTTCATAGGGCGCGACGACCTGCTCCACGGCCGACGAAGAGAGAGAGTGCGTTTGCGCAATCCCGCGCGCTGCGTCGCGACCTTCCGTGTATGAGAGTGCCAGGATTCGGTCGCGCAGTGCCTGATCTCTAGACGACAATCGATCCAGCCCAAGGATGTGGATCACACGACGCAGCGTCGTGCCGTTGACGAAGAGCGTGAACAGCACGAAGCCGGTTGCGAGAACGGCGACGAAGCGTCGTATTTCCGGCCCAAGCGTCGCATCTTCGGTAACCG
>PLXG01000372.1 GCA_003153195.1 Myxococcales bacterium
TGCTCGTGGGTGCCGTCGCCGGCGTTTACCACCGCCGCGTCGATGTGCTTGGCGACCAGATGCGGCGAGCCCGATGCACTGTGACGGAGCACCACCACGTCGGGCGCCATGGCTTGAAGATTCCGCACCGTGTCGAGCAGTGTCTCTCCCTTGGTGGTCGACGAGGTCGAGCCCGAAATGTTGATGGCGTCGGCGGACAGTCGCTTGGCGGCGATCTCGAACGAGGTGCGTGTGCGCGTCGATGCTTCCAAAAATAAATTGATGACCGTCTTGCCGCGCAAGGTCGGCACCTTCTTGATCGGCCGCGCGGAAATCTCGAGGAAGGTGTCGGCCAGGTCGAGGATCTTTACGATCTCTTCGGCGCTGTAGTCTTCCATGCCGAGCAGATGTCGCGTCATTTGGGGCGCGACTCTCGCAAAATCGCGCGGTCGGGATCGCCGAGCTCGCTCAGCGTCACCCGCACCGACTCGGTGCGACTGGTCTGCACTTTGGTGCCGACGTAATCGGGCTGAATCGGCAGCTCGCGATGTCCGCGATCGACCAGCACCGCCAGCTGCACCGCGCGTGGCCGTCCGTAATCCATGAGCGCGTCGAGCGCGGCGCGAATGGTCCGGCCGGTGTAGAGCACGTCGTCGACCAGCACCANNGGTAATCCTTCGAACACGTCGTCGCGGTAAAGGGTGATGTCGATGGCGCCGAGCTCGGGCTTGCCGTGCGTGCCGGCGAAGCTGGGATCGCCAATTTCACCAATGAGTTTGGCCAAGCGCTCGGCCAGTGGGACGCCGTTGGTTCGAATGCCCACCAAGACCAGCGGCGCTTTCAGCGGCGCGTTGCGCTCCAAGATCTCGTGCGCCATTCGACGAAGCGCGCGCGCCATTCCATCGGCGTCGAACAGCTCGCGGCGCTCGACCAGATCGGTTGGCGGCTCGCGCGATTTCCGTTCGCTCACGGAGTCCATCTTAATCACGATTTGAGCCAAGAGGGCGACGAAAACGTGCTATCCGAAAAGCATGTCGCCTTCGTCGTCGGACGAGAGCCTTTCGCCGTCGAGCAGCCTGATGCCCATCTCGACGGAAGGGCCACAGAGACCGGTGGAAACGCCGCCCAAGCGGGGACCCTGGGCGATGTTGGCCGCGGCCGGCGCATTTGCGCTCGGCAAGCTGAAGTTCCTCTTGGTCGGGCTCAAAGCGCTCAAGCTGTGGAAGTTCGCGCTCACCGCCGGCTCGATGGCGCTCATGATCTGGTTCGAAGCCACGCGCTCGGGCTGGCCGTTCGCGGTCGGTTTCGTGCTGCTGATCTTAGTGCACGAGCTCGGCCACGGCGTGGCCATCAAACGCAGCGGCCTCAGCTCGGGTTGGCCGGTCTTCATTCCCTTCTTCGGCGCGCTGATCACGCTCAAAGGACAGATTCAAAGTCCCGAAGTCGAAGCCGAGATCGCCTACGCCGGACCGATCGCCGGCACCGTCGCCTCGGCCGCGCTCATTCCGGTCTATTTCGCCACCGGTGCGCGACTGCCATTGGCGCTGGCGTACACCGGATTCTTTCTGAACCTGTTCAACATGATTCCCATCCGTCCGCTCGACGGCGGCAGAGTAGCGCAGGCCTTTTCGCGTCGCGCCTGGATCATCGGCACCGTGCTGTTGGGCGGAATGTTCCTCCTCAGTCGCGCGCCGCAGCTGCTCCTCATCGGCGTCCTGGCGCTCTCGCATATCTTCCGCGGCCGCAGAGCGCCAGTCACCGAATTAGTGACGCTCTCCCCCGAAGCGCAACAGCGCTGGTCAATCCGCTATTTCGGCTTGTGCTTTTTTCTGGGCGCGGCGGCCTATTTGTCGCATCGCTTGTTGGGGAGAGGCGACGGTTGACGGTTTAGAGCGGGCCGTCAAAACCTNNGGTTTTGACGGCCCGCTCTTAGTAGTCCGACGTTCTCACGCTCAGAAAAATGAGCTAGTGTGCGCGTCTACTATTAGGAGACCGGTTATGCGCTCATCTATATTGGTCGTCCTAGTCGTCGCCAGCTGCGGCGGCAGTAGCGCCACTACATTTAACGGCACTAGCGATCAAGCGTGTAGCGACTCGGCCATCGCCAGCTGCATGATGCGAGACGCTTGTCACGTCAATCAAGTTACGATTGCGTACCGCGACATGAGCACCTGTATCGCACGCGCCAAAGCAAACTGCGTGGCGAGCCTCGCGGCCATGGACACGGGCCGCACGCCCGCTAATGAAGAAGCGTGTGCCAAGGCGTATGTGAGCGCGAGCTGCACCGATTTCTTGCAGAATACAATCGCCGCTTGCCACGCGCCTGTGGGAACGCGCCTGCTCGGCGCATCGTGTACTTTCCCGGCGCAGTGCCAGAGCGCGTTCTGTTCGTTTGTTCCCGGTGCTGCGTGCGGCACTTGCGCGACGCCGACCGCCATCGGTCAGTCGTGCGCAACCACGCAATGCAGCAGCGGTCAGGTGTGCGTCACGGCGACCTCGACCTGCCAGGCGTACGGCGACACCGGCGCGTCCTGCTCGCATTCGAGCGAATGCCAGGTGGGCTTCGAGTGCGTCGGTTTCAGCAGTACGGTGATCGGCACCTGCATGCGGGCCGCCGAGTCTGCCGGCGCTGCGTGCGATCGCAAGGCAGGTCCGACCTGCGATTATTTGAAAGGGTTATATTGTAGCTTCCTGCCAGGGATGACCGCGGGAACCTGCGTCAGCGAGGTCGACGCCCCAGCGACGCAATTTTGCGGGCCCACGGCCGGTTCCGGCAGCACTCCGTCGAGCAATACCATCTGCGTGGGCGCTTCGGAATGCGTTACGCCGAGCACCACTAACACGGGAACTTGCGTCGCCGATGCCGCTGACGGCGCTGCGTGCGACTCCGTCAACGGGCCGTTCTGCATGTCGCCTGCGCGCTGCGTCGCCGCTGCCGTCGGCGTCACCACCGGCACCTGCCAGCTCCCCGATCCCACGAAGTGCTGATCTTCGACCATCGCGACTCTTACGGCGTCACTACTTTCTTCCGATGATGCCCCGTCGAGAAAAACGTCACCGCCGGTTCGAGCTCACTTCGCAGCGCCGCATCTCCCCGCGCCTGTCCTTGTAGCGCAGTGTAATACGCCGTCGTTCCCGACCACGCCTGCGACTCGGCTTGTAGAATCGTGTCGGCCACCGCTCGCGTGATCGAATCGAGGGCGGACTGTACCGGCCTTAGATAATCCGCCATGGAGAAGCTGCGATTCACGGCGGCCGATGGTGCATTCGGAAGCTCGAGCCGTCTTTCTTCCGAAAGGCGGGTCACCAGTGCCCAAATCTTTTCACCGCCCGGGCGGAACTTGAGCGTATGTCTGCGCTGGTCGGGCGTGAGATGCGCGACGAACGGTTCGAGCGTGTGTCCGAGCTCCGTGATCTGACGCAGACATTTATCGATATTGCGCTGTTCGGGAACTGACTTGATGTCTCGTGCCATGGTTTACCTCCAATTCGAGATTGGAAACGGGCGCGATGATCCGTCTCAGCGAATTGGTGATCGCTGAAACAAAATGTGTGATCCCGATCATCAAATTGGTGATCGATCGATGACGAGCGATGAGTCTGATCAGCGACCTCATGCGCACACTTCACTCTGACCATCGTCATTTCCTTTGCGGGCGGATCGACAGTGGGAGCGCTCAGTACGCTTTACGCAAGTCGCTGGGCCATGATCGCGCCAGCGGCCGCGGTGTTGTTGGCGAGCGTCTATGCGCTGTTCATGCCCGAGGTACAAAACGCATGATCTGACGCGATCAGACGGTCGGTGGAAATGAGTCGGAAGGCGGCGCGACCGGCGGATCGGATGGCAGGGGCGACGCACCAGCGACAGCGGCGGCCGGTGCCTTCTTCCCGCCAAACTTCCGTCGGAAAAATGCGGCGACCGCGACGAACAGCGCGATGATCGCCTTCTTCGCGGCGAGCAAGAACGCGAAGATCACTTTGCCGAATTTGGCGATCAGCCCGATCTTGGCCAGCTTGAGCGCGGCGCCGCCGGCGATCAGCCCCACCAGTCCGTACTCGGCAATCTTGTCGGTCTTGGGCTTGAAATCTTGATAGCGCGCGCCGTCGCCAAACTGGGTGACTGTGAGCAAATTGGCCGCCTGCACGCGGTTGGCGTCGAACTTCTCCGGCGGCGTCACCAGGTTGAGCGACACGTAGCCTTTTCGTCCCAGCACGCGAGTATTGAAGTTGATCGACGTTCCCTCTTTGTCACTCACCTTGAGCGCCCATACCAGATGATGCAGGTCGCGTTCGTACTTGGGCGGCTCGCTCCAGCCGTCGATGGTGAGCGCAGAAAATCCCTTTTCCACGCGCTCCTTGTTTTCTTCTTCGGTGCCTTCGCGCATCGCTTTTAAGATCGCGTCGGCGTCGACTTTCTCGTCGTCTTTGACGTAGCCCTCTTCGGTGTAGTCGATGGTGACGAACCAGTTCGAATCTTTTTCCAGACTGCCGACCAGGCCCAGGATGGAGTCGTTGTGAAAGCTGCCGCTCTCTTCGAGTAGCTTCTTGGCGCGGGTGGGATCGAAGTAGACGTCGCCCGCCGGCAGGTCGAGCGTGAGATCGTGGCCGAGATCGATCTTGGTGGGGCCGAGCTTGAGCCCTTCGGGCAAGCGCGGCATCTCTTCGGGCTCGGGAACGTGTCCGATCTCCGGCGGTGCGCCGAGCGGGGCGTCGTCGATCTTGGCGTGTTTCGCCGCCGCCGCGACGCCGGTTGCGCTCAACGCCGCACTCGAAAATAGAAGGGCGATTCCGTACCTGTTCATCATGCTATCCTAACGCAAAAATGAGCACGGCCGGAATCATCCTGATTGGCGACGAGATTCTATCGGGCAAAGTGGCCGACGAAAACGCGCGCCTGCTCGTCGAGGATCTGCGATCGCTCGGTGTGGCGCTGAAAAAGATCACCGTCATTCCCGACGTTCTCGACGAGATCGCCGCCACCGTACGCAACTTTTCCGACACCTTCGATCACGTGTTTACGTCGGGCGGCGTCGGGCCCACACACGACGATCTCACCATGGAAGGCATCGCGCGCGCATTCGGCGGCAAAGTCGTGCGCCATCCCGAGCTCGAGCGCCTGCTCCGCGGCTACTACGGCGAGAGGCTCAACGAACGTAACCTGCGCATGGCCGATGTGCCAGAAGGCGCGCACTTCGTCGACGGCGATTCGGCCAACTGGCCGGTGGTGGCCATGAAGAACGTCTACATCCTGCCCGGTGTACCGGAGATCTTCCGTCGCAAGTGGATGGCCATCCGCGATCGTTTCGCCGACGCGCCGTATGTTTTGCGCAATGTCTTCACCCACGCCGAAGAGGGCGAGATCGCCGCGCACTTGGATGCGGTGGTGGCCGCCCATCCGGCGGTTCAGGTGGGCAGCTACCCGCGGTTCGACACTTCTGAATACCGCGTGAAGGTGACGCTCGAATCCAAACAGGGCGACGAAGTCGAACGCGCCACCGCCCAGCTGGTCGAGCTGCTGGGGACGCGGGTCATTCGCGTCGCTTAAGACATTGAACCCGCTCGACCTTGCCAGATGGAGTCAGCTGACCCAGTTTCGGCTGCCTCGGCTAGCCGCTTCATAAGCATCTAACTTTCATTGATATTTCTGCGTGGAGCCCCGTGAACGCTTGCGCCTTCTGATAGTTGACGTCTTGTAACTGCTTAATTTCACGTATGTAAAACTGGCATGCGCTGTGCTGTGTTCTGCGCCAACGAGGAATGCACATGCGGATACCCCCGAAATATTTTTCGGCTTTCGTTCTCACTTTGTCTCTTGTCGGGTGCGGCGACGCGCAAGGGCCGGTCAATCCTACGAGTGCAACTGTTACCGGAAAGGCCGACGACCGTACGGCCGAAAACTCCGCGGTGGATCTAGGTTCCGCACCTTCGGCCAATCCTTCGGTGGATCTAGGATCCGCCCCTTCGGCCGATCCCTCGGTGGATCTAGGCGACGTGCCTTCCGTGGATCTAGGCGACGCGCCCTCCGCTGATCTGAGCCAGGTGATTGCACTCGCGCCTAACGTTGTGACCTTACAAATCGACAACCAGCCATTCACCGTTTCTCACATCAACAGCGATGGCTTGCCGGAAATCAGTATGACCGTAAACGGACCCGGCTACTCAGCCGACAGTGGGTTCGGCATCGGTTTTGGCAGTGCTGTGGGCACCGGGTGTACAACGGGTCCGCTCGGAGCTGGCGTCTCGTTGTTAGGCAATTACCTTAAGGGATGGGGGTCGATCGCCGGGCCGGATTGCGGCCTCACTTTGACCAGCGTTCCCCAGGGCGCTGCGGGTAACTATTACGGTCGATTGACCGGAAGTTTTCACGGAACGCTATCGCCTAACTCAGGAATCACCTTCGCACATCCGCGGGTGGATGTTACTTTCGACATACAGTACGGGGCGAACTCGTCGTGACCGGAGTGTACCGTATGCTAGCAGGGTAAAACCCTTGTTTTACGCTTTGCCTCGACGCGCCCTCGGTTGTGCTTCATCGAGGAGCGCCAGATCGAGTCGATCTTTTGGTCGCCCCGCCGCCTTCTTGTTCTTGATGAATTGTTTGCGCCCCAAGAATCGGACGCGGTGCGCGCCGAGCTTGCCAATTTCAGCCCCGGACCAGGCTTCGCGAAATGATACGCCCGAGATTGCATTGAGCAAGTCGATACGGAATGGCTCGCGCCCCAGCACCGCCATTCGATCGCCTCGTGCAAACTGCAGTGCTTGCGCAGCCAACGCAGAGAAGCCGAAATCAGTGAGCGCCTTTTGTAGACGAACCGCGTTTGCTGTGGTTGCCTCGACGAACACGTCGAGATCCAGCGTGTTTCGCGGAATCCCGATTGCGGCCAGCGCGTGTGCGCCGATGATCACGAACCGGACCCGATGTAAGTTCAAACATCGCAAAAGATCGTTCCAGTCGGGTGGGAAGCGAACGGTCATGGGTTCTCCGCAGCGTGACCTGCCGAATGAGCTCTACGGCTTGAACCCGCTCCGAGACGGGTCGAGACAGCCAGTAGCGCAACTGACGAGCGGCCGCCTCATCGGAAGTCAGAAGCTCGAAGTGTCTTTTCGCCATCGGCGTGCCTAATCTTAGCAGGATTTGCACTCGTTCCCACGCTTGATTCTCGGCGGAGGACCCGGTAGAACGTTGCCGTGCCGGGCACGCTGATTTTGAAGGGTGGACGGGTCATCGACCCCGCGTCCAATCTGGACCGGGTCACCGATATGTTGATCCAAGATGGAGCGATCGGGGCCATTGAGTCCGCGGACAAT
>PLXG01000402.1 GCA_003153195.1 Myxococcales bacterium
CTGCACGCGCAGGCGATTGCCGATGAGCCGGATGCCGTCGCGGTAGGCGGGGTACTCGATGCTGTCGAACCAGTCGCGCCCCTTGAACCGTGGATAGCCGACCTTAGCCGCACCTTCTTTGACGCGGCGGAAGAAATTGGCGAACGACTTGTCGCACCGGCGCATGGTCGCCTGGGCGGAAGAAAAATTGAGGCGGCCATAGTAGGCGTTCGTTTTCCGCGCGGCCTTGAACCAGCGGGAGAAATCGCAGTAGTTCATCGACGCGCCGACGCATTGCCAGGCGTGTTGCTTCCACTCGACGCAGAAATTGTAGAGGCGGCGGTGCGATTCCAGAGCGGCGGCAAGCTCGCGCTCCTGGTTGGCGTTGGTGAACAGGCGGTACTTGAAGGCACGGCGCATCTACTTGCCCTTTTGATTCTCGATGTAGCGGCGGACGGTGACTTCGCTGACGGCCCCAACGGTCGAAGCAAAGTAGGCTCGGGACCACAGCGTCGGGAGCCTGGATTTCAATGCTGGAAATTCCTTGCGGAGCTGGTGCGAGGTAAACCCCTTGAACCGATTGACGATCTCGGCAACGCAGAGCGTGGGGTCGGCCTCGACGAACAAGTGAACGTGATCGGGCATGATCTCCAGCGCGTGAATCGTCATGCCGAGTTCGGCGGCTTTTTCGGTCAGCAGTTCGCGCAGCCGCTCGTCGATTCCATCAGTCAAAACGGGCCGCCGATACTTCGGGCACCAAACGATTTGGTACTTGAGCGAGAAGATTGCACCGGCGTTTTTGGCGTATCTGGTGTCCATGCGGCGTATTATACGCATGACAGATACATAATCAAGGACTTGAGCCGGTTCTAGGCCGGAATAGTTCGGTTTCTTGCACAGGAGCGGGCGGCAATTCACCCGTCGCTTGAAAGCGACGGTCCCCTTGCCGCGAATTTATGGGAAGCAGTCACACAAGGTTGCCACGCTGGTGGCGGGGCCGAGTTCGCCCAGAACGTCGAGTACCTCCATGCGCTCGGCACGGGAGGACGGCCGGCGTGGCCCGGTTCGAGCGCCTTCACTGCCGCCACCATCATTTCCTCACGCAACTGGTGGAAACGCTGCTCGCTGATGCCGAGACGCTGGCAGGCGTCCTTCAATCGACACGTTCCCGCGATCGTCTCCAGGATCACCTTCGCACGCAGCTTGGAAGCACGGACCGCTGCGGAGTTCCTCGGGGTACACCACATTGAGGTACTCCAGTACCCGGACTGCCAGTTGCACGAGAACGGGCACCAACTCATTCGGGAGATCGAGCAGCACTTGTGCGGGAGTGGAGCGGGGCCCAAGTACGATGTTGTTCTGTCACACGCGGGCGGTGACACCCACGCCGATCATTTAGCCGTGCATGAGTCCACCCTCTCCGCGGTGCGAGACTTCCACGGGTCCGTCCTGCTCTATCAATCGCCCTCCACCAAGCCGAACGGGTTTCATCCGACGTTCTTCGCTAGGCTCGAAGAGGTGGACATCGAGCGGAAGGACTTGTCAATCCAGGCTCACACCAGCCAGCGGCACAGAACGTATACCCGGGTGTCACAGACCCGCGGGCTAGCGGACAACTGGTCGATTTTCCTGCGGCAACCGGAGGGCACCTACCTTGAAGCGTTCGAGGTGTACAAGTCCATCTACTGAGCGGGCGCCGCCGAACCGTTGGTATGTAGTCAGTAACACTAAAAAATGATTAAACCAGCCGCCTTCGAGGATGATGGGGATTTATCTTCTCCCCTTTTTCCCGGAGGTGACTCATGGCAGCCAAACGTTCGCGCAGTCAGGGTGGTCGGCGTTTTGTCGTCAACGTGCACAAGCCGAACGGCGTCATTCAGCCGCGCGTGCAGAAGGTCGGGCCGGAACATTTCGGCATCGTCAGCGTCGATTGCGCCAAGGCACGCTTCAAATGGATGCTCTGCGACTTCTACGGCAAAGTTCTTATCCCTCCCACGACCGTCGAACACAACCGTCCCGAACTCGATCGCGCGCTGGCACAGCTCAAGGCCGCTCGCCAGGAACACGAGCTGCGCGACCTGATCGTGGCCGTCGAGCGCACGGGCCGGTATCACCACATTCCGCAACGTCTCTTCGCGGACAACGGTGACGAGGTGCGTCTCGTCCATCCTTTCACCTCGAAGCAACATCGCACCACGACCGATCCAGGCAACAAGACCGACGACACCGACCTCGCCGCCATTCATCGCGCTGCGGTCAGTGGCTGCGCGCTAATGCAGGTGCCGGTCGATCCTATCTACCGCGAGCTGCAACTGCTCATTCGCCAACGCCGCGATTGGGTGCGTAAGACCTCGATGCTCTGCTGCCAGAGCCTGGTGGACGGCTCCTACCATCCCCCGCTGCCCACCGTCACGGTAAAGGAAACCGTGGACGCCTACATCGAGCACCTGACGACAGAAGACCGCGCGCCGAAAACGCTCGTCAAGTATCGCGGGATCTTCGCGCAATTCATGGAGTTCCTGCGAACGCTCGACATTACACGCATGACACAGTTCACAGCGATCCATTTCGACAAATTTCGCGCGATGCGCAAAACGAACCATCACGCCAAGACGGTGTATACCGAAGGCGTCGTGATCAAGCAACTGTTTCGGTGGGCAAAAAGACGCAGGCTCGTGCTGGAGAATCCCATCGAAGACATCAAGCTGAACAAGCCGAGACTGGAGCCAAAGGGGGGACCCAGCCTTCATGAGATCGACACCGTTCTGGCGTGCACCAAGGGCAAATTCAATGCGATGATCGCCACGCTTGCCTTTACCGGAATCCGATCCGGAGAAATGCAGCGGCTGCGTATCGAAGACGTTGATCTCGACGGAAATTGGCTCCACGTGGTCTCTCGTCGCGGTGGTGAAACAAAAACGCGAGAATCACGGAAGGTCCCCATCCATCCGCGCCTTCGAGAAATCTTGCTGTCGCTATCGCGAACCGCACATGACGTGGTGGGTAGACACCCTACAAGCTCCATCGGGGAGACCATTAGTCACTTCACAGGCATGTCCCGATTGACATCGGGCAACTTGGCTTCAATGATATAACCCCAGGAAACCAATCGCCCAATCCTATCGCGAACGATTGCAGAGTCAGCAAAACTTTCGAGACGCCGGGTCATGACCGTACAAGCCATCCAACAATCGGCAGGCCTGGGTGAGTCGCTCCAGGTCGACTTCGCTGCACTTCTTTGCCGGTTGCAGGAGACCGAGGAGGCGCTGCGCGCCGAGCGCGAGTCCTCGGAACGAGCGCGCGAGAAGGCCCGGAGCGAGCAAGAGGAACTCTTGTCGATCATCGCCCATGACATGCGCAATCCTTTGGCTCCAATCCAAAACTCAGTTGAACTCTTGCGGTTGCCGACCACGACAAATTCTCAGAAGCAACGAGCCATTGACATCATCGAGATACAAGTGCGCGAGCTTCATCGGATGCTCACCGATCTCCTGGATGCCTCGCGGATTACCCGGGGCAAAATTGATTTGCTGAAACAACCGATCAGCTTGACGGACGTTGTAACGCGTGCCAAGGAACGCTGTCGGAGATTGATGGATCAACGAAATCAACAACTCAACCTTTCGATCCCCTCCGAGCCAATCTGGCTTTATGCCGACCCAACTCGGCTCGAACAAGCCGTATCGGACCTACTAGCGCATGCGGCGAAAACCGGCCACGAAGGGACCGTGATTCATCTCCACGTGACGATCGACGGAGATGCGGCCAGTGTTCGCATCGAAAACGCCGGCATCGGCATACCAGCCGAGGATTTGCCGCGCGTGTTCGACCTCGTCTTTCAAAGTGACCGAGCCGGTAGTTCGTCTCGTCGTGG
>PLXG01000070.1 GCA_003153195.1 Myxococcales bacterium
ATCGAGTGCCGCATCTACGCCGAAGACTCGCTGCGCTTTTTGCCGTCGCCGGGAAAGATCACCGCGCTTCGTCAGCCGCAAGGTCCGTTCGTGCGCGACGACTCAGGCGTGTTCGAAGGATCGGAGATCAGCGTTTATTACGATCCGATGATCTCCAAGCTGATCGTGTGGGGCGAAGATCGCGCGCAGGCACTCGACCGAATGGCGCGCGCGCTGAGCGAATATCGCGTCGGTGGCATCAAAACCAATCTCGCGTTTCATCGGCGCGTGATGAAGAACGCGGTCTTTCGCAGCGGAAAATACGACACCGGTTTCATCGAGCAGGAAAAAGCGGAGCTGCTCAAACCGCTCGAGCTCGAAGATGCCGACTTCGCCATCGCAGCGGCCGCAGTTCATGCGGCACACGCGGCCAAGCAGTCGGCCAACCTTTCCGACGGAGCTCGCGCAACCGAGCGCACTGCGTGGCAAACCGGCGTCAAGCGCGGCGAGTTTTAGCGCAGCGAGTTCTGGCGCTTCCCTAAATTGGTCAGGACATCGTACGCGGCGGCCTTGTAGAGACTCGACATCGTCGGAAAATTGAACACGGCTTGTAAGAAGTAGTCGGCGGTTCCGCCCAGCTGCACGCACGCTTGGCCGAGATGAATGAGCTCTTCGGCCCCATCGCCGAGAATATGGATCCCGAGAATCTGTCGCGTATCGCGATCGCAGATGAGCTTGAGTACGCCTTCGACGTCGCCGTTCAAGCGTCCGCGATCTTGTTCGCCATAGGAGGCGTGACCGACCACGTAAGGTTTTCCATCGGCGCGGAGCGCCTGCTCGGTCTTGCCGAACATCGAAACGCTGGGAATGGTGTAGATGCCGTAGGGAAGCGTGGCCAACGTGCGTTCGCGTCCGTCGTCGAGCCCGAAGGCGTGACCTACCGCGACGCGTCCCTGTTCCATGGACGTTGAAGCAAGCGCAGGAAATCCGATGAGGTCGCCTATCGCGTAGATGTTCGACACACTGGTACGAAAGAATTTGTCGACGACAGGGCGGCCCTTGTCGCCGAGTTTTACACCCGCTTCGGCGAGGCCGATTTCTTCGGTGTTGGCCAGTCGTCCACCGGAAAATAGAACTACCTCGCTTTCGATCTTTGCGCTCTTCGAGGTAGTGACCGCCGCGCCGCCATCTTTCAATAGTTCGCAGCGACTGACCGATTCGCCGAGATGGAGCGCGACTCCGCGACGGCTAAATTGGGCGCAAAGATGCCCGGCCATTTCTTCATCGAGAAATCCAATGAGGGTGTGGCGCTCTTCGATCAGATGGACGCTCACGCCGAGCGTGGCGAAGATCGACGCGTATTCCGAACCGATCACGCCGCCGCCAATCACGGTCATCGATCGCGGAAGCGTTTTCATGGTGAGAATCGTGTCGGAGCAGAAAATTGTCCGGTCGTCGAACGGAATGAACGCCGGTCGCGAAGGCCGAGATCCGGTGGCGATGACGATAATTTCCGCTGACAACACGCGGGTGTCGTTGGGCGTCGAGAGTCGCACTCGATGCGCATCGATGAGCGTCGCCGAACCGGTGAGCAGCTCGACCTGATGACGGTCGAGGTTGCGGCGAACGCGTGTGTCGCGTGCATCGCAGACCGAGTCGACCGCGCGCAGAAAACTCGACATCTGCATCGATTGCCGTGGCGCCGGTTCGAAAACCTCGATCAGCTTGTGCCGGGCGCCGGCATAAGCGAGCGCGCTTTCGCGCAAGATCTTCGAAGGCAATCCGCCCTTGGTGCACTGACCACCGACGCCAGGGCCACGCTCGATCACCGCAACTTTTTTGCCGAAGTAGGCCGCTTTGGCCGCGGCCTTTTCGCCGGCGGGGCCAGAACCGATCACGATCAGATCGAAGTCGAACGACATCGTCAAAAGAATATCATTGGCTCTGGATTAGCGCTTCGACTTCGGCGCGCGTCGGACATCCGCGTCGTCCGAGATCGCGACACTTGAGCGATGCCGCGGCGTTACAAAATCGCAGCGCGTCCGCGACCGAAAGGCCTTCGATTAGTGCGAGAATCATCGCCGCGTGAAAGGTGTCGCCGCAAGCGGTGGTGTCGACCAATCGCGCCGGCACTGGAGCGGGCGAAAAAATCAGACGCGACTCTTCGCCACGCACATCGAGCGCCGCTGCACCGTCGGCACCGAGGGTGCAGCCGACGAATCCGCCGGTTCGTTCGTGCAACTTTTTCAGCGCCGCGCCGAGATCGCGTTCGCCGGTCAGCGCTTCCGGAAGATCGCGTGAGGTGACGCAAATGTCGACGAAGGGCAGAAGCTCATCGAGCCCCGGTCGCGGGTGGTCAAGATCGAGCGACACGATCACGCCGCGCGTCTTCGCCGCTCGCGAAAGCAGCGTGGCCGCGGTCAGATCGGTGAGGTCCAAATGCAGCACGCGGGTGCGATCGAGCACTGACACATCGACCTCGAGTGGGGATCGTCGCAGATGCGGATCCATCGATTCGATCACGGTGCGATCGCCGCTTCCGCCATCGACCAAGAGCAGCGCCGACCGCGTGTGCGCATCCGCCACCACCCGAAGCGCGCGCACATCGACGCTTTCGCTGATCAGGCCGGAGCGAACCTCGTCGCCGATCTCGTCCGCACCCACCGATCCTGCAAACGCGCTGCGCAGTCCAAGTCGCGCACAGGCCACCATGGCCGTAGCCACCTGCCCGCCGCCCAGCTGCTCGTGGCGCTCGGCGCGGATCTTTTGCCCGAATGAAAACGGGCCTGTGAGCACCCAGACGTCGTCGCGTGAGCATTCGCCCACACCGACCACGTCGAAAACCGTCTCTTCCCGAGATCTTAGCTTCTTATGTAGGCTCTGTAGCACAGCTTGCCTCGTGGCCTTCTATCGTCTATTAATAGGACATGTCCTTCAAGATCATCGACAGCTGTACGGGCTGCTCGGCGTGTGAGCGCCGCTGTCCGACGGCTGCGATTCACGGTGTCAAAAAGGAAATGTACTACATCGACGCAAGTCTCTGCATCGATTGCGGAGCGTGTGGCGTCGTTTGTCCGGATGACGCAATTCTCGATACCTACGACGTGCTTTGCCAACAACTCAAAGCGCAGGAGCGCCCCAAAGCGTTCGTTCAGCTGGAGAAATGCACCGGCTGCGTCTATTGCGTCAACGCCTGTCCGTTCGATTGCATCTCGATGGAAAAAGCGCCGAACTCGATCATTGGTGCGGCCGGTATTGCTGCCACGGTTGCCGTGGTCGATCAGAAAAAGTGCACCGGCTGCACGGTGTGCGAGCTCGACTGTCCGTACGACGCCATTCACATCTGGCGTCAAGACGATGAGCGCGCCAAGACGCTGGTGAATCACAACAAGCAGCTCTGGTCGGCGACCCAAGCGGCGTGACCGCATCCGTCTTTTCGGACATGAACCTGGCAAGTGCAGAAGAGGCCCTCGGCCGCGGCGATATTTTCACTGCGCGCAAGGCCGCTCGCATTCTCCTCAAAACCCCTGAAACAGCGCCGCGCGCGCGGGAAATTCTCGATGCAACCGGCGTCGACTGGATGGTCACCGTCGTCGTCGGCGGATGCCTTTTTTTCTTCGCACTCGTTTCCGTGCTAACAATTTCGCGATGACGACGCGCCGAGCAGCCTTCGCCTTGCTTCTCGCCGGATGCGCGCAGTCGGCAGTGGTGAAAGTTCCGCTGACCAACTTCGTCACCGATTTCTCACCGCTCGAAGTGGGAGACACTTGGGCCTACGAGATGGTCGATCCGGCCACCGGCGAAAAGACGCTGGCCATTGCCAAGGTGACCACGCGCGAAGGAACGATCGCCGTCGTCGACACCGGCGCCTCGCGACAGCTGTACGACATCTCGCCGGATACGCTAACGCGAAAAAGTTCGGGAACCATCGCCCTCAAAACTCCGCTCGAAAGTGGCGCCACTTGGTCGCTGCCCGATGGCGGTCAGGCAAAAATTCTCGAAGTCAAAGCCAAGGTCGAAGTTCCGGCCGCGCTCTACGACGACTGCATCGTGGTCGAGGAATCTCACCCCGATAGTCGAACCGTCACCACTTTTGCGCGTGGTGTCGGACAAATTCGCATCGAAGTGTTCGAGAAGAACGGTCAGCTGGTCGCGCGCGGAGTTCTGCGCGGCTACCACAAAGCCGGCACGCCCAGTCTGTAGCGAAATCAATATCCGACGGTAATCATCTTTCGCGCTCGGCATGGCGGAGTCGCTCCCGTATACTTCGCCGGTGCAGAAGTGGACCGGCTGGATCGCCCATGCGGGCTCGCGCTTTTCGGCGCGGCTCGGGAGAAATAGCGCCCTGGTGAACCAGCTCCGTCCCGGCTACGAGCGCTTGCTCGGAATCGCCGCGCTGGGCAAAGGGATCTCTTGGCCGGTGAACGGCGAGCCGCTGCACATCGATCCGCGCATGCGGCGACTGGTGGCGCGCGAAGTCGAGCCAGAGCTAATGGAATTTCTTCGTCAGAACATTCGACCGAGAAACGTGGTCGTCGACATCGGATCTTTTTTAGGAGTCTACGCGACGTTGGCGGCGCGCTGGAGCAGCCCGGGTGGACGCGTGCTGGCGTTCGAGCCGACGCCGGCCATGGTTCCGTTTTTGCGCAGCCATCTGCAGATGAACGACGTAGCCGATCGCGTTCAGCTGTTCGAGTGCGCGCTCGGCGCAGAGTCGGGCAGTGCAACGCTGCACCTGCACTCGGATCCATATCGAAATTCGCTGGGTGGACAAGATCCGGATGGCCAAGCGAGCGGAACTGCGACGGTGCCAATCGTGACGCTCGATCAAATTTGCCACGAGCAAGGGGTCGCACCCGATCTGATTCGAATGGACGTGCAGGGTTTCGAGCAGGCGGTGCTGGCCGGTGCGCGTGAGACCATCGCGCGGGGGCGGGGACGACTAAAGATTGTGCTCGAAGTGCATCCGCAACTGTGGTCGCAGATGGGAATTACCCCTCAATCGTTCGACGCGCTTCTGGCCGAGCTCGGCGTTCGCGCCGTACCGCTTGGTCACGAGCCGCTCTACACGCCCGATGCGCACGTGACCCTGGAATATCTGTAGATCGAGGGCCACGCGCACTTTCGGCCGGTCATACGTCGAGTTAGCGAAGGTCGGCAGTCGCTCCACCAGCCGAAACGCGCGCTGATTCTGCCAGAACTTCCTCGATGGAAAACCGACATGTTCCGGATAGCGAGCGTACCACCAGTTGGCGCCCGTGAGTTGCGACCAGACGCAGTCGACGTCGCCGGTCACGATCAGCAAGATTCCCTTGGCGCTCAGACGTTCCGCACATTGCGTGAGGAATCCGGGCAGGTCGTAAAGGTGCTCGACGAAATCAAAAGCAGAGATCACGTCGACCGGCGATGAGAGCTGATCGAGATTCGAATAGACCGCGTGGACGTTTTTCTCGAGCAGCGGAATGCACGAACGCGATCGCTCGACTTTCCGCGCGACATCACCCGCTCGATTACCCGCGCAATCTCTTTGGTCTTGGGCGCCGAAACGCTCACCGCCGCAAAACGCTCGCTCGAATCTCCAGCGGTGTAGAGCAGACGGCGTGAAGGTGATCGTTATCGATTCGGCGCGGCGAAGTAGCGCTCATTTATGCGTGAGCTTCTTTAGTGCACGACGAACGCCGAATTGAAAACCGCGCGAAAAAAGCTGCGGCAAGCTCGCGGGTGGAGCGTTTCGCCACCAGGTTTTGAGCGGTCGATCTTGCTCGGCGGCGATGGTCGACTCCCAGCGCTGGCGAAATAGCTGACCGTTCGGCAGCACCATTCGCTGATGTGACTCGGGTGTCATGCGACCGATGGTCGCCGCACCCACGTGCGTGAACGCCCCGTGACGCTCGTAGGAATAGACCGCCACTTTGTATCCAGCGCCGCGAATGCGATAGGCCAGATCGGCTTCGTCCCATTCGGTCGGACAAAATGCTTCGTCGAGCAGACCGACTCGGTCGAGGCAATCTCGTCGCACCACCCACGGACGGATCACGATGTCGACTTCGGTGAGCCGTATCCAATTGAGGATCGAGCCGGTGCCGAGCGTGCTCACCAGATGATCGGGATCGTGGAGCTCGGCCCACGCGGTGATGGGATGCTTGAGCGGCCGACACCACAGCCCGCGATTGAGAGCCAGAAGTCCGATGTCGGCATGACGCTCAAATATGTCGAGAAGCTCGGGCACGAACCACGAGGTCTCGAGCATCATGTCGTCTTCCCACGCCACCGACAGCGCTCCTCGCGCTTCGACGAATCCGCGATTGGTACAACGCAACTGATGAACGTCGTCCTCGTGGAAGAAGCGCAACGTACGCTTGCCCCAGTCGGTCGCCGACACGCGTTCGAGATAGCAGATCGTTTCGTCCTTACAGCCGTCTTCAATGATCAAAAGCTCGACCGGCTGATCGGATGCGTGCCGGCGCCAACTATCGAGACAGCGCTCGAGCATGGCGACGTTGTTGTGCGTCGGGATGATCACCGACAGCTGCGGCGCCCGATCTTGAATGGGATCGCTCATTTTGATCGGGTCGCTTGCGGCCACGCGTAAACGAGGTTCCTCACTTCGGAGGACTGCGCGCTGTTCAGTCGCTGGTAGCCAACCTCGATCAGCATGAGGTCGGCGGCGCTGCCGATCGAAGTCTCACAGACGATCGAACGCGGCGGCATTTTTTCGAATGTGCGTCGCATCCCACTGACCACTTCGTGCTCGGCGCACTCGACGTCGATTTTGACCAAGTCGATGCGAGACGGCCTCGCGCGATCGATCCAATCATCGAAGGTCGAAGTCGAAATCTCGACGCGCTCTCCTGCGCGAAGTACGTCGCGCAAAAGCAACGAGGATAGTCCATCGTTTTGCCGATCGGGCGAAATGTAGAACGGCACTGCGTCGGCCGACTGGCTGGATAACGCGCAGGTCTCGATCTGCACCCGATCTTCCAGATGATTCATCGCAAGGTGTTGGCGTAGCCGCGGGAGTAGTGCCGGATTGGGCTCGAAGGCGATCACCCGTCCCGCGGAACCCACTTTTAGCGCGGCGAGGACCGTAAAGTAACCGACGTTGGCGCCCACGTCGACGAAGACATCTCCCGGCGCGAGCACCGAGAAAAGATGCGCAGTCACGTCGGGCTCGTACGGCGAACCCAAGAAGTACGCCGATGAAGCGGTGAAATGGGAGACGTCGAACCAGAGCTGATGCGGTCCGATCTCGATCGATCGAATGAGCGCCGTATTTCGCGCAAGCCCGAGACGAACATGACGATAGAGCGTGCCGAGCCACGGCACCTTGTGGATGAGCTGTCCTGATCGAATCACCCACGGCTCGAGGGCGGGGTGCCGCGTCATCGCTTCGATGATTCCGTCCCCCACCCAATTGCGGGCGAATTTCAGGGATTGGTTCCAGGTCATGCGGCGGGCTGAGCTTGGCGGTTCACGGCGCCGGTTCCTATAGCACGCAGACCGAGGCGACGAAATCATCCAACACTAGGCCTCCAAACGCACGTTGATCGTTGACTTTAATAAGCGCGAGCGATAAGGTGACTTCCCAAGTAGAGCATCAAATACCAGTCTGATAACGAGGGGTTAGCGAATGCCACACAGCAAGGGCGCGGACTCGGCTTTGTCGAAATCGCGGGGCAAGCAAACCAAGTTCATTCTGGTCACGGGCGGCGTTGTCTCGTCGCTGGGCAAGGGCTTGGCGTCGGCATCGATCGGCGCGCTGCTGGAAAATCGCGGCCTCAAAGTCACGATTCAGAAGCTCGATCCCTATATCAATGTAGATCCCGGCACTATGAATCCGACGCAGCACGGTGAAGTGTTCGTCACCGATGACGGCGCCGAG